>DGEY01000047.1 GCA_002391385.1 Firmicutes bacterium UBA3914 | reverse complement strand
ATTGTATCCCAAATCCCTTACAAGGTAAAAAGGGGGGGCCGCTTCGGCCGCGGCTGTTTATCCCTGTCTGGCCCGGCTCTTGCCCGCTGCCGCCTGCTCCCCGTTTCTTGCTTCCTGCTCCCTCAATGGGGTATACTTAAACCATAAGGCTGTCTAAGGAGAGGATCCCATGGCCATCGTTGAACTGGAGAACGTCAGGAAGATCTATTATCTGGGCAAGACAGAAGTACATGCCCTCAGGGGCGTGTCTTTTTCCATAGAAAAAGGCGACTTCGTCTCCATTGTGGGCCCCTCGGGGTCGGGAAAATCAACCATCCTCAACCTCATCGGCTGCATCGACCAGCCCACGGAAGGTCTGGTGAAGATCAATGGAACTGTTACCGAAGGTCTCACCGACAGGGAGCTCACCAATCTGCGCCACAAGACCGTGGGCTTCATCTTCCAATCCTTCAACCTCATTCCCGTCCTGAACGTCTATGAAAACATAGAATTCCCCCTGCTTTTGGGTAAGGATAGGCCGGGGAAGAAAGAGATGCGGGAGTGGATCATGTACCTGATTGAGGCCGTGGGTCTTGCGGATCATGTCCACCACAGATCTAACGAACTTTCCGGCGGGCAGAGGCAGCGGGTGGCCATTGCCCGGGCCCTGGCCACCAAGCCGGAGATCGTCCTCGCGGACGAGCCCACCGCGAACTTGGATTCCAAGACCGGGCAGAGCATTATCGAACTCATGAAGAAAATGAACGCGGAGCTGAACACCACCTTCATTTTTTCCACCCATGACACCACCATCATGAGCATCGCCGATCATGTCATCCGCCTTCTGGATGGCCAGGTGGTGGAGAACAGCAAGTCGAAGGCTGCGGCAGGTGGGCTCCCATGAGGATCCTCCTGACCATCGCCTGGCGCAACGTGCGCCAGCAGAAGGTGAAAACAACCATTATCGGGCTGATCATGGCCATCGGCATCATGGTCCTGGTGGTGGGCAACTCCTTCATGGACACCGCCGCCTCCGGCATTGAACGCTACTACATCAAGAATTACACCGGCCATCTCATGATCACAGGTCAGACCAAAGGCAACCTCACGCTCTTCGGTTTTCAAGATCTCACCGCCATGGAGCGGCCGGTACCCAGGATTCCCGACTACGGGGAGATCGTGGAGTTCGCCCAATCCCTGCCCTATGTGGCGGCCATCAATCCCCAGGTCTCTGCGACTGCTGTAATATCCAGGGGGGATAACACTTTAGGGGCCACACAGCTTTTCGGCATCATCCCCGGGCAGTACCAGGCCATGTTCCCCGATAACGTGGAGATCCTGGAAGGGCGCTTCTGGGAACCGGGCCAGCAGGGTGTGCTGTTGAACAAAGCCGTGGCTGAACTATTAGAAAGCCAGCTGGGCTTCACCTTAAGGCCCGGCGATAAGCTCTTGTTCACCTCCGTGAGCACCCATACGGGCATGCGCATTAGGGAAGTGGAGATCACCGGGCTCTTCCGCTTCAAACAGTCCAACGTGCAGCTGGACATGGTCTCCCTCATGGACGTTTCCAACGTGCGGGACCTGGCCGGTATGGTGGTGGGCTCCGCGGATCCCGCCCAGCTCACCAGCGAAGAACGCCAGTTTTTGGGTGAGCTGGACGTGGAGAGCATTTTCCAATCCGCCGATTCCCTGTTCACGGAAGTGATCGTGGAGGCGCCGGAAGCAGAGGATGATTTCTGGCTCTCCCTGCTGGAGCAGGCCGAAGGCCCAGAAGCTAGCCTCCAGGAAGATGCGGGAGCCTGGCAGTATCTGCTGGTGCGCCTCACCGATGAGAAGTACCTCCGGCAGGCGGAGCGGGACTTCGCCGATTTCTTCGCGGCCAAAGGCATCGCCGCCCAGACCAGGAACTGGCGGCAGGGGGCCGGGGCCCTGGCGGAGCTGTCCTACGGGATCAAGAGCGTGTTCAACACCATCGTCTTCATCATCGCGGTGGTGGCGGTGATCATCATCATGAACACCCTGGTCATATCCGTAACCGAGCGCATGAGCGAGATCGGCACCATGCGGGCCATCGGAGCCCAGAAGAGCTTCGTGCGCCGCATGATCGTTCTGGAAACCATGCTCCTGTCTGGTATCTCCGGCACGCTGGGCGTGGCCGCGGGCGGTTTGGTGCTCCTGGTGCTGAACAAGATCGGACTTAAGGCCAGCAATGTCTTCTTTGAAATCATCTATGGAGGGCCCGAGCTCCGGCCGGAGCTGTCTTGGTCCGCGGTTGTACTCTCCTTTGTGGTGATTGTGGCCGTGGGCGCGGTCTCCAGCGCCTACCCCACTGCACTTGTCATGCGAACTTCGCCGCTCAAGGCCATGGAAAGCTCGAGGTGATCCCATGTTTACGCTGAAGGTAGCATTCCGCAATATCTCCCGCCAGAAAAAGCGGAGCTTTCTTTTGGCCGGCGCCATTGCCTTCGGTATGCTGGTCATTACCATGATCAACGCCCTCACCGGGGGGTTGGTGGAAAACATCCGGGATAACTTCGCCCATGCCCTGGGGGGCCATGTGTTCATCACCGGCCGGGAGTTCAATGAGCGGGGCCAGATGGTGACCAGGATCCGCCCAGATCAGCGCCTCGATGAACTCTTGACGGAGCACGCGCCGGAAATAACCGCCTTTACGAAGCGCAGCCAAGCCCTGCCTTCCTTGATTTTCGGTTCCAAGCAGACCATGCACCTGGTCTATGGAGTGGATTTCCAGGAGGAAGATAAGCTCTTGAGCAGTCTGGTGGTGACGGAAGGTTCCCTGGAAGATGTGCTCAGCCTGGAAAACGCAGTGATTTTGCCCCAGCCGGCGGCGGAACGCTTAGGGGTGGAGGTGGGGGAAACCATTTTGATCAAGCTGGAGACCCTCACCGGCCAGCACAATGTGGGCGAGCTTCTGGTAACAGCCTTTGTGGAAGACCAGGAGCGCTTCGGAATTTCCGCGGCCTACGTGAGCCGGGCCTACCTAAACAGCCTACTGGGCTTGGGGCCTGAGGAATACCAGATGCTCAATATGTTTCTCACCGACCTAAGCCTGGTGGAAAGCTTCACCCGCTCCTTCCGGGAGGGCCTCCTAGCCCCAGGGGAGGAGCAGGAAGAGGAGGAGCCGGCAGCCACGGTGACCGTGGGTGGAGTGTCCCTGGATCCGGTGCCCCGGCAGGAAAGGATCAGCCGCTGGCAGGGCACGCGCTATCGGGTGATGAACATCAACCAGATCATGGAGCCCGTGGAGCTGGCGGTGGGGGTGTTGAACCGGGTGGGGCTGGTCATCTTCATCATCCTGCTCTTGGTGACCATGGTGGGCATCACCAACACCTTCCGGATGGTTTTGCTTGAGCGCACCAAGGAGATCGGCACCATGCGGGCCTTCGGCATGCACCGGCGGCAGGTGCAGCTGATCTTCCTGTGGGAGGCGGTGCTCCTGGGCCTGGTGGGCTGTGCCGCGGGGCTGGCCCTGTCGGGCCTGATCGTCTTGGTGGTGGGGAACCTGCCCCTCAACGTGGATCCTTCCCTGCAGTTCTTCCTCAAGCAGGGGCGCATCACCTTCCGGCTTTCCCCGGGCAGCGCCCTCTTGAACATGTCCTTGGTGGTCTTCACCAGCTTGCTGGCGGCCTACTGGCCTTCCCGGGCCGCGGCCAGGCTTTCGCCCATTAAGGCACTCAGTTCCCATACTTAGGAGGTTGCCATGAAGAAGATCTATCTGCTGCTCACTGCTGCGCTTCTCGTTTTAGCCCTTTTCCCGCCGGTTCAGGCGGAGGATCTCAGCCAGATTCGGGCCATCTTGGAAAAAATCGACGCCCAATCCCGCTTTGAGGGGACGGACTTTTCCGCTGTGCTCACCCTGATTATCGAAGATCCAGAGGAAGGCATTGAAAAAATGGTGGTGAGGCAGTTCCGGCGGGATGATGGGGAACGCTATCTCCTGCTCATCCAGGAACCAGTGACCCAAAGGGGTCAGGGCTATCTCTTGGAGGGGGACAACCTGTGGTTTTACGACCCCTCCAGCAGGCAGTTCGCCCACACTTCCCTGAAGGAGACGTTCCAGGACTCCGATGTGCGCAACGCCGATTTCTCCAGCACCAGCTGGTCCTCTTCCTATGAAGTGGAAGGCTACTACGAAGGCACCTTAGGCAGTTTCGATGTGCACATCATCGAGCTGAAGGCGGTGGATGATACCGTTCCCTTTCCCTACGCCACGTTGTGGGTGACCAAGGATACCAACTTGGTGCTCAAGGTGGAGGAGTACAGCCTAACCCGGCGGCTCATGCGTTCGGCGCTGTTTCCCAAGTACGCCAAAGTGGGGGAAGCGGTGATCCCTGTGCAGATGGTCTTCCTGGATGAGCTGGTGGAAGGGAAGAAGACCCAGGTGAGTCTCAGTGAGATTTCCGTGGCCAAGATTCCGGACCACGTCTTTACAAAAGCCTATATCGAGCGGGTCAACCGGTAGGAGGGTAATCATGCGGAAGACAGCTTTGCTGAGCGTACTGCTGGTGCTTTTGCTGGCGGGGACAAGCTGGGCAGTTGATTTTGATGAGCTTTTCGGCGGCGACCTCCTGGTGGAGCTGGAGGTGGACGAAGGTGCCCTGGCACCGGAAGAGGCCCTCTTGGTCCAGGACCGCCTGGATCTGGGGGGCAGCTACAACTTCAGCCTCCGGGCCTCCCGTACCTTTAGGGGAGACGCCGAGCCGGAGGACCGTTTCCGGGCTTCCCTGGACAGCCAGCTCTATCTGGACGCCCGGCCGGATCCCAATTTCCGGGCCTTTGGCAAGGTGGGCCTGGGCTATGATGCCAGCGGCGGGGAAGATGCCTTCAAGAGCAAGCTTTTGGAGCTGTTTGCCGACTTCAACTACGACAACAAGGTTTTCTTCCGGGCAGGCAAACAGAATGTGAAGTGGGGCGTGGGCTACTTCTTCAGCCCCGCGGACATTATCAACATCGGGCGCATCGATCCTCTGGATCCAGAAGCGGAGCGGGAAGGCCCGGTGACCTTAAAGGTGCACTACCCCAAGGGCAGCAGCAACTTCTATCTCTACAGCCTATTTGACGGGGTGAAGGAGCTTAAGGAGATCGCCCTTGCCCCCAAGCTGGAGTTTGTGGTGGGCAAAACCGAATTCGGCTTGGGGGGCTTCTACCGGCAGGATGAGCCGCCGCGGCTCATGGCCACGGTGTCCTCTTCCTTTGGGGAGGTTGGCTTTTTCGGGGAAGCGGTGCTGAGTTTCGGGACAGAGCGGGGCTTTTTAGAGCCCCGGGGCCCCGTCTATGAAGTGGTGGAAAGGGACGGCGTGTTCCTCCAGGCCACCGCGGGGGGCATGTACCGCTTCAAAGATGATACCGGACGTTTTGACCTTGCCGCGACGGTGCAGTATTACTTCAACGGTGAGGGGTATCGGGATCAGGAGGGCATCAAAAAGGTCCGCCTGGCCCTTTTGAACCAGCAGCTGCCGCCGGTTGTCAATCCGCTGAAGCTCGGTTCCGTGGCCCTGGTGGGCAGCGGGCGGCACTATGCCGCGGGTGCCTTGAACTGGAACCGCATTCTTGGCTCCAAGCTTTCAGCCAGCCTGCTGCTGACGGCCAACCTATCTGACCAGTCGGGCCTGATCCAGGGCACGCTGCGCCTGCCTGCTGTAGGCAAGATCACCCCCAGCATCGGCGTGGGCACCAATTTCGGTGCCCCCGGCAGCGAGTTCGGGGCGGCGGGGCGCACCAGTCAGGTGTTTGCCGCGGTGACCATCGGTGGTTCTTTCTAGAGGCTAGGCGAAAGTTAAGCGCCTTACTCCAGCTGGAGTAAGGCGCTGATTCGTTAGCGGGGGCTGCCGTGGAGGGAGATGCTCACTTCGAAGGTGCCGATAGAGGTAATGAGCGGCACCACGATAGCCTGTTCGGTGGCCATGGAGAGGGCTCCGTCCGTGCCCACGAAGACCTGAGGCGGTGAGATCTGGCAGGTGAAAGAGTTTTGGGACAGGAGCGTCACCGCATTGCCGCTGATGATGTTGGCCACTTCCGCCAGGGCGGAACTGACAAAGGCATCCAGTTTGGTCATGGGCATTCCGGCCATGATGGTCACCATCTCCAGGGCCATCTCCTTGGGGAAGCTGTAGAGCAGAGAACCCTTGAGATCGCCGGTGACGCCGATGACCACGTTGGCTTCGCTCACGGGCACCAGTTCGTCCACGGCCCGGACCTGCCCCCTCTGCACGTCGAGGTTCAGCATGATGCGGAACACATCGATGGTTGCTTTGTAGAAAGGGTTTATGTATTCGACTCTCATGACTGCCCTCCTTGCGACCGGATAAACACTCCGATCTTCTGATCCTCTTTGCCCACGTGCATGATTAACCAGGTCATGACCCGGGCCGCAAATTCCTGCACCTTTTCTTCATCAAAGCCTTCCTGCTCCACCCGCTGCGCGAAGGCGCGGATTTCCTCCCGGAAAGCGGCGTGGATGGCGGCATGCTTCTCCAGGCCGGGGTAGCCGATCTCTGCCTGGAGCGCTTCCTCGTCCCGGAAGTGGATGACCACATACTCCTTCATAAACTCCAAGGTGGCCTGGACCTGCTCCAGACGCTCCTCCCACGCGCCTTCGTCCTGGACCGCCTTGATGAAGCTGCCCACCCGGTCAAAAAGCTCCTTGTGCTGGGAATCAACTAGGTCTGACCCGATTCGGTAGTGCTCTTTCCACATATCCGCTCCTCACTCCTTTTGGGGGGAGATTCTGCACGCTTTCCCCAACTCCTGCCCGCGCACCCCGCAAATGGGCAAGTTCTGGTATTCACAAAGTTTTTGGACCTGGGCCAGGGAGGAGAGGCAGGGTGCAGCCAGAATAGTGAAAGGAGAGAGGATGGAAAGGAGTGGGCGGGCATGAAGCTGAAAATTGCCGGGCCGGAGCTTCCCCAGATCCCCTGGGAAGAGCGGCCCGCTGGCAGTTCCGACGTGCTTTGGCGCTATTCCAAAAACCCGGTGATCCCCAGGGACCTCATTCCCTGCGCCAACAGCATTTTCAACAGCGCAGTGGTGCCCTACAAGGGTGAGTTCAGGGGAGTGTTCCGGGTGGATAACAAGGCCCGGGAGATGCGGCTCCATGCTGGGCGGAGCAAAGATGGCCTCAGCTGGGAGCTGGACGTGGAACCCATCAGGTTCATCTGCGACAATGAGGAAATCGCCAGGTTCGTCTACGGTTACGATCCCAGGGTGACCTGGATCGAAGATCGCTACTACGTGACCTGGTGCAATTGGTATCACGGACCCACCATCGGCGCAGCCTACACCCATGATTTTGAGCGGTTTTACCAGCTGGAGAATGCTTTTCTGCCCTTCAACCGCAATGGAGTGCTCTTCCCCAGGAAAATAGGGGGGAACTACGCCATGCTCTCCAGGCCCAGCGACAACGGTCACACGCCCTTCGGAGACATCTTCTACAGCGAAAGCCCTGATCTAACCTACTGGGGCAGGCACCGCTTTGTCATGGGCGTTACCGAAGGCTGGCAGTCCACCAAGATCGGAGCGGGCCCGGTGCCCATTGAAACGTCGGAAGGGTGGCTGCTCATCTACCACGGCGTGCTCACGTCCTGCAACGGCTTTGTCTACAGCGCCGGGGCGGCCCTGCTGGATTTGGACCAGCCCTGGAAGGTGATCGCCCGGGCCAAACCGTACATCATCTCGCCCCAGACCTATTACGAATGCGTGGGGGATGTGCCCAACGTAGTCTTTCCCTGCGCGGCCCTGGTGGACAGCGCCACAGGCCGGCTGGCCCTCTATTATGGCGGAGCCGATACGGTGGTGGCGGTGGCCTTCGGCTATGTACAGGAACTGGTGCAGTTTATCAAAGATCATGCCATCTAAGAAAGGGAGGAATAGACATGCGTGACTTTACGTTTTCCAACATCACCAAGATCATCTTTGGCCGGGGAGTGGAGGAGAAGGTGGGCAGCGAAGCGGCGAAATGGGGCCGTAAGGTGCTGCTGCACTACGGGGGCGGACATATTGTCCGCTCAGGTTTGAAGGCCAAGGTGGAGGCCTCGCTGCGGGAAGCGGGCCTGGAGATCGTGGAGCTGGGGGGCGTGCAGCCCAATCCCCGCCTCAGCCTGGTGAAGGAAGGCATTGACCTGGTGCGCCGGGAAAAGATCGACCTGATTCTGGCCGTGGGCGGCGGCAGCGTGATCGACTCGGCTAAAGCCATCGCCATCGGCGTGCCCTATGGGGGCGATGTGTGGGACTTCTACGCCGGCAAAGCCAAGGCGGAAGAGAGCCTGCCCCTGGGAGTTATCCTCACCATCCCCGCGGCAGGCAGCGAATCCAGCCCCAGTTCGGTGATCACCAACGAGGACGGCTGGCTGAAGCGGGGCTACACCGCCAATGTGATGCGGCCCAAGTTTGCCCTGCTCAACCCGGAGCTCACCTTCAGCCTGCCTCCATACCAGACGGCCTGCGGGGTGGCGGACATGATGGCCCACATCATGGAACGCTACTTCACCAACCAGACCGATGTGGGCTTCAGCGACCACCTCTGCGAAGCGGCTTTGCGGGGGATCATCCAGTACGCGCCCCTGGCTGTGCGGGAACCTGAAAACTACGAAGCCCGGGCCAACATCATGTGGGCCGGCACCATTGCCCACAACGACCTGCTGGGCATGGGTCGGGAGCAGGATTGGGCTTCCCACGATATCGAGCACGAGCTCAGCGCGCTCTATGATATTGCCCACGGCGCGGGCCTGGCCATCGTCTTCCCGGCCTGGATGAAGTACGTTTACAAGCACAACCCCAACCGCTTCGTGCAGTTTGCGGTGCGGGTGTTCGGGGTGGACCAGGACTTCTACAACCCAGAGCGGACCATCCTGGAGGGCATCCGGCGCCTGGAGGAGTTCTTCCGCAGCATCGGCCTGCCTACCCGGCTCCAGGATGCCGAGATCCCCGCAGATCGCCTGGAGGAGATGGCCGCCAAGGCCACCAAGAACGACACCCACAAGCTGGGCGGCTTCCTGCCCCTGGGCCAGAAGGACGTTTTGGCCATCTACGAGCTGTGCCGCTAGCTAGAGCCGCCTGAGGACAGTGATGGGGCGGACGATCTCGCCCCTTCCTTCCCCTAGGGGAGCCTTCAGGTCCCAGTCGTTCCACCAGCCGATGAACTCAAAGCGGTGCAGTTTGGTGGCGGCCAGAATGAACTCCTGGGGGAAGATGGCCCTGCGCAGACCCTGGTGCAGGAGGCTGCGCTCCCGCCCCTTTTCTTCGATGGTGAAGAGGATGTTCTCTTCGTAGAGCTGCTGCGGGGCATTGTGGACTCGGGTGGTGTAGCGGGTGGTGACCTTAATGCCCCCGCGGCGCATCACCCAGGTGTCGAAGTTGTGGCTGAGGGGCTCGAAGTCGATGCACCAGTCGAGGAAATATAGGCCGCCTGGTTTCAACCCGGCCTGGGCCGCTGCGAAGTGGCTGAGCAGTTCCTCTGTGTTCTGCACATAGAGGGAACCCATCATGATGTAGAGGAAGTCTGCGGGCTCATCCAGGCGGAAGTCAGCCAGGTTGGCCAGGTAGAACTTTGGAGAATAGCCTCGGCTTGCCGCCTTTTCCTGGGCATACTCGATCATGGTGGGATTGAGGTCCAGCCCCCAGTACTCATAGCCGCGGTCCAGGAACTCCAGCATGTGGGGGCCGTTGCCGCAGGCCAGTTCCAACACTGTCTGCACCGGGATTTTGGAGTACTTGGCCATGGCTTCTTCCATGACATCAACTTCCCCCGGGATGTCCCGGTAGGAAAAGGCTATCTCATAATAATGGGGATAGCTGTAGATGCTTTCCAAACAATCACCTTTTTCTATACCTGAATTGGAGGGAACCTGCCCATGAATCAGGCAACAGCTGTTTTCGGCGGAGGGTGCTTCTGGTGCCTGGAGGCCATCTTCAGTGAGCTCCAGGGAGTGCTGGAAGTGGTCCCCGGCTACAGCGGCGGTCACCTGGAGAACCCCACCTACGAGCAGGTGTGCACCGATCAGACGGGCCACGCCGAGGTGGTGAAGATCACCTACAATCGGGAAGTGATCAGCTACGAGGATCTCCTGCGCATCTTTTTCAGCACCCACGATCCCACCACCCTCAACCGCCAGGGGGAAGACGTGGGCACCCAGTACCGCTCGGTGATCTTCTACGGCAGCGCCGAGGAGCGCCTGACCGCGGAGAAGATCAAAGGGGAGATGGCAGCCCTCTGGGACGATCCCATTGTCACGGAGATCGTCCCCCTGGAGAAGTTCTACCCAGCGGAAGAGTACCACCGGGATTATTTCCGCCGTAACCCCCAGCAGAGCTACTGCGCGCTGGTGATCGCCCCGAAGGTGGCCAAGTTCCGCGCCCAGTTTCAGGAGCGCCTAAAGGCGCGCTGACTGGGGGAAGAGCATGGTGGCGAAGTAGTCCTGGGGCGTTTCCGCCCGGCGGATCAGCTGGGTTGTCCCATCGGAGCGCAGCAGAACTTCCGCTGAGCGGAGCCTTCCGTTGTAATTGTAGCCCATGGAATAGCCGTGGGCTCCCGTATCGTGGATGACCACCAGATCCCCCAGCTCGATCCGGGGCAGCTGGCGGTCGATGGCGAACTTATCGTTGTTTTCACAGAGCCCCCCCACCACGTCGTAGATGTGGTCGTGGGGGTGATCTTCTTTGCCCGCCACCGTGATATGGTGGTAGGCTCCGTAGATGGCGGGCCGCATCAGGTCTGCCGCACAGGCATCCAACCCGATGTAGCTTTTGTGGGTCTCCTTGCGGCGGATGGCGGTGGCGATGAGCTGGCCGTAGGGCGCGAGCATGTAGCGGCCCAGTTCGGTCACGACCGCGGCATCTCCCAGCCCCGCAGGGACCAGGATTTCCTGGAAAGCTGTCTGCACGCCGGCGCTGACGGCGGTGATATCCACCGCCTTCTGCTCGGGATGGTAGGGCACGCCCAGTCCCCCCGAGAGGTTGATGAAGGTGAAGGCGGCCCCTGTTTCCTCGTGGAGTTCCCGCACCACTTGAAAGAGCAGCCGGGCCAGGGCGGGGTAGTAGTCATTGGTGGTGGCGTTGCTCACCAGAAAAGCATGGAGTCCGAACTCCTCCACGCCCAGCTCAAGAAGGGCCCGTACCGCCTCGGTGAGCTGCGGGCGGGTCATGCCGAACTTGGCCTCCGCCGGGGTGTTCATAATGCCGTTGCTCACCACGAAGCTGCCTCCGGGGTTGTAGCGCAGGCACATCTTCTTGGGAATGCTGGGGAGCTTGGCGATATACTCCACATCGGTGAGATCATCCAGGTTGATGATGGCGCCCAACCGGTGGGCTAAAAGGAAATCCTCGAAGGGAGTCATGTTGGATGAGAACATGATCTCCTCGCCCCGGAAGCCCAGGGCCTCCGCGAGGAGGAGCTCCGTGGAGGTGGCACAGTCCACTCCGCAGCCCTCCTCCTTGAGTATGGATAGAATCACCGGATTGGGGTTGGCCTTCACCGCGAAGTACTCTTCAAACCCCTTGTTCCAGGCAAAGGCTTCGTGGAGCCTTTGGGCGTTGGCCCGGATACCGCGCTCATCATAGAGGTGGAAGGGGGTAGGGTATTCTGCTGCGATGGCACGCAGACGCTCTGCATCGACAAAGGGTCTTTTCATGGAAACCTCCACTATTTCTGCAGGATTTGAGCATAAAGAGAACCCAACCCAAACCGGGTTGGGTTGTCCAAAAAAAAGCTCTTTTAGAGGCTGATGGCCAGCTCTAAAGCAATTTCCATCATGTTGGTAAAGCCCACCTGGCGCTCCTGGGGCGGCAGTTCCCTGCCGGTATAGATCTCATCGGAGATGGTGAGCATGCACAGGGCGTTCTTTTTGGCCTTGGCGGCGTTCATGTACAAGGCGGCCGCCTCCATCTCCACCGCCAGTACGCCCATTTCCTTCCAGGAATCGGGCCGGCCGTACTGGTTGTAGAAGATGTCGGAAGAAAGCACGTTGCCCACAAAGAAGCGCTGCCCCTTGGCCTGGGCAATCTGCACGGCCTTGTGCAGCAGTTCCCAGGAAGCGATGGGGGCATAGGTGCCCGGCAGTTTGTACTGATAGGCATAGTTGGAATCGGTGCAGGCACCCATGGCGAAGACCAGATCCATGATCTGCACATCTTCACTGATGGCCCCCGCGGAGCCGATGCGGATAATGTTGTCCACATCGTACATGTTATACAGTTCGTAGGTGTAAATGCCGATGGACGGCATGCCCATGCCGTGCCCCTGTACCGAAACGGGCTTGCCTTTATACAGTCCCGTAAAGCCCAACATGCCCCGGATTTCATTATAACATTTTATATCTTCCAAGTAGGTTTCGGCAACGAATTTTGCCCGCAGGGGATCCCCGGCCATTAAGACGGTCTTGGCGATCTCTCCTGGTTTAGCCGCGTTGTGCGGTGTGGTCATGGTCATCTCCTCCTGAAAACTCGATTTACAGACTATACTTTGACAAATGGGCCGTTCTTCCTTCACCGGTGGGGGTGCCTGTCAGGCCCCGGTGCATATGCTGTACCAACAGCAAACTGCACAAGGAGGAAAAGAGATGTCCCTCAAGCATACGGTGCAGGCCGGTGAAACCCTGTGGAGCATCAGCCTTTTGTACGGGGTGACCCTAGAAGAGCTCCGGGCGGCCAACGGGCTTGCCGGCGATGTGATCTATCCCGGCCAAGAGCTGAGCATACCCACAACGGGGGAAAACGGGGAGGCAGAGCCCGAGCCTGTTGTTCCCACCGCCACTTTGCCTTCCCTGGAAGGGGGATTTCCCCTGCCCGAGGGCAGCTATACCCAGCAGGATCTGGCGGATATCGCGCTTTTGGCCCGGCTGGTCTATGCAGAAGCCCGGGGTGAACCCTTTGAGGGGCAGGTAGCGGTGGCCGCGGTGCTGCTGAACCGGGTGCGGCACCCCGAGTTTCCCAACAGCGTGGCGGGGGCAGTGTACCAACCCGGCCAGTTTGAGCCGGTGGCCAACGGCTCCATCAACCAAATCCCCAACAATTTGGCCTATCTTGCGGTGCTGGAAGCGTGGGGGGGAGCGGATCCCACCAATGGAGCCCTCTTTTTTTGGAATCCCCGCAAAGTGCCCGCTTCCAGCTGGGTCTGGACCAGGCAGGTGAAGCTGCAGATCGGCAACCACGTTTTTGCTTAGGAAAAGAGGTCAAGATCACAGGATCTTGACCTCCCCTCGTGGGTAAGGACCACCCACTTGGCTTACCGCGCCTGCTTGGTTTGCTTTAAACCAAGAAATTACTTGCTTCCTTGGATGATCACCGCAGAATTGCCATGGCCAATCTGGGTGACCAGAGCGGTGAAGCTGGAGCCGCTCTGTTCGATCCTGGCTGTATTGGCATCGCCAAGCTGGTAGGTGCCCGCCCAGTTGCTGGTGCCTACTTGATGAATAACCGCGTTGTTGCGGTTGCCCACCTGATAGGCACCCGCCCAGTTTCCCCAGCCATTCTGCCACTGCTGAACATAGTTTCCTTCACCGTATTGGTAGACATAGGCCCGATTGTTCTCGCCTTGCTGAATCTGCTCGGAACTATTGTCATTACCTTCCTGGTAGACGAACGCTAGGTTCGCAAAGGGCTCTATTTCATCTTCGGGGACCTGGAAAAAGGTGGTGAACCAGGTCTCCAAATCCATAGGTGTCATGGGCTGGAGCTCCTGGGCCTGTGCTTGTGCACTGCCGAGCAGCCCCGCCACCAACAACACCAATACAAACAACGCCATTTTTTGCCTCATTCGTTTTCCTCCTTGGCAACCCGGCTATCTAATTACTTAGACCCGTGGCTTTGTGTCCCCACCTCACGATGGGTTTACCTTTATCTGAGGGAAAGAAGAATCTTCATTCTACTGTCTCTCAAATGTGTTTGCGGATCGTTCTTGGACTCTGGAGCACGGTAAGCCTGGCTAGACCCTTACCACTCCGAGAGCAGTGTTGGGTGCGGCTGCGGAATGCCGCGGGATTTGCTAGTTGGTAAGTACTTTAGACTGCACTAGTTTGAAGACAGCTTCTTCTAATAATGTCCTCACAACTAAGTTTATCACTTGCTGTTTTCCTTGACCAGTCTCAAATTCCACAATATTCTTCCCGAGGAAGGAGAAGAGCTGGACACCGACCTTCTCACCAATCACTTCTCCCCGCAGGCTTTCTGCCCAGACTACCTCGCCGCTGGTCAGGTCCGTCACCCGCAGATCAAGGGCCACTGTGGCCCGGGCATACTCTTTGGTACCCCCTTTGCCGGCTATGATCAGCCCTATGCCGCCTGTTTCCTTGCTCACTTGGTATTCGGTAATGGACCCGCTGATCATATACCTGGCTCCGGTGAGCTGGCCGGGAACCGGTCCTTCCCCCGGCTTAATCCTGTTGCTGGTGACCAGGTTCTGCTCGTTAATCAGGTCGGCAAAGCGGGCCCGGTCCAAAACGGCAAACTGGCGCGACCTCTGCAGGGCGGTGATGAGCATTTCTGTGGTTCCCTGGGAGACCACTGTGGATGCGGCCCCACCATCGGCCTTAAGTTGTCCGGTGGTGTCCGTAATGGCGTAGATGGCCACGGGAATCTTCTCTTTAGGCTCAGGAAGCGCCGCGAGAAGCTGGCTTGCCGTGGTCACATTCGCCTCCGATAGAAGTATGGACTCGGGAGCCTGCAGAACCTGCTCCATAGCCTGGGCCACTTCGATCTCGGTGGGTGGGGGGGTGGTTTTGGCTCCGGACATGCCTCCAAACAACAACGCCAAAGTCATGATCCCGATCATGATAAATTCCATGTTATCCCTCCTTTACACTTGGGCTCCGTGCGTTAGAAGCTTGGAGGAGCCGGCTGACTGCCAGTATCGATGGAGATCTCGGTCCAGCTGCCGTTGGCGTAGTGGTAGATCTTCATGGATTGGCTCACATCGTCCCACTCATAGTAGATCCAGCCATCGTCAACCGGGATGAACCCGTAGAATTCTCCCCCGTCCGGCTCGTAATAGACAATGTCACGGATGGCTTTACTCATGACCATGCGGTCCAGGCTTTCCTTAAAGCGATCCAGTCCGCTCTGCTCTTCCGTTACCCTGCTCAACTCCTCCTGCGCCTGGGCCACGTTCAGGGCCACTTGGCGCGCATTGGGGTTGTTGAGCAGCTGGAATCCCCAAGTCATGGTGTAGGTGGCCAGTGCTTGCGTGCTTACGCCCAGCAAGAGCACTGCCACAAGGCCCAAAAGAACAAGTCGTTTCACTGTTTTCAACCTCCTCTAGAAGAGAAACTGTACGCCGGCGGCCAGGTGCAGGCCCCGGCCGGCGATTCCGCCGGGAAGATTAACGTATCTGGCCTCTGCAAAGAAGTTTTTAGCGAACTCAAACCCTGCGAAGACCTGGTAACGAAAGCCATCGGCATAACCTGCCCCAGCACCTATGTATACGGGCACGGCCAGGTCAGGCAAGGGTACAACCTTGATGGAAGCAAATCCAGCTAGGCCGTTTTCCCCTTTCAGATAGATGATTTCCGTAACCAAGCTCGCATAGCGCTGCTGGCCCAGGGCGGTTTCGACGCGGGCTCCCACGTTAACCTCACTGCTTGTACCCAAGGTGGTGACCACCATACCCACTTTCATGTGGGGCGGTCTGCGTTCTTCATCTAAAAGCCTTTGGGAAGCGAGGAAGAGATCGATCCTGTCCTGCTCGATTCCTTGGCTGCCCAGCCCGTTGGCGAGTACTGGGACGCTGCCCAAGGCCAATACTAGGAGCAGTACAGCTGCTGAGACACTCCTTATTTTCATAGGGACTCTCCTTTCTACTAGCTTTGGGCAGCGCTGAACACATTACCGCTGCCGTCCTGCAGCACAGAAGTGCGGTTTCCGCTGCCGGTTTGACTGATGGTGCTGCTGTTGTCATTACCGAACTGCATGCTGCGGAGCATCTGCTGGGCTCCGAGCTGCAGGGCGGAAGCCCAGTTATTGACGCCGGCCTGGACTATGAGGGCCGCATTTCTGCCGGCACCGAGGGGAAACTGTTCCTGCACCACAAAGACCTCGTTGTTGTTGTCAATCTGATAAATGGAAGTGGTGTTGTCATCTCCCACCTGCAGCACGTTCAGCCTGTTGAACAGCCCACCCTGGTAGGTGAAGGCATCGTTGTCCGATACCCCGCCGCTAGAGGTTCCGGCCGAAGAGTGCATCTGGCTGATTGATCCCTCGTTTCCAGCACCGCCCTGCACTGCCAGGACCAGATCCCTTTGACCCAGCTGCCAGATCTCCATGGTGTTCTCGTTGCCGATCTGGGAGAGACCGGCGATGTGCTCTGCACCGAACTGCTCCATGGAAGCTTCGTTTCTGTCGCCGAGCTGCAGGATGATCACTTCACTGAGTACTTCTTGATACACATACACAAAGTTCTCCAGTCCGACCTGGGTTACTGTACCGATTCCTTGCGCGAAGCCAAGCAGGGAAGTGGTGAGCAGAACCGCTGCTGTAAAGACAAAGACCAGCATACCCGGGACTTTCCTCACGATAATCTCCTTCCCACTTTGAGACTTCAGATTAATAACCAAAGCGGACGGCGCTGATTGTGGCGTTGTCGCCAATGTGCATCAGTTCCAGCACCGAGTTGTACCCGAACTGGATGTGATGGACGTTGTTGGCTGTGCCGAAGACCGCGACCCGTGAGACATGGGCTGTGCCCAGCTGGATTTGGGTCACGGAGTTGCTGCTGCCTGTGATCCAGGCAGCGGCTGCATTGTCGCTGCCGATCTGGTTTTGGATCAGGACATTGTTGCTGCCGGACTGCCAGGCGAAAAGCAGGTTGCCGTCGCCCAACTGAGTCTGGAGCACCGAGTTACTGCTGCCCGCCAGCCCTGCCCAGGCACGGTTAGTTGAACCTATCTGGGCCTGCAGTGTCCAGTTGCTCTCACCGCTTTGATAGGTGTAGGCTTCGTTGTCGCTGCCCAGCTGGTAGATCTGGGCCCAGCTTAAGCTGGCCTGCTGGTGGATGGTCCCTTGATTGAAATCGCCCGTTTGGTAGATGTAGGCTTCCGAGCCCTCTTGAGCAAAGACCAGGCTGGGAGTTGCGCCCACGATGCTGAGCATCACCAATAAAGCTGCGAACCAAGTTTTCACCATGCTGCTTGTGCTGCCCATGGATAAGCCTCCTTCAATCAGCCCTTGCTGAGGGTAGGGGGAAAGGCGAAGAAGAAGCCTTCTTCGCCTTTATTACTCTCAACCGCTGGGCCTACTGGTTAATAGTGGCCAGGTTGTTGTTGCCAGTTTGGGTAATAATGGCCATGGCGCTCTGGCTGGTCTGGACGATGTGGCCCTCGTTCTCATTGCCTGTCTGGGTGGTGAGGGCGTAACTGGGTACCGGGCTCAGGCTCCAGGCGTTGCTCTGGGTCTGGGTGGCCACATTGTCGCGGCCGGTCTGGTAGATGTAACCTTCCAGGCCGCTGCCGGAGGTTTGGGTCTGCAAGGCGTAGTTGCCGCGGCCGTCCTGTTCAATCAAGGCAAAGGCGGAGCCCAGTCCCGTGACATTGTCCTGGGTCTGGTAAGCTTCGTTGTCGTCGCCCAGCTGGTCAATGGATGCGTAGGCATAGCCCCTAATCTGGATGATTTCAGCCAAGTTGCCGTCTCCATCCTGCATGACCCACGCTTCCATAAAGCCGCCAGCCTCCGTGTGATCTGTCTCTTATACACATCT
>DGEY01000059.1:87950-90317 GCA_002391385.1 Firmicutes bacterium UBA3914 | reverse complement strand
GACCTAACGAAGTACAGTGTTGGTATTGTGTCGCAGTTCTACGAACGGCGGTAGATTCTTCAGGAGCGGTGTACGCGGCCCGTACGCACCGTTCTGTGAGAGGAAAGCCGCTAGGCTGATCACCTAGCGGCTACCTACTCGATCCCTGGGCGCGGTCTAGAGCCGCAGGTCCGCCACCACCGCGTTGTGCAGCCGCGCCCGTACGGGCATGAGGGGAAGCTTTTTCTCCCCGTGCACATAGTTGGTCAACAGCACAATCACCAAGTCCTTCTCCGGATCGATCCAGAGGGAAGTGCCCGTGAACCCGGTGTGCCCGAAGGACCTCGGGGAGAGAAGCTCACCGCTGGAGCGGGGGCTAATGGCGGCCCAAGGGGCCGGCTCGGCAAAGGGCAGCTCCCAGGGAGCCGGGGCTGCCGCCGGCTCCGCCAGTCCAGGCTGGGACAGGGCCCAGCCCAGCCCCCGGGGAGGCCCCAGCGCCGAGGTGTGGTCCGCCACCGCCAGCCTGGCCAGGGAGGGCGTGAGCAGACCGTTTTCCTCTCCCCGCAGCATGGCCAGCCAGGCCCGCCCGTAGATGAGGAGGTCCTCGGCGCTGCCGAAAAGGCCCGCGTTCCCCGCCACCCCGCCCAGGGCGTGGCGGGCGTTGCCGTCATGGGGCAGCCCCACAGGAAAACCCTGGGCCCAACCGCTGAAGGTCAGGCCCGCCCTGGCCGCCTTGGGTTTTTCCGTGAGGTCATCAGGTTAGTGAGCACCAACCGCTCCGGGGGTACCCCCAGATGCTCCAGGGGCAGAAAGGCCGTGCTGCGCATACCCAAAGGCTCAAAGACCAGCCGCCGGCAGGCCTGGTGGAGTCCCTCCCCTGTCACTTCCTCCACGATGAAGCCCAGGAGGATAAAGCCTAAACAGCTGTAGTGCACCGCGGTGCCCGGCGGGTAGGCCAGCTCCAGGCTGCTGAGGAAGAAGAGCACTGCGCTTTTCCCCACCGCCCGGGTGTAGACTGGATACCAAGGGGGCAGGCCCCCTGTGTGGGTGAGCAGGTGCCGGATGCTCACCGCGCTGCGGCGGGGGCCGCGCCAAGCAGGCAGGAAGCTCCCCACCGGCTCATCCAGGGAGATGCACCCCGCATCCACCAGCCGCAGCAGGGCCGCTGCGGTGGCCACGGGCTTGGTGAGGGAAGCGAGATCAAAAACGCTGTCCACCTGCATTTTTCTCTGTTCCGGGAGGCTGGCAAGGCCGAAACTCTCCAGCCAGAGAACGCCCCGTGAGGTGGCGGCAGCGGCCACCGCCCCCGGGAACACCCCCCGCTGCGCAGCCTCCTGCACAACCCGCCGGCTCCTGGTGAAATCCCGGATCATCTGGCCTTCCCCACCTTCCAGTCAAGATCCCGCCACGTACCGTAGTGGAAAAAGCAGAGCCCCGCGGCTCCAGCCCGCCGAGCCGCCTCCAGGTAAGCAGTGAGCTCCTCGCCGGAAAGGGGATGCTCGGGGCTCCGCAGGATCCCGCTGAAAAGGGGCAGGTCCCCCTTGAGCCTGGAGCGCTGCTTGGCGATCACCATTTGAAAACTCTCCGTGGTCAGCCAGTAGTTCATGGGGCAGACAAAATCCACAAGGCCCACCTCGGCCCAGCGCCACCAGTCCTGGCCGAAATCCCACACGGCGCTGTCCAGATCCGCAGCTCTACCCACCAGTTCAGAGCCGTAGGGTGAGCTGTACCAAACGGTGATGGAAAGCTCTTTATCCGCCCCCACCCCCTTTACTGCCCTGCGCACCTCCGCCAGAAGATCCTCCAGGACCTGGGCCCGGAAGTGTACCCAAGCCTCCCCCAAGTGCCCCAAAATCCATTCCGCTTTCTCCTGCGTGCTCTGGAGCTCGGCGGGCAGCACCGCGCCTTGGCGGCGGCAGAACTCCTCAATGCAGCGGCTGCAGAAGCAGTAGCTGAACTGGCGGTGGAAGTGGAGCTCCTTGCCCAGGGGTGGATCGTGGTAGAGCATGTCTTTCTGCTCGAGAAAAAAGGTGACCCTTTTGTCCCCCACCACCAGCTGCACCGGGGAGCCCTCCGCCAGCAGGCTCAAGGTGTGCCCCAGCTCCTGGGCCAAAACGGTGAAGCGGCTGTGGTAGTGGTAGTAGCGGATGAAATCCAGCTGGATCCCCTCAAGGGCTGGGTAGCTTTCCAGGATATGGCGGCTTGTGGCCGCAACCAGGTCCACCACTTCGGGGCTGGTGGGATCCAAGAAGTACCGCCTGCCGGCAATGGGCTCATCCAGGACGGAAATGCCGTGGTAGTCCACGCAGAAAAGCTCCCGGCGTTCCGTCCTGATCCACTGCTCCGGCACGGAGGTCAAGGCGCTGAAAAGGCCGTGGACCTCCAGCC
>DGEY01000059.1:53275-87760 GCA_002391385.1 Firmicutes bacterium UBA3914 | reverse complement strand
TTGTTCGGTTTGGCCAGCAACTGTTCCTGCCCCGCTCTCACCTCCTCTGCCCATAATAGCTAGGATGGCACCGCCTCGCGGTGTCCATCGCTTGGTGGATAGCAGATCTTGCCCAAAACCCCGGGCCTGCCCCCGGTTGCTCCCGGCACGTTGTTCGTCCTCCGCTCCAGGGCCGCCTTGGCCAGGAAGGCAAAGGCCACCGCTTCCTTGGCTTTGCCCGGAAGGCCCACCGCCTCATGGGTGAGTACTGGGATGGGGAGAAGATCCTGGAGCATCCCCATGAGCGTGGGGTTGTAGCTGCCCCCTCCCCCCACAATGACCAGCTGGGGAGCGGCGTGGGGAAAAATGAACCGCTCGTACTGCTGGGCGATGCTGTGGGCGGTAAAGGCGGTGACGGTGGCCACCAGATCCTCCCCCGACAGGCCCGAGCTTGCCACCAACTCCCGGGCGAACTCCCTGCCGAAAAGCTCCCGCCCGGTGGTCTTGGGCGGGGCCTGGTGGAAATAGGGGTGGGAAAGAAGGCGCGCTAAAAGCCTTTGGTCCACCCTCCCTCGGGCCGCGATCTGCCCATCCCTGTCGAAGCTCTCTTGACCTTCCGTGATCATCTCCACCACCGCATCGATCACCATGTTCCCGGGGCCGGTGTCAAAACCCAGCACCGGAGCCACAGCACCTTCCTCGAGCACCAAGGTCACATTACCGATCCCCCCGATATTCTGCACAGCAGCGGGGGCCAGGTGGCGGAAGGCGATCTGGTCGAAATAGGGGACCAGGGGCGCCCCCTGTCCCCCTAAAGCAATGTCTGCCGGCCGGAAATCCCCCACGGTGACAACCCCCGTGCGGTTGGCAATCACCGCCGGTTCACCGATCTGCAGTGTAGCCCGGCCGGGAATATGGTAGATGGTCTGGCCGTGGGAACCGATCAAGTCGATCTGATGGAGAGCCATCCCCGCCCGCTCCGCCACCGCGAACACCGCCTGGGCGAAAAGCTCACCCAGCTCCATGTTGGCCCGGCAGATGGCCTCCACATGGGAAGTAGCAGGGTCGCACAGGGAAAGCAGCCAAGCCCGCTGCGCCGGGGTATAGGGCTGCGTCAAAAATTCCACAAGCTCAAAGCGATCATCATCGTAGATACGCACCAAAGCGGCGTCGATTCCATCCAGAGAGGTGCCTGACATCAGGCCCACAGCTAGGCGCGCAGCCATCCTGCTCACCCCCGAAGCTTAAGCTCCAGTAGCAAAGGGATCAAAGGCATCACGCAGGGCATCGCCCATGAAGTTGAAGGCCAAAACGGAGACCACGATGAAAATCCCCGGGATCATCAGCCAGGGCTGCATGCGCATCACATCCATGCTCTGGGCATCCCGCAAAAGCAGCCCCCAGCTGGTCATGGGCTCCTTGATCCCCAGGCCCAAGAAGCTGATGGTGCTCTCCCCCATGATCATACCCGGGAAGGACAAGGTGGCGGTGACCACCAGGTAGCTGACGATGTTGGGCAGGATATGGCGGAAGATGATGCTGCGGTCCCCCGCGCCCAGGGCCCGGGCCGCTTCCACAAACTCCTTTTCCCGCAGGTTCAAAAACTGCCCCCGCACCACCCGGGCCAGGCTGGTCCAGTCCAAAAAGGCCAGGATGGTCACTACGCCAAAATACACTTTCACCGAAGACCAGTTAGGCGGCAGCATCACCGAGAGGGCCAGCCACAGGGGAATCCGGGGAAAGGAGCGCAAAAGCTCGATGAAGCGCTGGATGGCGTTATCCACCCGGCCGCCGTAGTAGCCGGAAATGCTGCCCATGGCTGTGCCGATGAGGAAGCTCAAAAGGATTCCGAACACGCCCACGCTGAGGGTGACCCGCCCGCCGTACAGGGTGCGGGCGAAAAGGTCCCTGCCGAAGCGGTCGGTGCCGAAGAGGAAGAGCTGGCCGCCGGAGTCGGCGTCCACGCCGAACAGATGCAGATCGCACTGGAAGCCTAAGAACTTGTAGCTGTGCCCCCGCACCAAGAAATAAACGGGGTACTTCCTGCTGGTATCCTCCTCCCAGCGCACCTCCAGGGTAATGGGATCCCGGCTCCGCTGCATACCGTACACAAAGGGCCGCAGGCTGAAGCGGCCGTCGGCATCCCGCCAGTGCAGCTTGGTGGGGGGACAGTTGGTGTAGTCCCGTCGCTGGACCAAATAGTCAGTTGGCGCGATGAAGGGAGCAAAGATAACCAAAAGGTAGAGGAAGGCCAGCACGAAAAAGCCCAGCATGCCCAGGCGATGAGCCTTAAAGCGGCGGAGCATCAGCTGTGATTGGGACAGCACTTTCCACTCTTGAGCCATACCCTCTCCCCCCTTCACTCAAATCTGATGCGCGGGTCGGACCAAGCCAGGAGGATATCCGCGATCAGGTTCCCCAGGAGCATCAAAAAGGCAGAAAACATCAAAAAGGTCATCACCAGGTACTGATCCCCGTTGATCAGGGCATCGTAGAAAAAGGGGCCCATGGTGGGTAGATTGAGCACGATGGAGGTGACAATGGTTCCGCTGATCAGCTCCGGCAGCTGCATGCCGAGAAGGGAGATCAAGGGGTTGATGGCGTTGCGCACCGCGTGCTTGTAGATCACCACCCGCTCGCTGAGCCCCTTGGCCCGGGCGGTGACCACATACTGGGCCTGGAGCACATCCAGGAGGTTGGCCCGCATGAGGCGGATCAAACCAGCAGTCCCGCTTAGGCCGATGGCGATCAGGGGGATCCACAGGTGTTTGAGCAAATCGACAAACTTGGCCCAGGTCCAGGGCGCGCCGATGTACTGCTGGGAGAAGAGGCCCCCCACGGCAGTGCCACCCAGGCGCAGGCTCAGGTACATGAGCACCAGGGCCAGGAAGAAGCTGGGTATGCTCACCCCGATAAACCCGATAAAAGTCAGGAAGTAATCCAGGAATGAATACTTGTGGGTTGCAGAATAAATTCCGATGGGAATGGCCACAACCCAGGAAAAGAGCATGGTGGCCCCGGCCACCACCACTGTCCAGCCCAGCCGCTCCCAGATCAGCTCCTGGACAGGGCGCTTGTAGGCAAAGGAGTAACCAAAATCACCCCGGGTGAGGATTCCCTTCACCCAGGTCCAGTACTGCAGCGGCGCGGGCTGGTCCAGCCCCAGACGGGCGCGGATCTGCGCCACCATCTCGGGGGTAACCCGGGGATCGGTTAGGTACTGGGTGGTGAAATCCCCAGGCTGCAGCTTGATCACCGCGAAACAGAGGATGGAAATGAGCACCATCATGGGCACCATGATGGCCAGCCTGCGCAGGATGTAGCGGGCCATAGGATCATCCTTCCAATGACGGGAGTGGGGCCAAAGGCACCGCCTGGGCGGTACCTTTGGCCGGTTTCCTTTTCCAGAAGTTGAGCCGCCTGTTTACTGCTTAATGAACGCCGTGTAATTGGTGCCGATGATCTGGCCGTTTTCCTGGATGAAAACGTTGCCCACAGCGTTGCTCACCGCGGCCAGCTCCATCCCCTTGGCGATGAAGATCACCGGTACCTTGTCGGCGTAGATCTCCTGCCACTCGTCGTAGTAGGCTTTGCGCTGAGCCACATCCATTTCCACTTCGCCTAGTTCAAAGAGGTCAAAGACCCGGCGCTCCCAATCCACCATGTTCTCCAGCACCGGCTGCTGGTTTTCGTCCATGGTGCTGCGGTGCCAGTAGTACAGGGCCCTTCCCGGCTGCCAGATGGCCTTGCGCAGCTGCGGATCGGGCTGGTTACCGAAGGCTTCGATCATCACTTCGAACTCACCGGCACTGCGCCGCTCGCCCACCAGGGCGGAGCTGATCAGCTGGAGGTGGGTGGGGATGCCCAGCTGGTCCCATTCGTTTTTGAGGATCACCGCGATATCGTTGTGGGCCTGGACATTCACCGCCGTGGTTAGGGTCAGCTCAAAGGGCCGGCCGCTGGGCAGCTCCCGGATGCCGTCGCCATCGCGGTCCACAATGCCCAGCTCCTCCAGGAGCTCCTTGGCTTTGTCCAGGTCATAGGGCCGCATGATCTTTTCGATCTCGGGGTTGTAAAACGCCTTGTTGGCCGGCAGGACCGGTACTCCCGGGATGATGGCCAGGGTGTTGTAGACATCCTCGATGATCCGGTGGCGGTCGATGGTGTATTCCATCGCCTGGCGGAACTTGTCGTTGCGGAAGATCTCCCGCTTTTCAGCATCATCCACATCCCAGTTGAAGGACAGGTGCGGCGGGCTGGGGGTGGGGCTCACAGGTGAGCCGGTGAGCACCCGGTAATTGGCGCCAGCCAGCTCTTCCCGCTTCAGGGCCGGGTAGTTCTGTCCGGTGATGGTGATGCGGTGGATCTCCCCCGCCCGGAACTGGGCCAGCATCACTTCGGGATCCTGCACGATCAGATAAACCAAGCGGTCCACATAGGGCAGCTGATTACCCTCGGGGTCCACCCGCCAGCTGTAGGGATTTCGCTTGAGGGTGATCTTCTGATCCACGATGTACTCGCTGAGTACGAAGGGCCCCGTGCCCACGATATCTTCCACAGGTGTATCCGTCGTCCAGGCCTGGTTGATGGTCCCCGGCTCCACCCCCCGGTTCAAGGCGGCGATATAGGGTTCCAGTTTGTGTTTGGGTACCATCAGGGCATGGGAAAGCACCCTGGTGAAGGCGCCGTAGGGCGAAGGCAGGATGGCCTTGACCGTGCGGTCATCCACTTTTTCCCAGAGCACCGGCTGGCCGCCCAGGGTAAAGCGGTCCACGGAGTTCCCCTCCGCATTGGGATTCATCACCACATGCACCATGGTGAAGACCACATCATCCGCGGTGAAGGGCGTTCCATCTGACCAGAGCACATCCCTTAAGTAGAAGGTGACCTGGGTGCCCGTTTCATCCACTTCCCAGCGCTCCGCCAGGGCCGGGATGAGCTCCCCGGTTGCGGGGTTTTCAGCGACTAAGGGATCCAGGATGTTGTAGAGGACCGTGTAGGCGTTGTTGTCAATCACTCCGTAGAAGTTGAAGGAGCGGGGTGCAGCGGACAGGCCCAGCACCAGTTCGCCGCCGTAGGTCCCGATCTCCTCGAAGAGAGCCGGGTCAACCACCGCCGGATTGGGGGGAAGTTGAGCGGCGGCAGGAAGCGCCAAGGCCAACAACAAAAGCAAAACCAGCGCAACTCTCTTCACAGTTATTACCTCCTTGCGATTTGTCTCGGACAGCGCCATTCCTATCAGTTCTTAACGGCAACCACCTCCCCCCAAGGTTTTCAGTCAGGGACAAAACCGTGGGCCGAAGTATCAAGTGAGGCCCGGAATGCTCACCGGCAGCCGGCCCCCGGCCTGGGCCTTGCCCAAGAGCACCTCCGCCACCACATCCCAGACCAAGGGCCTGCTGCCGTAGGCGGCGATGTAGGTGGGCACTTCCGGGAAGGCCTGGAGCTCGTAGGGCGTGCGGGATCCTACCACGATCACCCGCCCGTGCTCAGCCAGCAAAGCCCCAACCAGCCCCACCTGGGCGGGGTTGCGGTGGGCATCGGAGGTGACCACCAGGACCTTCGCCGCCTGCCTGGCCTGGGCCAAAACCGCGGCCAGCTCCTGGTCAGAGCCTGAGCTGCCCACCGCGGCGGCTTGGAGCTTGGCTGAACCCTTTTCCTGCAAGGCCCGGGCCAGGGTGCCCACGCCCAGGAGGACATCCTCCGCCTGGGTGGCGGCCTGCTCCTGGAACTCCACCACCAAGATGGGTTCACCGCCCAGGGGCAGATTGCCCCCATCCCGCACAAGTGTGATGCTCCGGCGGATGGCCTCCCGCATAATCTCCACATGCTCCGGCCCCCCTGGCTTGAGATCCAGCTGCCGGGCCAGGTGCCGCTTAAGCTTCAAAATCCGCTGCAGCGACTGGTCAATGCGTTCTTCGGGGATCCTCCCCTCCCGCACCGCCGCTACCAGGGCCTGCAGGGCCTGGGCCTGGAGATCTTCGCTGTGGCTGATGATGGCCAGATCCGCCCCCGCGGCGATGGCCTGCACCGCGCCTTCCACCGTCCCCACCGTCTGTTTGATGGCTGCCATTTCCATACAGTCGGTGATGATTAAGCCTTCATAGCCCAGCTCCTCCCGGAGCAGGCCCGTGAGTACCCTAGGGGAGAGGCTCGCAGGAAGCTTCTCCCGGGACTCCAGGGCGGGAAAGACCACATGGGCCGCCATAATCCCCGCCACCCCTGCGGCCACCGCAGCCCGGAAGGGCACAAGCTCGATCTCCTCCAGACGCTGCCGGCCGTGGCTTAGGACCGGCAGGTGGTGATGGGGGTCCAAATCCACATCCCCGTGCCCCGGGAAGTGCTTAGCCACCGCGGCCAAGTACCTCTGGTAACCCCGGATGGCGGCAGCCCCCAGGCTAGCCACCAGGTGGGGATCCTCGCCGAAGGAGCGCACACCGATCACCGGGTTGTGGGGGTTGCTGTTCACATCCACCACGGGGGCCAGGTTCATGTTGATCCCCACGGCCCTCAGGTCGCAGGCGGCGGCGGCACAGACCTGTTTGGTAAGTTCAGGGCTGCCCGCGGCGCCCAGGGCCATGGCGCTGGGGGCTACCGCCAGCCCCTGGGTGAGCCGGGCGATGGTACCACCTTCCTGGTCCACCGCGCTGAAAAGCGGCGCCCCGCTGGGAGATCGGCCGGCCAGCTCCTGGAGCTCGGCGTTGAGCTCCGCGAAGCGGCGCAGCTCACCCACGTTGCGGGCGAAATGGATCACGCCTCCCAAGTTGTATTCGCTGATCAGGTTGCGCAGAAAGGGGGTGATTTCCCTTCGGGGATAGCCCACCATGAGCAGCTGTCCCACTTTTGCTTCCAAAGCAAGATCCATCCCTATCTACCTCTGCTCCTTTGCCAGCCTGATGGCTCCGGCCACAAAGCCCTCCGCCGCGGCTAGAAGCTCCTTGGCCCGGGGCAGATCGCAGCCTGCCTCCAGCATGACGATGGCCGCTTTGATACTCCCTTCCGCCTGCTTGAGGGCGTCTTGGGCGGCCCTTTGGTCCACCCCCGCCGCTTCCATCACAATCCGCTCCGCCCGGCGGCGCAGCTTTTCATTGGTGGCCTGCATATCCACCATCAGGTTCTGGTACACCTTCCCCAGGCGGATCATGGTCACGGTGCTTAGAATATTCAAAACCAGCTTCTGGGCGGTCCCCGCCTTCATCCTGGTAGAACCGGCGATCACCTCGGGGCCCACCACCGGGGCGATGACGATCTCCGCCAGTTTGTGCAGGGGAGTATCCCGGTTGCAGGTGAGGCCGATGGTCCCCATACCGATTTCCCGGGCCTTCTCCAGCGCGCCCAGCACATACGGCGTGCGGCCGCTGGCGGTGATTCCCACCAAGACATCCCGGGGCTGGGGGTTTTCCGCCAAAAGGTCTAGGGCCCCCGCCGTCCAGTTATCCTCCGCCTCTTCCACCGGGTGGAACATGGCCCGCTCTCCCCCGGCCATGATCGCTTTAAAGGCATCCTCCCCCACGCCAAAGGTGGGCAGCAGCTCCGCAGCATCCAAAACTCCCACCCGGCCGCTGGTGCCAGAGCCCATGTAAAAGACCCGGCCGCCGCCTTTCAATGCGGCCACCATCACTTCCACCGCCTTGACCATGCTCGGAGTCTCCTCCTCCACCGCCTGCACCGCCCGGCGGTCTTCGGCGCAGATCAGGCTGATCGCCTCCCCGATGGGCAGCTCATCAATGTGCATGGTGGCTTGATTGCGCGTTTCCGTAAGTAAATCTTCCAGCTGCGGATCCTTCACCGTCATCGCTCCTTCGCTCAGCTGTGCTCTTCTGCTTGTTCCAGGTGCTGGACGAAATGGCGGGTCAGATAGTCGGGCATGGTAATGGCAGTGCCCACCACCACCGCCAGAGCTCCCCTGCGCAGGGCCTCCACAGCCTGCTGCGGGGTGCGGTACCTACCCTCCGCCAGGACCGGGATGCCCCTCCGGGCGATCGCGGCCACCAGCTCCAGGTCCGGCCCCTCCTGCTGCGGACTGTGGGGGGTATAACCCGAGAGGGTTGTGGCCACAAGATCTGCCCCCGCGGCCGCGGCGGCCTCCGCCTCTCGTAAAGTGGAGATGTCGGCGATGACCGCAAGGCCCAGTTCCCTCTGGATCCTGGAGATCAGTTCCGGCAGGGGCGTGCAGCTGCCCAGCCGCGGACTTGTGGCCTGTACGGCGATGAGATCAGCCCCCGCCTCCGCCAGCTCCCGGGCCTGCTCGAAAAGGGGCGTGATGTAGGTCTCCTCCCGGTTCGCCCTTTTGTGCAAACCGATAATGGGCAGTTTCACCACCCGTCGCATGGCGGCGATGTTGGCCGCGCCCGCAGCCCTCAGGGCCGCCGCGCCGCCCTGCTCCACCGCCTGGGCCATGGCCGCCAGGATCAGGGGGTGATCCAGGGGCGTACCGGGCCGGGCCTGGCAGGAGACGATCAGCTTGCCCCGGACGATCTCCTTGAACCTTTGGGCATCCACAGGCCTCACCTGCCGCCCCGCCCATCCATGGAGCGCTGGTACACAGTCTGCTGCACCCGTCCGAAGCGGTCTAGGATCTCTTCTTTGCGGCTGGCCGCGATCCCCAGGGCGATCAGGTCCACCACCGCCAGTTGGCAGAGGCGGGAAACCATGGAACCGCTCCTAAAGGGAAGCTCGTTGGAGAGGGCCAAAAGGAAGACATGGGAAGCTAGGGCCAGGCGGGAGCGGGGACTGCCCACAATGCTCACCACCTGGGCACCGTTATCCTTGGCCACCTGCATGGATTCCAGGATATCCATGGTTTCGCCGGAATGGGAAATGCAGAGCACAAGATCCCCTGCCCCTAGACCGTTGGCGAAGAAGATCTGCTCATGGGGATCCACAAAGGACCAGGCCCGCACACCCACCCGCAGCAGCTTCTGCTGGGCATCGTTGGCCACGAGCCCAGAAGCCCCTACGCCAAAGCAGCCCACCCGGGAACTGCGGCCGATCAATTCTACCGCCGCCTCCAGGCGATCCACTTCCAAAAACCTGAGGGTATCCTTGAAAGACTGGATGCAGTCGTGGAAGTACCTGCCGGCCACCGCGGCCAAGCTGTCTTCCGGTTCCAGGGCCTCAAAGAGGTTGCTCTGGCGCTGGGGCAGCTCTGTGGCAATGGCCAGCTTCAGCTCACCGAAACCCTGGAAACCCAAGGCCTTAGCCATCCTGGTGATGGTGGTTTCACTGCAGTTGGCCGCAGCCGCCATCTCCGCGATGGTCATGGTGGTCACCCCCCGGGGATCCGCGAGGATCAGATCCGCCGCGGCCCTTTCCGCGGGGCGTAAGGAACTGCGCAGCATGCGCAGCTTGGCCAGTACCTCCTGGTCCTGAGCGCTGATGGGATAGTGCATGACATCCCTCCGCCTTGTGTTTTTCAAATTCATAGATGCATGCCTTTATGTTTCTAAGATTCAACGGGAGCACAAAAAATCCTCCCGAAAACTTGGGAGGATCTTTACAAATTTAACTTGGTGAGCTGTTCCGCAAGAGGAGGGAAGATCCGGGGATCAACGCCTCCTTCTGCCCGTTCCAGGGCCAAAAGCGCGGCACCAACCGCGGGGGGAAACTTGGGCGGTACAAGCTCAAAGCTCTTCTTGGGGTCTTCCGCGAGGCTTTCCTTTAGGGGCTCCAAAATGAGGCCTTGGGCCCTAAAGACGCCGCCCACAGGTGACCAGGTAATGGTCTTCCCGGGCCAGCGGAGCCTTCTGCCCACCGCCTGCACCAGCAGGGCCAAAGACCGGCCCGCCTCCTGGAAGAGCTCCCGGGCCGCGGCATCTCCCTCCCCGGCCAGCTTAGCGATCTCGGCAGTGATGGCCGCCAGGGCATCCCGGGAAACTTCCCCGGCGTAAAAGTCCCGGGCGAGCTCTTCAGGGCTCCTGCGGAAAAACCGCGTGTACAGGGCGGCTAAGGACCCCTCCGGCTCCCCCGCATCTTGGCTGGCCAAAACCCGCCTTAAGCCGTCCCGGGCGATGCCAAAGCCCCCGCCCTCATCGCCGAAGAGGTAGCCCCAGCCCCCGGCCCGGGCCCTCTGCCGCTTCTCGTTCACCCCCAGGGCGATGGAACCGCTGCCGGCTATGAGCACGATCCCCGGCTGCAGCTGCAGGGCCCCCGCCCAGGCAGCCACCGCGTCCATATCGATCTCCAAAACTTCCGCAGTGAAAAGGTCGGCGCAGACCTCCCGCACCGCCTGTTCCAGCTCGCCACCTGGGACCACGCCGGAGAGGCCCAGAAAGGCACCTTGGAACTTGTACTCCTCTAGCCCCGTCCCCTCCAGGGTGGAGAGCAGCGTCCTGCGCAGCCGGTCCCTGCCCCCGGGCGCCAGCACGAAGTCCACCCGTTCGCCCCGGCCGCGGCCTACGATCTCGCCTTCTTTGGTAATGACCACGCAGCGGGTCCCGCTGCGCCCCCCATCAACACCAAGGTACAGCCCGTTTTCCATCCTTTCACCCCTCCGCCGGACAGCTTGGCAGGTAATCCCCTTCCCGGCGAGAATAATTCAGGGAAACACTGGGAAGGAGCTGTTGATCTATGCCCGATCTTTTGGTCAAACTCTATGAACTCCCTGAGCTGGAGCCCCTCAGGCGCTCCCTGGCGGAGCAGGGCTTCACTCTGCGCCGGGGCATCCCTCCGGAAAGGCACATTGTGCTTGACTGGATCCAAAAGCACTTCAACAACCACTGGGCGGACGAAGCCGCGGTGGCCTTTGCCAACAAGCCCAGCACCATCGTGCTGGTTGTGGACGAAAACACTAAGGGCGTGGCGGGCTTTGCCTGCTACGAGGCCACCTACAAAGCCTTCTTCGGGCCCATCGGCGTGCACCCCGACTACCGGGGCAAAGAGATCGGCCGGGCCCTCACCCTAGCCGCCCTCCACGGCCTGGCTGAGCTGGGCTATGCCTACGGCATCATCGGGGGAGCGGGCCCCGTGGAATTCTACCGCAAAACCGTAGAGGTACTGGAAATTCCAGGCTCGGCTCCGGGGATCTACCGGGGCATGCTGCGCTCGTAAAGGTAAAAGGGCTGGCACCGGCGGCGGAACTCCCCAGCCTCAGCATCCCACTGGGCCAGAAGCTCCGTGAGGGGCCGGCCCTCCTCCACCGCCAGGCGGACCTGATCCGTGCCCGCCAAAAGGTCAAAGAAGCAGGGGCCATCCCCCGCGGGCTTAAGGAAGGTAAACTCCGGATGGAGCTGGGCTGCCGCTTCCACCAAAAGAAGCCCCGTGCGCACCGGGCGAAACGCCCGCCGATCCGTGACATGGATCTGCACCCCCTGGCAGAGCTCCCCCGCGTACTTCGAAGCCGCGGGCACGAAGCTCGTGGGGCGGAAAGCGACCCCCGGCAGTTCCAGCTCATTGAGGCGGACGGCCAAGCGCCGGCCGTCAAGGAAGGGGGCCCCCACCACCTCAAAGGGCAGGGCCGTACCACGGCCCTCGGAGAGATTGGTCCCCTCTAGAAGGCAGGTCCCTGGATAGACCACGGCCGTATCCACCTTGGGAATATTGGGCGAGGGCGGCACCCAGGGAAGGAAAAGCTCATCGCCGAACCGCTCCGGGTCCCAGCCCTCCAGGGGAACCACCGCAAGCCGAGCACCGATCCCCAAGGCGGAGTTGAAATAGCGGGCCAACTCCCCGATGGTCAAACCGTAGCGGATGGGGATGGGCGAGCCCACAAAGGAGCGGAACTGCGCCTCAAGCAGACCGCCCTCAACGAAAACACCGCCCAAGGGATTCGGGCGGTCCAGGACAATGATCTCCCGCGCCAGCTCCGCGGCGGCCTCCAGGGCGTAAAGGAGCGTCTGCACGTAAGTGTAAAACCGGCAGCCCACATCCTGGAGATCGAAGATGAGTACATCCACCCCGTCCAGCATCTCCGGGGTGGGCTTTTTTGTGGAACCGTACAGGCTGTAAACGGGAAGGCCCGTCTGGGCGTCCCGGTGGAAAGCCACCGGCTCACCAGCTTGGATGTGGGCCCCCACTCCGTGCTCCGGCGCGAAGAGCGCGACCAGCTGACCAGCAGCCTGCAGCAGGTCGCTTGTGGTGCGCAACCTCTGATCCACACCGCTGGGGTTGGTGATCAGGCCCAAACGCTTCCGGCCCACATACTTCGCCAAGTTGTTGCAGAACTTTTCTACACCGAGCTGTAAAGCCACTGCCCCTCGTCCCCCGCCGCCTCAGCTTGCCGAAAAGCCTTCCAGCTCTTCTTCCGGCACCCGGCGGATAATCCCAAAGGGCGTCTGCTCCGTGGACTGCCCCAGGGGATTATCCCTGAGCAGCTCCAGCAGCAGGGCCTGATCCACTCCGCTGGAGGCCCCCAGGATGTTCACCCCCAGATCGTTGGCATCGATCACCGCTGCTTCGCAGCCGAGGGCCTCCTTCAGCTGCTCCGCCACCTTCTCCGGGTTTTCCGGAGCCAGCACGATGCAGCGCTGGTAAGGCGGGATCGTCCCCTCCCAGGCGCCATCTACCGAGCGGGCTTTCGTGCCGCAGATCCGGTAAAAGAGGCCACGGATGCCAAAGAGCTTACCCAGTCCCCCGATGAGGGCAGCCACCAAGACCCGCAGCCAGCCCACTTCCCTGATGGTGAGCTCCATGGCCTTGGGGCAGCGCAGATTGGCCCCGTGGGGCGAGTTGTACACGAATTTACTCAAAAGGCGCGCCAGCCAGGAGGGCTTGATTTCATCCACATGGTAGAAGCGTCCCTGGGTGATGGCCACCGCCTTCTCGCTCACCACCACCACATCGGCGGGCTGCAGCAAGCCCCCTATGTACTCCTTGGCCACCTCCGCGATCTCGTCGGTGGCCGAGACCACCTTGGTGCGGACGGGTATGCGCATGTAGATGTTCTCCCCGATCCTCATCTCCAGGCGCTTACCCGGATTAGCCTTCATGACCAAACCTTCCATCACCATTCCCCTCTTCCCGCCTGGCAAAAAACCTCCACAACTCATCTTCCACATGGGCCTTAATGGGCACCTGTTCTCCGCCTGTGCGGATCAGCACGGGATGGCTGCCCGCGGTAATCTTCCCCACCAAAAAGGCCGCAATGCCGGCCTCCGCGAGGCGCTCTACCAGCTCCGCTCCCTTAGGCGCCGCCATGAGCATAGCGCCTGAAGAAAGCAGCGCCAAAGGATCCAGCCCCAGATGCCGGCAGATGCGCCGGGTCAATTCCGGGACAAAGACCTGCTCTTCCCAGATCTCCGCCCCCACCCCCGCGGCCAGGCAGATCTCCCGGGCCGCGCCTAAAAGCCCGCCTTCCGTCACATCGTGCATGGCATGGACGCCGCAGTCCGCAGCCAAAAGCCCCTCGGGCACCACAGACAGCTGCCCGGTAAAGGCTGCGATCTCTTCCGGAGCAACCTCAAAGGGCAGGAGATGCCCGAAATCCCTGGCCAAAATGGCGGTGGCTTCAATGCCCACACCCTTGGTGAGCACCAGATCATCGCCGGGCTTGGCCCCGTGGGAGGTGACATACCTGCCCTTAGGGGCTCTACCGATGGCGGTGATGGACACCACACAGTCCCGCACCCGGCTGGTTACCTCCGTGTGGCCGCCGATCACTTCCACCTCAAGTTTGGCCGCGGTGGCGTGGATATCCTCCATAACCTGGCGGATATACTCTGCCTTGGTGCCCTCGGGCACAAGCAGCACAACTTGGACACCCACGGGGGTGCCGCCGTTGGCCGCCAAGTCGTTACAGGCCACGTGCACCGCGAGTTCCCCTAAACCCTGCACCGCCCCGGTGATGGGGTCGCTGGTGATCAGGCACACTTCTTCGCCGAAATCAATTACTGCACAGTCCTCCCCTAAACCTGCATGGACCAGCACATCATCCCGCTGAAAGCGGATGGCGGAGAGGACCATGCGCTCCAACAACTCACCTGACAGTTTTCCCGCTTTCAAAGGTCCACCTACCATCTCTCTTATGAAGTGCTTAGTCCACCTTCAAAACCCGCAGCATGTTGGTGCTGCCGGCGGTGCCCCCGGCCAACCCGGTGATCACCGTGACGATATCCCCCGAGGAGACCAAACCGCGGCGCTGCGCCTCCGCGATGGACTGCTGCACCAGAGCCTCAACTTCCGGGGGCCGTTTCAGGTGCGCCGCACACACTCCCCAGGTCAGGGCCAGCTGCCTGACCACATGCTCGTTAGGGGATGTGGCGAAGATGACCGCCTTGGGCCGTTTCTGAGAGAGAAAACGTGCCGTGGCTCCCGAGAAGGTGGAGCAGATCATCACCTGCACGCCCAGATCATGGCTCACCTGGCAGGCGGCTAAGGACACCGCTTGAACAATGGAGGTGCGTCCTTCCCCCGCCTTCTCCCGCAGGATAGCTCCGTAGTCCATCACTTCCTCCACCCGACGGGCGATCTTGTCCATGATCTGCACCGCCCTGGCGGGATACTTGCCCACCGCCGTTTCGCCGGAGAGCATCACCGCATCGGTGCCTTCCAAGATGGCATTGGCCACATCCGTCACTTCCGCCCTGGTGGGGGTGGGGTTGCGGACCATGGAATCCAGCATCTGGGTGGCTGTAATCACCGGCACCCCCGCCAGATTGCATTTGCGGATCAGCATCTTCTGAACCAGGGGAACCTCCTCCACCGGGATTTCCACCCCCAGATCGCCCCGGGCCACCATAATGCCATCGGATGCGCCGATGATCTCGTCGATATGGCGCAGACCTTCATTGCTTTCGATTTTGGAGACAATTTGCTGGGTGCCGCCGGCCTCCCGGATCACCCGGCGCACCGCCTCCACATGCTCTGCCCGGCGCACAAAGGAGGCAGCGATGAAGTCCACCCCGTGGCGCACCCCGAAGCGGATGTGCTCCACATCTTCTTTGGTCAGGGGCGGCAGATCCACATCCACACCGGGCAGGGACACTCCCTTGCGGGAGCTGAGCTGCCCGCCGATGATCACCTGGCAGATCACATCGGGTCCTTTAATCTCCTTCACCTTCAGCTCTAAAAGCCCATCGTCTATGTAAATCACTGCACCGGGCCGCAGGTCCCTGTTCAGGTGGGGGTAATCCACATGGACCCGTTGCTCATCGCCCTCACAGGGCTCAACGGTCAATATGTACTCTTCTCCGGAAATGAGTTCAACGGGCCCTTCCTTCAGGTGCCCCAAGCGGATCTTGGGCCCTTGGATGTCCAGCAGCAGGGCCAAGTTCACGCCCAGTTCCTTAGCGGCCTCCCGCAGATTGTGGATGCGCCGCAGGTGCTCGTCCAGGGTACCGTGGGAGAAATTGAGCCTGGCCACATCCATGCCGGCCCTCAAGAGGGCCCGGATCATCTCCGGACTTTCGCTGGCGGGCCCGATGGTACAGACGATCTTCGTTTTGCGCATGGTCAACCTCCTTTTCCCCTAGAGCGACGCCAGCACAGCCGCCAAACGGCGGTAGTCTGGGTTAAGCTGCTTCTCCTGGGCCAGGGCATAGTCCAGGTCAAAAGCTTTGACCACCTGATCCACCTCGCCCACCATCTTGCCGCCCACGCCCCGGAAAATGAGCTCGATGGCATGGTAAGCCAGGCGGCTGGCGAGCAGGCGATCCCGCACCGTGGGGACCCCTCCCCGCTGGATATGGCCGAGGATGGTGATGCGGGTCTCAATGCCCGCCTTTTCTTCGATATACCGGCCGATCTGCATGGCGGGGCTGGTGGTGCCATTGCCGCCGCCGATCCGGCGGACACCTTCCGCCACCACGATGATGTTGTAGGTCTTGCCCGCCTGCGCGGCCTTTTGGATCTGCTGGCACACCTGATCCAGATCGTAGGGAACCTCAGGGATCAGGATCACATCGGCGCCGCAGGCCAGCCCCGAGTAGAGGGCAATATGGCCCGAATGGCGCCCCATCACTTCCACCAGGTACACCCGGTCATGGCTGCTGGCCGTATCCCGGATCTTGTTCACCGCATCCATCACGGTGTTCACGGCTGTATCGAAACCGATGGAATAGTCGGTGCAGGGAATATCGTTATCGATGGTGGCGGGAATGCCAACCACGGTGATACCCTCCTGCTGCAGGCTCAAGGCCCCCCGCAGGGAACCATCGCCGCCGATCACCAAAAGGGAATCGATCTCGTGCCTGCGCAGCATGTCCACGGCCTGGGCGCGCCCTTCAGGCGTTTTGAAGTGTTCAGAGCGGGCGCTTTTTAAAATGGTGCCCCCCCGCTGAATAATGCCGGAGACAGCCCGGCTGTCCATGGGCTCAAGCTCTCCGTTGATCAAACCGTGATAGCCGCGGTAGATGCCCCACGGTTCCAGGTTAAAATGCAGTGCACTGCGCACCGCGGTTCTGATGGCAGCATTCATGCCCGGGGCATCGCCGCCGCTGGTTAGAATTCCTACTCGTTTAGCCAACATACATCCCTCTCACAGCTGAATTTCCAAAGGAGGAAGCGCCTGAATTTCGCCTCAGCCGAAGGAAGCGGCGATGATCTCACTGGCTTCTTCTGCTTCCGATTCTGGTACCAATATTTCTACACTGGCGGAATCCCCCAGATGCGGTGCACCGATGGGACGCAGCATGGTGAGGATTCCGCTGTCCCGCAGCAGCCCCTGCAGCATCTCGGCGATGGGTCGATTGGGGGCGATGTACACCACTTTCCACATGGTCAACGGTCCTCCTTTACTCACTCTGACTCCGCGACACCCAGGTTTGTGAACACCCTTGCTTTCCCCCTTATTTTAATCGCAGAAGTGTGTTCTGTAAACTGGGCTAGGAGAATCTCGCCTTTGTCCAACTTCTCCGTATGGTGAAACTTGGTGCTCGCTCCCCTGGTCAAACCGATCACGGTCACCCCGTCCTCCAGGGCCTGGATCATGATATAAGCATCTGCTGCGCTCACATTCAGCACCTCCCCACACGCTGCAATCTTTCGCATCCGGCAGGCATTCCCCTGCCGCTATGCATTTTCTTTCCACGGATCAAACCAGGTGTACACAATTCCCCCCGCTTGCAGGGACTCGTTGACCCGGCTGGCGCTGCGCACCCAAAACTTGGGGGGCAGCAGGTGGTAAGCTTGACCCACGAGGAGGATGGCGGGCCTGGTGCCCCCCTCTTCCCCCAAGATCCCCTTGATGGTTTCCAGCTGGTGGGGCTGGGGCGTAATGAGCAGAACGGGGCCCAGGGGCAAAAACCACTCCAGGAGGAGCTCGCCCCCTTTGAGCCTGCCAAATAGGGCCGCCCGGCTGCCGGGCTTGAGGGGGCCGCTCACCGGATCCGGCTCGCCCCTAAAGGCCAGGAGCCCTTGGGGCGTATCCAAAACCCCCTGCCAGCTCCGGCCCTGCCGCTTCACCTCAACCACTTCCCCCACCGCCGCCTCCAGCTCTCCCCGGAGTTTGGCAGCCAGGGGCCCAAAGGGGCCGCAGGGATGCCCGCTCACATAGGCGCCTAGAAGCTCCTTTTCCTGCTGCAGGAGCTCCAAAGCGGGCCGGGGGCTGAGCCCCAGTTCCGCCAAGAGCCTACTGCGCTCCCCCAGCTCATCCAGGGCGCCCATGAGCACCAAGGTTTCCAGCAGCTGGGGTTCCAGGCGCACCGCGGCCTTGAACTCCTTCAGGCTGGACCAACGCCGGCGCCGCTCCACAATGACCTGGGCTGCCTGGGGCGGCAGCCTGTTCCCCGCCAGAAGGCCGAGCCTGATGGCTCTACCCTCCAGGGCCGTTTTGGGCTGGGAGTGGAGCACGCTGGGGGGCAGGATCTCCACACCCAAGGATTTGGCCTCCAGGAGGAGAGCTCCCTGGGTTTTGGCCGCCGCCTCCCTGAGGAGCACGGCGTAAAACACCTCCGGATAGTGGGCCTTGAGATAGGCGGCCCGCCAGGCGATCAGGGCGTAGCTCACCGAATGGGCTTTGTTGAAGGCGTAGCCGCTGAACTGGACGATGCTCCCGAACAGCTCCTGCGCGGCCTTGCGGCTCAGGCCCCGGCTTTGGGCTCCCTGGAGGAAGCGCTCCTGCCAGAGGCTGGCCCCCTGGGCATCGCCCTTGGCCAGATCCCGGCGCAGCAGATCCGCCTCGCCCAAGGAGAGCCCCCCCAAGCGGTGGGCAATGGCCATCACCTGTTCCTGGTAGAGGATCAGTCCGTAGGTTTCCCCCAGGATCTCCCTGAGTTCTGGATGGAGGTAGCTCACCTTACCAGGCTCGGCCCGCCTTTGGACAAACTCCCGGAACATACTCAAAGGCCCCGGCCGGCCCAGGGCCAAAAGGGCGACGATATCCCCGAAGGTCTGGGGCTGGAGGCTGCGCAGCAGCTCCTGGAAAAGCTCGCTTTCCAGCTGGAAGATGCCTAAACTCCGGCCGGAGCCCAGAAGCTCAAAGGTCGGGGCATCCTCCAGGGGGAGCCCCTCCAGAGTGAAGTGGGGATCCCGCCTTTGCACTTCCTCTTCCATGCGGCGCAGGAGGGTCAAGGTCCTCAGGCCCAACACATCTACTTTTAAGGCGCCCAGTTCCTCCAGGGCATACATGTCCAGATGGGTCACGGGCAGGGCGCGGTCCCGGTAGACCGCGCTGATCTCCTGGATGGGCCGCTGGCTGATGATCATCCCCGCGGCATGGATGGAGCGCAGCCTCTTCAAATGCTGGATCTCCGAGGCCATGCGGGGGTCATCCCGTCCCAAGATGCGCCGCACCTCCTGGGCCGCGCCCTTGGGTCCAAAGGTTCCGTAGGTGCCGATCTGGGCCACATACTCTTCCCCGAAGCGGCGCGCGGCGTAAGCCAGCACTTCCCCCCGCCGTTCGTAGCAGAAGTCCACATCGATATCGGGTTTGCTCTGGCGCTCGGGATTGAGGAAGCGCTCAAAGACCAGGCCCCAGGCCAGGGGATTCACTTCCGTAATGCCCAGCACATAGGCGGTGAGGCTACCCGCGGCACTTCCCCGGCCTGGGCCCACCGGTATGCCCGCCTCCTTGGCAAAGCGCACCAGATCCGCGACGATGAGAAAATAGTGGGCAAAGCCCAGTCGGCGGATGACCTGAAGCTCGTAATCCAGCCGTGCCTGCACCTCGTCCGTCAGCTCCGGAAAGCGCCGGCGGGCCCCTTCCCAGGCCAGCCTCTCCAGCTCAGCTCCCCCCGTCCCGCCGCTTAAGCTCTGCTCCCGGGGGAGCTCTACTGAGCAGCGCTGGGCAAGCTCCAGGGCGCCGGCGGCCATCTCCGGGGAGCAGCCGGCCTTTTCCAGAAGCTCCGCCCAGGGCAGGAGTGGATAGGGCGGGATGCAGGCATCAACGCCCTTAACCGCGGCCAAAACCCGCAACGTCTCCACGGAAGCGGGCTCGGCGTAGCGCACATCCTGGCAGGGAACAAAGCGGCCCTGGGGAAAGGTGGAAAGAAGGGCGCTGTCCCGCCCCGCTTCCTGCCGCAGGTAGAAATTGGGGCCAAACTCCCCTTCGTACCAGCTGTAGAGGGCTTGGGCTTCAGCGAGCCTTCCCGCGCTGAGCAGGGCGCTGAGCTGCCCCCTGCTTCCCCCTTCCAGCACGGCCAGGCCTTCCTTGAAGAGGGGCAGATCTTCCCTGGGTACCGGCGGCTGGAGGGAAGCCAGGCGCAAGAGGCTGCGGTAGCCGGCGTTATCTAAGGCGAGGAAAACCACCTGTCGGGGCTTCGCGCCGGGTTCATAGGTCACATCCAGCTCCAGGCCAAACAGGGGTTTGATGCCCGCCTGGGCGCAGCAGCGCTGGAATTCCCAGTGCCCGCCGGTTGTGTTGTGGTCGGTCAGGGCCAGGGCGGTGTAGCCCAGCGCGGCTGCCCGCTTGACCAGCTCCTCCACTGTGAGCGTTGATTCCAGCAGGGAATAATCGCTGTGGGTGTAGAGCTGCACTGTCAAAGAGCTCACCCCCTCACCTCAACTCTTCGGTCCCCCCCGGCAAAATCCTGTACTGCGGCGACAAAAAAGGGCCTTACGGCCCTGAGCCCCTATTTGATTACCAGCTCCCGCGGGTTGGTCAGCTGCTCCCGGTAGATATTCGCCCCCAGGCTGCGCAGTTTTTCCTCGAAGAACTCATAACCGCGATCGATAATCTCTGCTCCGTACAGTTCCGTGCGGCCCTGCGCCGCCAGGGCGGCAATGGCCAGCGCTGCGCCGGCCCGCAGATCGGTAACCTCCACAGGCGCCCCGGTCAGCTGCGGTACCCCCCGCACGATGGCCGTGTTCTGCTCTGTTTTGATGTCCGCGCCCATCCTGCGCAGCTCATCCACGTAGCGGAAGCGGTCAAAGATGGTCTCCCGCACTACGCTGGTGCCATCCGCGAGGCACATCGCGGCCACGAAGGGCTGCTGCAAATCGGTGGGGAATCCGGGATAGGGCAGCGTTTCCACATCCACCGCCTTAAGGCGCCTCGGCGCCACCACCCTCAGTTCGGTGCCGCTGCGGGTAACCCGCACCCCCGCCTCTTCCATCTTCACAATGGGCACCCTCAGGTGCTCCGCGACCACATTGCGCAGGACCACATCCCCGCCGGTGATGGCGGTGGCCAGCATGAACGTACCCGCTTCAATGCGGTCCGGGATGATGGAATACTCGATGCCCCTGAGTTTTTCCACGCCTTCGATGCGGATGCTCTCTGTACCCGCGCCCCGGATCTTCGCCCCCATGCCGTTGAGGAAGATGGCCAGATCCACCACCTCCGGCTCCTTGGCCGCGTTTTCCAGCACCGTGGTGCCCTCAGCTAGGGAGGCCGCGATCATGAGGTTGATGGTGGTGCCCACACTGGAGCGGTTGATGTAGATATGGGCGCCTTTAAGTCTTGTGGCTTCCGCCTTCATGTAGCCGTGTTCAATGACCACTTCCGCCCCCAGCTGGGCAAAGCCCTTGATGTGGAAATCCACTGGGCGGGAGCCGATGGCACAGCCCCCCGGCAGGGGCACCTCCGCCTTGCCCAGGCGGGCCAAGAGCAGTCCCGCGCTGTAGAAGGAAGCCCGCATCCTGCGCACCAGTTCGTAGGAGGCCTTATGCTTGCTCAACGTCTCCCCCCGGACATGCAGGCGCCGCTGGTCATCATACCACACCTCCACCCCCAGATCCTGGAGGATCTGGCAGATGGTGTTCACATCGCTCCCCTGGGGGATGTTATCCAAAACACACTCGCCCTCCGTGGCCAGGGCTGCCGCCACCACAATGGCCAGGGCGCTGTTTTTGGCCCCGCTGATATCCACCGACCCGCGGAGGGGCCTACCGCCTTCAATGATCAAAACTGACATGGGAACCCCTCCTTAAGCTAGGTTTTTGAAGTAATCGGCCACGATCTCTTCCAGCAGATCGGTACGTTCCAAATTCTGGATGAGCCTGCGGGCATCGCCGTGGGCAGTTATGTACGATGGGTCGCCCGAGACCAGGTAGCCTACGATCTGGTCCAGGGGTTCATAGCCCTTTTCCTCCAGGGCAGCCCATACTCGCGTTAGAATATCCCGGGTATCCACGGGTTCTTTATCAATGGCTGCAAACATTCTTGTTTGGTCGTCCATCCCAAGTCCTCCCTCTTCTTTTGGTGGGACCGTCTAGAGTATTCGCCAAACCGGCCCCCTCCCTGACCGCCCCGCTATTTGGCAAAGGCGATGTCCGCCACTGCTTCGGCGATGTTGGTGGCATGGTCCGCGACCCGCTCCAGATTGCTCAGGGCATCCAGGAACAGCACGCCGATTTCTGGATTGCATACGCCCATGTTAATGCGCTCGATGTGATTGGCCCGGTAGAGTTTTTCCAGATCGTCCACCACATCGTCTAGGCCAATTATACCCTGGGCCTGCTCGGCATTATCCTGGGAGAGCGCTTCAATCACGCCCCGGTACATCTTCATCACTTCAGAGTAGAGCTGCTGTAGATCCCTTTGGGCAGCTTCGCTGAGCTCCAGATGCTCGCTGACCCTCAGTTCAGCCAGCTCGGAGATGTTGATGGCGTGGTCGCCAATCCTCTCCACATCGTTGACGACGTGCATCAGGTTGACCACGCGCCTTGCTTCCTGCACATCCATGGACTGCTGGTTAGCCTTGGCCAAAAAGCCCGTAATGGCCTTTTCCAAGATATTAACCACTTCTTCCCGCTGCTCGATCTGGCGCAGCAGGGAAAGATCGCCCTGCACAAAGGCGGAAACCGCCTGATCCACCATGCTCGCGGCCAGCTCAGCCATGCGCAGCACTTCCTGCTGCGCGCTCAGGAGGGCACCTGGGGTTCCCACCATGCGCTCATCCAAAAACTGGGGCTTCATCTCGATAACCTCATCTTCACCGGGCACCAGGGAGGTGACCAGCTTGACGAAGTAGCTCAAAAACGGAAAGGCAATCAGGGTGGTGCCCACGTTGAACAAGGTATGGGCGTTGGCCAGCTGCCTGGCCACAGATGCCCCGGTCGCCTGTACCAGGCCCGTAAAGGGACTGCGGAAGATCAGAAACAAAACAGTGCCAAACACGTTGAAAAGCAGATGGCCAATGGCCGCCCGGCGGGCCGCGGTGCCCGCGGTGAGGCCTGCCAAAAGGGCGGTCACGCAGGTCCCGATGTTGGCCCCAACCGCGATGGCCAAACCCGCGGACAGATCCACAATGCCCTGCCAAGCCAGGGCGATGACCAAACCCGTGGTCGCGCTGGAGCTTTGGATGATGGCGGTAAAGACAGCACCTGCCAGGACACCCAGCAGGGGCTTTTGGCCCAGCAGCACCAATAGATCCAAGAAGGGCTGATAGCTCCTGAGGGGATTCACTGCGCTGCTCATGGTGGATAGACCCAAGAGCAGGACCCCAAAGCCTAAAACGCTCTTACCCACATAGCGGGGGAGCTTCCTTTTGGAGAAAAAGTACAAAAAGGCTCCCACCCCGGCAAAGGGGAAGGCCAGGGCATAGATGTCAAAGGAGACGATCTGCGCTGTGATGGTGGTACCGATATTGGCGCCCATGATGGTGCCCAGGGCCTGCCGGAGGTTCATCAGACCGGAGTTGACAAAGCCCACGATCATGACGGTCACTGTGGAGCTGGACTGCAGCACCGCGGTCACCCCAGCTCCGGTCAAAACCGCCGTGAGGGGCCGGGAGGTGAACAGCTCCAGGATGCGCCGCATGCGGGCGCCGGCAGCCTTCTGCAGGCCGTCGGACATGAGCTGCATCCCCAGGAAAAAGATGCCTAAGCCACCGAAGAGGTGAAACACGACCTTTACGCCAGAACCCATAAAAGCACCCCTTATGCGAAGATTAGTACCCTTTACCCGTGAACGCATAGATTAAGTAGAAGTGGAACTTGGGGGGATTATGCTTGAAGGTCTTGCTGTTATCGGATTTCTTTTTGAGCGGCCAAACCACCCACGTTCTTGAACTGGCCAAACAGCTGAAGAGACTGAAGATCGAACCCCAGATCGCCTTTGGAACCATCCATACCAGGTTGTTCTGGAGTGATTACGTTCCCTACCTCCTCCAACACAAGCTGCCCTTCTGCCACGGGCTCAGCCTCGGTGCCCTCACCATCCAGAGCCGCCTCTGGCAGCCGGATTTGATCCACGTCCAGAGCTCCACCCTCTTCCACAGCGCCCAAATACTCGCTTACCGCTTGGGCATCCCCTTCGTCGTCACCTGCCACGGCCTGGGCTTCTCCCAGGCCCGCTTCCGCCGCTACCTCGCGGCAGCCAGCGCCATCATCGCCATCGGGCCTAGAGTGGCTGAGGAACTGCAGGAGTTCAGACAGAAAACCCAGATCATTCCCAACGGCGTTGATACCGAGGTGTTTACCCCTCCCGAGAAGCAGACCGGCCCCCGCCGCGCCCTTTTGTATGTGGGCCGCCTGGAGAAGAAGCGCCTGGAGCCCCTGCGCTACCTGGCGGAGGCAAATTCCCTCCTGGTGGGCACACCCCTGAAGATCATTTCTAACTTCGACCCGCAGATCCCTGGCACCACTTACCTGCCGTGGCAGGTGAACTTAGTGCCCCACCTGCAGAAGTCCGGCATCGTGGCCGCCTGCGGCCGTACGGCCAGGGAAGCCCTGAGCTGCGGCAATGCCGTGCTCCTCATGCAGAGGGCCTACGACGGCGTAATCTCACCGCCTTTGGTGAAGCTGCCTGACTTCGACTTCAGCGGCAATCTGGGGCGCTTTGACCTCGCGGATTTGAAATACGACCTGCATGCCCTGCTGCACCGCCCCCACCGCCTGAAAAAACTGCAGAGTTTCGGAAGGAGCTACGCGGAAAAGCATCTTTCCAGCGCCGACATGGCCGCCAAGACCGCCGCGCTCTACGAGTTGGTGCTGAAAAGCCCCAAAAAAACCCCACCGCCGGGATGGGGCTCGACAACGCAAAGCGGCTGGTAAACCAGTAACCTGATGGCATAGAACTGAAAACAGCCAAAAAGGACACGTTTCAGCTTATTATCTCCGCCACAGCCAGCGATTATCGCTACCTGCTTCTACTCAGCTTGAACCCACGACCATGATAGTGAATTCGCTGACAACTGGAAATGTCCTGCAAAAAAGAAACCATGCCCACAAGCGGCCGCGCAAGCAGCTCCACGGGCCCGGACGCCGCTGCGGCGCCGCACACAAAAAGGACCGCACAGCGCGGTCCTCTCTCTTTTACAGAAAAATGGCTGGGGGACTAGGATTCGAACCTAGACTAGAGGAGTCAGAGTCCTCCGTCCTGCCGTTAGACGATCCCCCAGCGTTCTGCTATACACTATACCACACCACCGGGAAAAGTCAAGGGCCTTTCTACAATTTCCCGCCGCCAACCAGCACATCGCCGTGACCGGCCCGGTGGTTGACCAAGCGCGCAGCGCAAAAAAGGTAATCACTGAGTCGGTTCAAAAAGGGCAGGATCAAGCCGCCCAGGGGATAGTCCGCCTGGTTCAGCCGGCTTATGGCCCGCTCGGCCCGGCGGGCAACGCTGCGGGCGCAGTGCAGCAAGGCCGCCCCCTGCACCCCTCCCGGGAGCAGGAAACCCTGGAGGGGCGGCAGTTCCTGAACCATGGCATCGATGCGCCTTTCCAGCTTTTCTATATCGGCCGGAGTGATCTCCCCCACACCGCCGCTGCGGCCGGGGAAGGCCAAAATGGCACCCACGGTATGCAGTTTTTCCTGCACCCAGGTGAGATCCTGAATCAGATCCCCATCTTCCAGGGCGGTGTGGGCCAGGCCGAGAAAGCTGGAGAGCTCATCTACAGTGCCGTAGGCTTCCACCCTGGGATCGCCCTTGGGCACAGCGGCGCCGGTGCCCAGTTTGGTCTGGCCCCCATCTCCCTGCTTGGTATAGATCCCCATCTTGCACCCCTATTCTTTGATTTCCACCTTCCACTGGATGTCCGCGGTTTTGCCCACCATGCCCGCGACGGAGCAGTACTTGTCCAGCGAGAGGCGGACCGCATCTTCCAGGGGCTTCATGGTCAGGCCTTCACCCTCAAACACAAAGGTCATCTGGACCTTGGTGAAAACCTTCGGGTAATCCTCGGCCCGCTCCCCTTCCAAAATGATCTGGAAATCCCTTACGTTCAAGCGCTTCTTCCGCAAAATCTCCGCCACATCCACACCGGAGCAGCCCCCTAAGGCCATGAGGACCAATTCCATGGGGCTGGGGGCCGTGCCATCGCCGCCGCTTTCGGGGCGGACATCCATCACCACCGCGTGGTTGGAACCGGAAACGCCCACAAAGCCCATCTTGCCGTTCCAGCGCAGTTTCGCCTCAACCATAGGTGTCAACTCCTCTCCTTGAGCATCTTGATGGTCCGCTCGATCCGCTCGAGCACCCTCTCCCGGCCCAACAGGGCCAGCACTTCGTAAATGCCGGGACTGACGTTGGTTCCCGTGACAGCCACCCGCAGGGGCTGCATCAGATCGCCCATTTTCACGCCGAACTTCTCCATACCCTGCTTAAAGAGGGGTTTGAGCTCCTCCTCCTGGAGCTCCTGGGCACCGGCCACCACTTCCGCCAGGTACTGGAGGATCTCCTCCGTCCGGGGTTTTGTGAGGACCTTGGCCACCGCCTCCTGGTTGTACTGGTAATCGTCGGTGAAGAAATAGCGGGCGAGCTCCACCGCTTCCGCTAGAAGTTTCATGCGGGGCTGCAGCTCTTTGAGGATGCGCAGGCAGTAACCCTTAAGCTCGGGAGTTATTTCCCCAGGCACAAAGCCGGCCTTCTGCCAGAAGGGGAGCACTTCTGCAAGAAGCTCCTCCAGGGTAAGCTCGCGGATGTACACTCCGTTCATCCACTCCAGCTTCTGCATATCAAACACGGCTGGGTTTTTGGAGACCTTCTCCAGGCTGAACTTCTCCACAAGTTCAGGGATGGAGAAGATGGTTTGGGCATCATCGTAGCTCCAGCCCAAGAGAGCCAGGTAGTTGACCATGGCCGCGGGCAGATACCCATCCTCCTTGAACTGCATAACCGAAGTGGCACCGTGGCGTTTGCTGAGCAGGGCCCGGTCTGAGCCCAGGATCATGGGAATATGGGCAAACTGCGGCACTGGAAAGCCCAGGGCCTGGTAAATCTGGATCTGCTTGGGGGTGTTGGAGAGGTGATCCTCCCCCCGGATCACATGGGTGATGCCCATCAGGGCATCGTCCACCACCACCGCGAAGTTGTAGGTGGGCATGCCATCTGATTTCACAATGACAAAGTCATCAACCTGCGCTGTGTTATCAAAGCGCACCTTCCCCCGGATCAGGTCATCCACTTCGGTCACACCCTCATCCAGAGCCTTGAAGCGGATGGCGTAGCTGCGTCCCTCCGCTTCGTATTGAGCCCGCTCCTCCGGGGAAAGATGCAGGCAGTGCCGATCGTAGTGGGTGGCTTCGCCCCGCTTGATCTGCTCTTCCCGCCTTTGATCCAGCTCTTCGGGGGTGCAGTAGCATTTATAGGCGCGGCCCTGCTCCATCAACTTCTCCACATACTGCCTGTAAAGATGCAGGCGCTCGCTTTGGAAATAGGGGCCGAAGCTGCCCCCTTTCCTGGGGCCTTCGTCCCAATCCAGGCCCAGGTATTCCAGGGAGTCCAAGATAGCCTGGGTGGCCTCTTCCGTGGAGCGGGCCAGGTCAGTATCCTCGATGCGCAGGACAAATACTCCTCGGTGCTGGCGGGCAAACAGCCAGTTAAATAAGGCGGTCCGTGCTCCGCCCACATGGAGATAACCCGTTGGACTTGGTGCAAAACGCACGCGGACTGTGTTCATCACTACTCCTCCAATGCCTCTTCTATTTCTTCCTCACCAGTTCCCTGGCCAACTCCCGATAGGCTTCAGCTCCGGGCACTGGGTATTTTGCCTCGTAGATCGGCTCCTGCTTGGCCGCGGACTCGGCAAAGCGGATGCTGCGGGCCACCACATGGGGATAGAGGTGGATCTGGGGAAACTCCTGGGCCAAACGGGCCAGGGTTTCCCGGCCGTGCCTGGTGCGGTTGTCAAACAGCGTCGGCAGGATCCCGGCAATCTGCAGCTTGCTGTTGAGGGAACCCTTCACCTTGGCAATCAGACGCAGCAGGGCCCTGGTTCCCCTGATGCTCAAATACTCGCAGGAAACGGGGATAATCACCGCCTCCGCGGCGGCCAGGGCGTTGATGGTCAAAAGCCCCAGGGAAGGCTGGCAGTCGATCAAGATAAAATCATAATCCTCCCTGAGCTCGTTGACAATGCGGGTAATGCGCCGCTCCCGGGCTGGGGCGGTGACCAGCTGAAACTCGGCCAGGGAAAGGTCGATGTTGGCCGGCAGCAGGTCCACGCCGTATTCATTGGTGAGCATGACCTCCCGGGGGGAGGTACTGCGCACCAAACAGTGATAGATAGTCTTCCCCAGCTCTTCTGGTTCAAACCCGGAGTAATAGGTGAGTCCGCCCTGGGGATCGAGATCCATGAGCAGCACCCTCTGCCCCACTTCCGCCAGGGCCACGCCCAGATTGTACGTGGAAGTGGTCTTCCCCACTCCCCCCTTTTGGTTGGCAAGGGCAATGACAGCGGCCACCCATACTCCCTCCCTTAACTTAGAGGTAAGTTCAACAACCTGCGGCGAAACCCTGCCGGCTGTTTTGAACTCTTTGTGAACTGAAAAGGATCTCCGGTCCAGGGCAAGAATAATACGGTGAGAGGAGTGTGGCTATGTACAGCGTCTTTGTAACAAGAAAGCTGCCCGGCCAGGGTCTAGAGCGGCTGCGTGACCTGTGTGAGGTCACCGTCTTTCCGGAAGACCGCAACATGACCAAGGAAGAGCTTCTGGAGATCATCCCCGGGCAGGATGCAGTCATCACCATGCTGGCCAATCCGATCGACTCCGAAGTGATCGGGGCGGGCCAGAAACTCAAGGTAATCGCCAACTACGCCGTGGGCTTTAACAACATCGACCTCGCTGCCGCCACCGCCCGGGGGATTGCCGTGGTGAACACACCGGATGTGCTCACCGCGGCCAGCGCTGACTTCGCCTGGGCACTCCTTTTGGCCACCGCCAGGCGGGTGGTGGAAGGTGATGCCCTGGTGCGGGCGGGGCGCTTCGCCGGTTGGGCCCCGGAACTGCTCCTGGGGGTTGAGGTCCACGGTAAGACCTTAGGCATCGTGGGCGCAGGACGCATCGGCCAAGCGGTGGCCAAAAGGGCCCGGGGCTTTGCCATGCGCATCCTCTATCACAATCGAACGAGGCTCCCGGAGGATGTGGAAAGGGAGCTGGGTCTAGAATATGCTGATTTGGACGCCCTGCTTAAGGAAGCAGATTTCGTCTCCCTGCACTGCCCCCTCACCCCCGAAACCAGGCATCTCATTGGGGAGCGGGAACTTGGGCTCATGAAGCCCACCGCGGTCTTGATCAACACCGCCCGGGGTCCGGTGGTGGATGAAGGGGCCCTGGTCCAGGCGCTGAGGGAGGGGCGGATCTACGGCGCCGGTTTGGACGTGTTTGAAAATGAGCCGGCCCTCCACCCGGGTCTCGCCGAGCTGCCCAATGTGGTTTTAGCCCCCCATATCGCCAGTGCCGGCAGGGAAACCCGTTTGCAGATGGTTGATCTGGTGGTCAGCGATGTGCTGGCCGTCTTAAAGGGCCAACGCCCCCGCAATCTGGTCAATCCAGAAATCTGGAAGAGGGAGGACAGCTATGAGTAAACGGATTTACCGTTCGTCCAGGGACAGAAAAATCGGCGGTGTCTGCGGCGGGATCGCAGAGTATTTCAACATCGATCCCACCATCGTCCGCCTGATCTGGGCTATCCTAGCCATCGTGTATGGAACGGGCATTTTGGCCTACATCGTCGCCTGGATCATCATCCCGGAGGACCCCTACCGTTAGCCGCCAGGCCCCCGGACTTATCCAGCCCTCAATAAGTGGCGAAAGCGACTAGGCTGCACCTAGTCGCTTTCATGCTGGCTCCTCGGGCTGGACTCGAACCAGCAACCCTTCGGTTAACAGCCGAATGCTCTGCCATTGAGCTACCGAGGAACGCTACCCTTACTTTAGCACAGCTTTTTCCCCGTGTCAAGAGGCACACATCCTCCTTTCCACTCATATCCTGGTATGAACCGCAAACGAGGACCTAAAGCCTTTCCGTCCTCGCGGTATTCATGTGTAAAGGAGGATTTACGTTGGAAGACCAAGAAAAGCTCGCCGCTGAGCAGGCGCAAGCTGAAGCCCAGGGCAGCTCCGAGGCGGGGCGCGTCTGCGGACCCAACACCACTCCCTACATCGTCCGCCCTGGGGACAGCATGTTCTCCATTGCCCGTCAGTTCGGAGTGAGCCTCGACGCCTTGATCGCGGCCAATCCCCAGATCCCCGATCCCAGCCAGATCCGCCCCGGACAGATCGTCTGCATCCCGCGGCAGCAGGTGACCTGCCCACCCGGCACCTTCAGCTACACCGTACAGCCAGGGGACACCATGTTCTCCATTGCCCGGAGATTCAACGTCCCCCTAGATGAACTGATTGCGGCTAATCCCCAGATTCCCAACCCTAACCTGATCTTCCCGGGGCAGATCGTCTGCGTGCCGGAGTTTGCCTGCCCGCCCAACACGTTCCCCTACACGGTGCAGCCGGGCGATTCCATGTTCTCCATCGCCCAGAGGTTCGGTGTATCCCTCAATGCCTTGATCGCCGCCAACCCCCAGATCACCAATCCCAACCTGATCTTCCCGGGACAGATCGTCTGCGTGCCCAGAACCGATGGCCGCTGCCCGCCGGGGACCTTCGCCTATACAGTGCAGCCCGGTGACAGCATGTTCCTCATCGCCCAAAGGTTTGGGGTATCCCTCAATGCCTTAATCGCCGCCAATCCCCAGATCACCAATCCCAATTTGATTTTCCCGGGGCAGATCGTCTGCGTACCCATCGTCTCCCAGCCCCCAGGGGGCTGTCCTCCCGGGACCTTTGCCTACACCGTGCGACCTGGGGATACCATGTTCAACATCGCCCGCCGCTTTGGGGTCTCCCTGGATGCCCTGATCAGGGCCAACCCACAGATCCCCAATCCCAACCAGATCCGGCCCGGGCAGATCGTGTGCGTCCCCACCGGCTAAAGGAGTGAAGCCTGCACCTTCTGGCCATACTACCCACAGGAGGTGTAGGCCTTTTTATGATCAGAGCACAGGTTTCCCTTTACCCCGTGGACCAGGAGGGGCTGGAAAGCCTCATGGGACTGCCCACCCAGTTTCTGGAGGAACACGGCCTCGACTACGATTTTCGCCAGAGCAGCACCTCGCTTGATACGATAATCACAGGCAGCCCAGATGAAGTTTGGCGGGCTTTGCGCCACCTTTTTCAGGAAAACTGTAGGCAGGGACAGGACATCGTCATGGTCACCACATTGACGCAGTACGGCTGAACGGCCAGGAAAGCAGGTCAAATGTGCGAAAAAAGGTGTTGGTTTTTCATATAAAAATTTTGATTAAACACCTTGACTACCTCCACCTAATTTGTTAATCTAAACATGGGCCCAGTTGGTGAAAGAATTCACTATGACAAATCAAAAATGGAGGTTTGAGCACATGAGAAAGCTTTCGCTGCTCCTTGCTGTCGTCTTGGTCCTATCCTTCAGCGTACTCTCCTACGCCCAGTACATCGATGGAACCTATGAAGCCTGGTCCGATGCCAGCGACAAGAGCATCCAGTACGCCAAAGTGTTCATTGAGGATGGCAAAATCGTTGCGGTAATTCTCCGTGAGTTTACCGACAAAATGGTGGAGAAAGATTGGACAACCTATCCCTGGCCCGAGGCCGGCGAAGCCGCCCGCACCCTGGGACTGCAGTTTGTGGAGAACCAAGCTGCTGTAGCCGACATCGTCACCGGTGCAACCGGCAGCTCCACGGGCTTCATCCAGGCTGTGGAGAGGGCCCTGATTAAGGCCAGCCCCGACAAGCCCACCGACAAGAAGTACTTCGACGGTGTGTTTATGGGCCGTTCCGATGTGGCCAGCCGCGGCTACTACAAGGTAGTATGGATCACCATCAAGGACGACAAGATCGTTGACTTCAAAGCGCAGCGCGTACTTGCCGACGGCAGCATCCAGGATCCGGCCGAGTATGGTTGGCCCCTGGAGATGGCTCGGGAAGCTTACAAAGAAGCAGCCCTCCAGTCCGAACCCGGTTTCGTTGACACCATCAGCGGAGCCACCGGTCTGACCCAGATGTCCAACATCGCAGTACGCGATGCTTTAGATAGAGCTCGCATCGACAAGTAGTTCACCAACCAGCCCAAAAAAGCACCTGGCCAACGGTCAGGTGCTTTTTCTATGCCGCTTTTTTCGGTCCTTTACTACTCGAGGCGCTGCTCCCGTTCGTGAAGGCGGAAAGCCAAACGGAGCAGGCTGTCGGTGAGGTGGATATTTTCCACAATCACGCCCTCTGCCACATTGAGCTGGGCCGGCGAGAAGTTCCAGATGCCCTTGACGCCGCCTGCCACCAGCACATCGCAGACCGCCTGGGCAGCTTCCTTTGGTGTGGCGATCACACCGATATCCGCGGAGTGCTCTTGGAGATAGTCCTTCAGTTCATCCACGTGGCGGATGGCGCAGCCCCCGTGGATATTGCCGATCAAGTGGGGATCGATATCGAAGATGGCTTCGATGATAAACCCTTCGGCGCGAAACCACCCGTAGCTGCCGATGGCTTTACCGATATTCCCCGCCCCCACCAAGACCAGGGAATGGCGTTTGTTCAACCCCAAGATCTGCCGAACCTGCTGCAGCAGTTCCGCAACGTTATAACCATAACCCTGCTGGCCGAAGGAACCGAAGTAGCTCAGATCGGAGCGGATCTGGGCTGCGGTAAAATCCAGGGCTTCCCCCAGTTGAGCCGAGGAAACCTTGTCCACGCCCAAGGAGTGCAGCTCGGTGAGGTAGCGGAAATAGACGGGTAAGCGGCCCACAACCCCTTGGGGGATGGCTGCGCGCTTTTTTCTCCCTCTTGCTGTCATCATATTCCCCCTTGAAAAATGGAATGCTCGCTAATTATTCTACAAATACCGCTTGTATCCCTTTTCACAAGGCAAATTAGTAAACAGCAACTTCCCGCCTCTCCTCCAAAGCCGTACCAGCAAGGAGATCGTGGATGGTGATCACCGCCACATAGGTTCCCCGCGGCGCCCACCAGGGAATATCGACATAGATGTAGAACCATGTATCGCCGGGAGGTTCCAGGTACCATTCTTCCAGGTCGTAGATGTCCCTGCGGGAAAAGAGCCGGATGCCCCCCTTGGTTTCCAGGGCCACATCTACGCTTAAGTGCAGGAAGTAGTATTCGCCGTCCTGGCCGACATCGAATCCTTCCACCACTATGTAAGCGTAACCCCGCTCCCCCCGCTTGAAGCGCCCTTCCGGATTGGGATCGTAATCATCCATCCCCCGCACCTCGTGGGCCCACTCCCCCTGCACGAGGCGGAGGGAACTGGCTTCCTCCGGGCTGGCCCAGGCGGGAAGCGGGCAGAGCAGGGACAAAAAGATACAGATCGTTAACAACAGCAACACAACCATCTCCCAATCTGACTAGGATTTAGCCCACCGATGTGTAATACTTACTAGTGGGAAAGGATGAGAACATGCTGAAAGAGCTGAATCGAGGCAAATGGAGTCGCCCCACCGACAAGAGCGCCGTTTACCTCGAGATCGCCCCAGGCGATAAGTGGGGGATTCGCGTCACCCTCATCGAAGACTACGCAAAGGTAGAAGCGGTTGACGGTCCGCATGCAGCCTGGTATCAGGCTCCCGAGCGCTATTGCTCCATCATCCGCCCACCCAGGTTCTGGGAAAGGCTCAGAGGCGTAACTTTGGAAAGCAAAATCATGTCAGCCGTGCAGGAAAAGCGCCGCGTAGCCCAAGAAGAAAACGCCCGTCTCCGCGGAGAATTGGAGTAGACGCCCGTTTCCCAAAAAGCGGGGCAGTCTTGACAGCTCTCTGACTGAGGTGATTTGGTTGGGAGGTTCTAGCTTGAAGTTTCTAATTGTCGGGGATACGGTGGACCCACGGCTGTATGATCATTTCCGGCGTGAGCGCTTTCCAGAGTCCATTGACGCCATCCTCTCCGTTGGTGATCTACCCCCCTGGTATCTATCATACCTCATGTCCGTTTTCAATGCTCCCCTCTACTATGTCCGCGGCAACCACGATGACAATTATGCCCAGAATCCCCCCGACGGTGGTGAAAACATTCACGGAAAGGTGGTTTACTTCAAAGGCTTAACCATCATCGGTTTTGAAGGATCCATGTTCTACCACCACCCTTCCGCTATCCAGTATACCGAGCGGCAGATGCGATCCATCTGGCGCCGCATGGCCTGGCGCTTTCGCTTTGGGCGCAAGATCGACATTGTGCTGACCCACGCACCCCCCTTTGGCATCCATGACGCCGAAGACCAGTGCCACAGGGGTTTTCTCACCTTCTCCCACATCATTCACAAGTACAAACCACGCTATTTCATCCACGGCCACACCCATCTCAACTACGGACTGAAGCAAAACCGCATTGATGTTGTGAACGACACCACAGTAATCAACGGCTATGGCTTTCACATTTTGGACATAGATCCACCGGTGGAGTGAGTGCTTCATGCGAGGACATGCCAAAGCGTTTGACACGGCCAAGGAAAAGCTGGGCCTCACCGATTCTCTGTACTTAGGCCTGCGCACCGTGCCCGTGGACAGCATCGTGGGCTCGGTGAACCGCTGGCGGGATTTTGATGCCCGCTTTCGCATTAAAAACCGCCACACCATGTACCGCTATCAGCAGATCAAAAAGGCGGTGGAACGGGGCAGTACCCTGCCGCCGGTTTCTTTGTATAAAGTTCGCGACAAGTACTATGTAGTTGACGGCAACCACCGGGTGGCCGCCGCCAAGGAAGTGGGGCAGGCCTTCATCGACGCCGAAGTAGTGGAATTTTTCCCTCCCCCAGACAGCGAGCCCAACCTGATCTGGCGGGAGCGCTCCATTTTCGAGCACAAAACTGGCCTAAGCGGCATCGAGCTCACGGAACTGGGTGCCTACGACAAACTGCTCATGCAGATCGAACAGTACCGCCAAGAAGAATCGGAGGCTTTGGGGGTGGATCTTTCCCTGCAGAAC
>DGEY01000059.1:0-53262 GCA_002391385.1 Firmicutes bacterium UBA3914 | reverse complement strand
TTCGAGCACAAAACTGGCCTAAGCGGCATCGAGCTCACGGAACTGGGTGCCTACGACAAACTGCTCATGCAGATCGAACAGTACCGCCAAGAAGAATCGGAGGCTTTGGGGGTGGATCTTTCCCTGCAGAACGCCGCGGCCAGCTGGGAGCAGGAGATCTACAAACCCGTGGTGGCCCTGATCCGGGAGCAGCGGCTGTTGGACGAGTTCCCCGGCCGCACCGAAGGGGATCTCTTCCTCTACGCCTCCTACCATAAAGTAGCCAAGAGCCGCCTAACCAAGCAGAACGTCAGCTACAAAGAAGCCCTGGCCGATTTCAAGGTGCCCAGGCCGGACAAATCCTTTGCCGAACAGCTGAAGGATCTGATCACCAGCCTGTTCAGCCCAGATCCCGGCGATACCTGCCCTTACGGCTTGATCATCGATGAAGACGGCTTAGTGCGGGTGGCCCGGGACTGCCGGGGCTGCCCACACTGCCGGGACTGCGCCGCGGACCCAAGCAAGCTGCCCACGGAGGATGAACTCTTTGACTACTAAAGCGACCTTGGCAATCCTTAAGATCCTGGAAAACCTGTATCCCAATCCCAAGACCGCCCTGAAGCACAACGGTCCATTCCAGCTTTTGGTGGCTACCATCCTTTCTGCCCAGTGCACAGATGAGCGGGTGAACCAGATCACCGAAACGCTCTTCCCCGCCTTTCCCACGGCCCACCACTTAGCCGCGGCCAGCTTTGAGGAGGTGGCCGCCCACATCCGCAGCGCGGGACTGTGGCGGAACAAAGCCCAGAACCTGATTAAGACCGCGCAGATTCTGGTGGAAAAGCACGGCGGCCAGGTTCCCAACACCCGGGAAGAGCTGGAGGCGCTGCCGGGGGTAGGCAGGAAAACAGCCAATGTGGTGCTGGCCAATGCCTTCGGTATTCCCGCCATCGCCGTGGACACCCACGTCTTCAGGGTGGCCAACCGCCTGGGCTTGTCCAGCGCGGCCACGCCCCAGGAGACGGAGCGCCAGCTGATGGAGGCCATCCCTAAGGAAAAGTGGATCGACGCGCATCACTGGCTGATCCGCCACGGCCGGGCCCTCTGCAAAGCCCGCAGCCCCCTCTGCGACCAGTGCCCCCTCCAGGAGCACTGCCGCTATTTCCAAGAAAAGCAAACAAGCTCGGGATAGAACCTGTTTTCTCCGCGCCCTCCCCCACCTCCTCCCTGCCACTTGCCGCTTCTTCCCGGTTAGGCCCCGTAAGGACTGGGCTGATCCGCTGCGGCCTCCACTTCCTCCCCCGATTCCAGATCCGTGTAGATGTACACCAAAGAGCCCACATCCACCTCGGCCTTTGGCGCGGGAACCTGGCCAATGACCCGGGTGCCCGGGCCCACCACCTCCACCCGGAACTGCTGCCTCCGGAGCAGAGCTGCCGCCTCTTCAACGTCCAGGCCCCCCACATCGGGTACGATCACCTGCCGGACTTGGCTGACCCGGGAGGTGGCCTTGCGCTCCACCCCCAGGTAGGTGAGGACCTCTTCCGCCAGGCGGGCGAAAACAGGTGAAGCGATGATTCCCCCGTAAAAGGCGCCCTGGGGCTCCCACAGAACCAGCAGCGCCGCCATCTTGGGGTCATCTTTCGGCGCGAAGCCGGCGAAGGAAGTGACCATTTTGGAGTGGGAATAGCGGCCGTGTTCCACCAGCTGGGCCGTTCCCGTCTTCCCCGCCACATCGTAACCGGGCACCTCCGCCCGCTTGCCCGAACCCCGCTCCACCGCCATGCGCAGCACGTAGGCGGTGGTCTCCGCAATTTCCGCCGCAATCACCTGCCGGGCCTCGGGGATATCCGGCGGGAAGCTCCCCTCTTCCGTCACCAATTCCTTGACGTAGTGCAGGGGCGTGTAGATGCCCTTGTTGGCAATCGCTCCAAAGCAAGCCAAAAGCTGCACAGGGGTAACCGTAAGCCCCTGACCGAAGCCCATGTTGGCCCAGGTGACCAGGGGTATGCTGGGGGAAGGCGCCCGGAGGATACCCGCCATTTCCCCCGGGAAGTCAATACCCGTCTTGTGTCCCAGGTTGAAGCGGACCAGCCCGTCGTAGAACCTCTCGGGGCCTAAGTCAATGGCCAGCTTGGCGTAATAGGGGTTACAGGAGTTTTGCATGGTCTCCACAAAGGACTGGGGCCCGTGCCCACCCCGGTTCCAGCAGCGCACATTCCAGCCGGATACCCGGATGTACCCGGGGTCGAAGAAGCCCGACTGCAGCGTGGCCACCCCTTCCTCCAGGGCCAGGGCCGCGGTGACCGCCTTGAAGGTGGAACCGGGCTCGTAGGTGTCGGTGACCGCGATGTTCTTGCGGTTAGCCGCGGGGTAGTCCGCGAAGTTCTCCAGGTCAAAGGATGGATAAATGGCCGTGGCCAGGATTTCGCCGGTTTGGGGATCGCTCACCAGGATCAGACCCAAACGGGAGCCCGTCTCCAGGGTGGCCCGGCGCACCTCTTCTTCGGCGATGCGCTGGATGAAGATATCGATGGTCAGGATCAGATCGCCGCCCCGTTGGCCCGGCAGGTACCCCCGCACCCCATCCTCCAGGGCCCGGCCCTGGGCATCCCGCTCGAAGATGGTCTCGCCTGGGGTGCCCCGCAAAAAATCGTCATAGTAGAGCTCCAAACCCTCCAGGCCCTGGTTGTCGATGCCCACAAACCCCAAAACCTGCGGGGCCACGGAGCCGTAGGGGTAGATGCGGGTGGAAGAAGGAACTACTCCGATCCCCGGCAGCCGCGCGGTGATCACCGCCCGGGCGTCTTCATCGGTGATCTTTTTCTTGAGCCATTCCACCGCGGAGTGCTTCTGCAGGCGCTGGAGGATGAACTCTTCGTCCAAGGATAGGATGGCGGCAAGCTTCTGCGCCGTGGCTTCTGCATCTTCCACCTCCGCGGGGATGGCATAGACGGTGTGGGCACTGACGCTCACCGCCAGGGGCACCCCGTTGCGGTCGTAGATCCCGCCCCGCAGTCCTTCAATGGGAATGCGCTGCAGGCGCTGCTCCAGGGCCTTAGCCTGGTAGAACTCGTTTTGCCAGAGCTGGAGGTAAGCCAGCCGCCCCCCTAGGAGCACCACCGCCCCCAGGAGCATGAGCAGCAAAAAGAGAATGCGCCTCTGCACCATGCTCATCCACCCATCCTCCCGAAAAACAGCCGCAGACGGTTAAAAAGACGCCTGAGCCAACTGGCCAGCCCCGTGCTCTGGCGGGCCAAGAGGTCCAGCCGCACCGTCACTCCATCTGCCCGCCGCACCAGCAGCTCCCCCACCTTATCTCCAGCATCAATGGGCGCCCTGAGCCTGGGCAGAAGCTCCACCTCGGTGCTGAATTCCAGATCGCTTTCATCCCTGACCACCACGGAATACTCCTGGGCCAGCACGGCATCGATCTGGTGCTGGACGCCGTCTGGGACCACCAGGCGCGCCTGCACCTCCTCCTTGGAGATCAAGGTGCGCAGATTAGCAAAGGCCCACTCCAGGAGGGCTTCGTTTTCCGCGTTTCTGATCTCCCGGGTGCGGGCCCCCAAGACCACCGCGATCAGCCTCCTACCGTGGCGGACGCAGGAAGTGATCAGGGTATGGCCCGCGGGAGTGGTGGCCCCGGTTTTGCCCCCCTCCACCCCTGGGGAATCCAGGAGGGGATGGGAATTGGTGATCTTCCGGTTTTGGCTGGGGAGGAAGAAGTCTGGGGCCCGGAGGATCGTCCGCATGAGCTCATGCTGCAGCGCGGCCTTGAGCAGCCTGGCCTGGTCGTAGGCGGTGGAATAGTTGTTGCTGCCCATGGACAGGAGCCCGGTGCAGTCCACATAGTGGGTATCCTGCAGCCCCAGCTCCTGGGCCTTGGCGTTCATCAGTTTGGCGAACTCCGCCTCGGAACCGGCCACGTATTCAGCCAAGGCCACCGCGGCGTCATTGGCCGATTGGAGGGCGGAGGCGTAGAGCAGCTCCTCCACGGTCAAACGATCGCCGGCCTTGAGGTTGATCTGGGTGCCCTCCCGGCTGGCCGCCCTGGCGCTCACCACCACTTCATCCCCTAGGCCGATCTTGCCCGCCTCCACCAGCTCCACCGCGAGGAGCAGAGTCATCACTTTGGTGATGCTGGCGATGGAACGGCGCTGGTAGGCGTTTTTCTCCAGGATCAAAAAGTCATAGTCGGCATCGTACACCGCGTAGGCAATGGAGCTGAGCTCCGGAGGGGCTGTGCTCTTCGCCGCAGCCTTGAGGGGTATCAGCCCCAGGAGCGCGGCCAGCACCAGCACAGCTGCCACCTGAACGCGCCGCATTTGCTTCCCCCTTCCCTGTTCCTAAGAATAATTACGCGGCGCCGGGAGTAATTAGTACATATACTATGGTGGTGCGGAAGGAGGAGGGCTGTGGAAACCAGGCTCTTCGTGGATCGGCCAGCCCTGTTTGACCAGTACGTTGCGGCCCACCCCAGAGGCGATGTGCTGCAGACCACAGCCTGGGGCAGGGTCAAGGAAACCACAGGCTGGCAGGCTCACCCCTTGGGGGTCCTAAGCCGAGGTGTGCTCAGGGCAGCGGCTCTGATTTTGACCAAGCGGCTACCCTACCTTCCCGCCCAGATCGCCTATTCCCCCCGGGGCCCCCTCTACTCTTCGCAGGAAGCCCTGGCGGCGCTGCTGCGGGATGGCGCGGGTTTTCTCAAGGCCCGGGGGGCCTTGGTCTGGAAGATGGATCCGGCGATTCCAGAAGGGGATCCAACCTGGCTGGAGGCGGTGAGAACCTTCCGCCTCAGGCAGGTGGAAACCGGCCTTGACTTCGAAAGCGTCCAGCCCCGGCATGTCATGGTGCTGGAGCTAGGTCGCTCCCTGGACACCCTGCTCAGCCAGATGAAGAGCAAAACCCGCTACAACATCCGTTACGCCCAGCGCAAACAGGTGCAAGTGCAGCAGGTCAAGGATAAAGATGAGCTTAAAGTGTTCTACGCCCTGCTCCAGGAGACGGCCCACAGGGACCGCTTCACCATCCGCAGCTTCAGCTACTTCGAAGCCCTCTGGGACCACTTAATTCAAAACGGCTTGGGCAAGGTCTTCCTGGCTTACCAGGCAGGCACTCCCCTGGCCGGGGCCATCTGTTTTCGCCTGGGTTCCCGGGTATGGTACACCTACGGTGCCTCCAGCGGCCAGCGGCGCAACCTGCAGGCCCCGCACCTGATCCAGTGGGAGATGATCAAATGGGCCAAGGGGGCGGGCTGCACCATCTATGATTTCCGGGGCGTAGCGGGGGATCTGCGCCCGGAACACCCCCTTTACGGCCTCTACCGCTTTAAGGAGGGGTTTGGGGCCCAGCTCCAGACCTACGTGGGCGAATTCGATCTCCCCCTTCGGCAAGGAGGCTATGCCCTGTGGTGCGGGGGACTGCAACTCCACAACTGGCTGCGCCAGCGCAAAAAGGTCCGCTAGACTTCTCCGCCTGGGTGGAGGTGGACCTTTCCGCCCTGGAGCACAACCTGCGCTCAGCCCAAAGGCGCACCCGTGCTCAGGTTGTACCGATCCTCAAGGGCGATGCCTACGGCCACGGGGCGCCGGTGGTGGCGGCCTTTCTCCAGGCCCGGGGCTGCACCACCCTGGGGGTGAGCACCGTGGAAGAGGCCCTGGATATTCTGGCCTGGACTAAAGCCCGGATCATGCTCCTTGCCCCACCCCTCCCGGGGCAGCTGCCCGCGGTGGTGAAGCACAACCTGATCCCGGCCCTCACCTCGCCTGAGCTGGTGCCGGAACTGAACCGTTTGGCGGCGCTGAGGCCCGGAGGGCTTACTGTCCAGATCAAAGTGGACACCGGCTTCGGACGGCTGGGTACCGCCCCCGAGGATTTCCCCGCTCTGCTGGCTGAGATCAAACAAGCCTCCCATCTCCATCTGGGAGGCGTTTTCACGCACTTTTCCGCGGCCGCGGGGGATAAAAAGTTCACCCGGGGGCAGCTCCAGCGCCTGCTGGCCCTACGGGAGGCTGCACCGGCGGGCCTTCTCTGGCATGCCGCGGGCAGCAGCGCCTTTCTCACCCTGCCCGAAAGCCACCTCGATCTGGTGCGGCTGGGCACCCTGCTCTACGGCCAGGCTCCCCTGCCCCTGGACAGCTCCTGGCAGCTCCAGGAAACCTGGCGCTGCCAAGCCCGGATCATCCAAACCCGCTGGCTCCCCCCGGGCCACAGCGTAGGCTACAGCCGGGCCTTTCGCACCCAGCGGCCTCTGCGCCTAGGGGTGATTCCCGTGGGCTACGGACACGGCCTGGAGCTGGAACCTGCGCCTTCTCCCTGGCGCCAATTTAAGCACGCGGCTTTCAGGGCCCTCTTTCCCAAACATGCCGTCTTCCACGGAAGGGAACCCCTCCCCATTGTGGGCCGGGTGAGCATGGGCCTCACCTGCCTGGATCTCACCAAAAGCGATCTCCAGGTGGGAGATACGGTGAGCGTGGGGATGCGGCGCACCGTGGTGAGCAGACAAATCCCCCGGCTGTACTATTTCCGGGGGAAGCTCAAGTGCATCTTCTGGAACCACCAGCTGTTTGATACCCGGGGCCGGAAGATCAGTTTAAGAGGTCTTTTCTGATCAGGATTTCCTCCTCGGTGGCGCTTTGGGCCTGGACCACATGGCCGTTTTGGTCGATGATGCTGGACTGGCCCTCGAATTCGATGTCCCAGAGCCGGCCCACCAGCATGGGGTTCACCGCCAGCTCGAACTCTTTGTTTTCCGCCACGGCCGCAAAGGAGCTGCGCAGCCAGTCCTGCTGCTGCCAGTCATCCCAGGGGTGGTTGTTGGCGGAGGGCTGGATGAACACCTTTGCCCCCAGCCCCTGCAGGCGCTGGCGCACCTCCGGGTGAAAAGCATCCAGGCAGACGGCAACCCCCAAGGGGCCGAAGGGGCTCTGCACCGCGCTGACATAGTTCAAGGGGGCGGGCTCCAGATCCAGGCCCCCTTTCTGCTCCATGTCCACCAGATTCACCTTGTGCTGGCGGTAGATCACCTGACCCGTGGGGGTGATCACCGGCGCGGTGTTGAAAACGCGGCTGGTCTGCCCCCAGCGCAGGGCTGCGGAGCCGGCCACAATCCACGCTTCGTACTTCCGGGCAGCGGCAACAAAGGGCGAGAGATAGATGCGCTCCAGCTCCTGGGAGCGGGCCAGCAGGAGGGCCCGCACCGGCGAGACCCTGTGCACCACCATCTGATGGAGCACCGCCGCCCCATGGTGCAAAAGCAGTGCTTTACTGGCCTGGGCAAAACTTCCCTTGGCCCAAACACGTTCCGGGGCGTTGCTGAGGATGCAGAATGTGCCGATATGCTCAGGAAAGGCCACCAAAAGCCTCCCCTCGCCCGCTTCAACGCGGATGCGCTCCATGATGCCCATGATGCGCGCGGCAAAGCTTTCCTCGGTGCGGTAGTCTTCTGCTCTTAGCTTCATCTGCACACAGGCGATCATTTCCCTCACCTCACCTTTATGGTTCGCCTTCGAAGTGCTTTTCCCTGCGCCCACCGGGTTTGACACCGGCTTGATTTGCAGGTAAGATCAAAAAGAAAGGGGGAACGCCCGTGACTACAGTGAACCAAGAGAGCGTGCTGCGGCGCCTGGCGCGCATCGAGGGGCAGATCCGCGGCCTGCAGAGAATGGTCGCGGAAGGGCAGCCCTGCAGCGAAATCCTCACCCAAGTGGCCGCCGCCCGGGCGGCGCTGGCGGGAGTTGCCACCATGATCTTCGAAGTGTACTCCAAATCCTGCATTGAGCAGGCCGTAAGGCAGGAAGAAGGGTGCTCCGAGGCACTGGAGGATATGCTGCGCTCCCTGAGCCGCTTGTTGAAATAGGTGAATTAAGGAAGCCACTGCAGGGGGTCCACAGTCTGGTCCCCTATTTTGATCCGAAAATCCAGGTGGGGCCCGGTGGTCAGTCCGCTGCGGCCCACCAAGGCGATGGTCTGGCCCTGCTTGACCAGATCGCCGGCGCGCACCAGCAGCTTGGAGTTATGCCCATACCAGGTGGTCACCCCGCCGCTGTGCTCGATCACCACGCCCAAACCGTAATTGCCCATGCTGCCGGCCTTGATTACCCGGCCCGCCTCCGCGGCTTTTACGGGGGTCCCTTCCGGTGCGGCGATGTCGATGCCCCCGTGGAAGTGGCGCACCTGCAGCACGGGGTGGATCCGGCTGCCGTAGCCGGAGCTGATGGTCCCCTGCACGGGCCACTGGAAGTTCAGCCTGGAGGCGGGGCCCGTCACGGCCACGGCTTTGGTGGGGATATACAGGACCTGGCCGGCCAGGAGCCGATCCGGATTGGCCAGGCTGTTGTAGCTGGAAATCCTGCTGACGGTGGTCTTGTACTGCTGGGCCAGTTTGGTCAGGTTATCCCCCCGCTGCACCGTGTAAGCCACCACCAACTCCCCCAGGGCGTCTAGGGCCGCGCTGGTTAAGGGTCCCACAATCCCGTCGGGGTCCAGACCCAGGACCTCCTGGAGCTTTTTGACCGCCCCTTCCGTTTCGGGGCCGAAGATGCCATCTACAGCCAGCTCAAAACCCAGCTCCACCAGGCGTTCCTGGAGGGCAGCCACCTCGACGCCTCGCATGCCGCGCCGAAGCAGAGGGCTTTCCCCCGCGGCCTGCGGGGAAAGCAGCGTGCAGAGGATTAGTGCAGCAAGAAAAGTCCCGCTGGCACCCTTGCGCAGGGGATGCATGAAAATCCCTCCCACAGCCTTTTGACCTAGTATAGGCTGGGGAGGGAGAAAATATTCTAAGTAATATTTAGAGGTTTTCCAGATAGTGATAGGCCTGCATGGCCGCGATGGCGCCATCGCCGGCCGCGGAAACGATCTGCCGCAGCGGCGTGTTGCGCACATCCCCCGCCGCGAACACCCCTGGAATAGAGGTCTTCATATCGGCCCCGGTAACCACATAGCCCCACTCGTCCAGAATCCCCGTACCCTTGAGGAAATCGGTGTTGGGGAAGAAGCCCACATAGATAAACACTCCCGCGCAGGGGATCACCTGCTCGGACCCATCCTGGTTGTTGCGGACCAAAACGCCGGTTACCCGTCCTTCGCCCTGGATTTCCTGCACTTCTGAGTTGAAGATGAACTTCATCTTGGGGTTCTTAAAGGCCCGTTCCTGCAAAATGGCCTGGGCCCGCAGCACATCCCGGCGGTGGATGACCGTAACGGAGCTGCAGTAGCGGGTGAGAAACAAGCCCTCTTCCACCGCGGAATCGCCGCCGCCCACCACTACCACGTCCAGATCCTCGTAGAAGGCACCGTCACAGGTGGCACAATAGGATACGCCCCTACCTGCCAGTTCCTTTTCCCCGGGGACATTGAGTTTGCGGGGCTGGGCACCGCTGGCGATGATCACGGCCCGGGCCTCAATCACTTCGCCCCCCACCTCCAAGGTTTTGGGCTGGCCCTCCAGGTTCACCTTGGTCACTTCCCCGTACTTCCACTCGCAGCCCACTGTCAGCGCTTGGTTGTACATGTGCTCCGACAGATCGGCACCGCCGATGTTTTTAAAGCCAGGGTAGTTTTCGATCTCCAACGTGTTCTGCATCTGGCCGCCGTAGAGGCCCTTTTCAATAATGATGGTCTTGAGGTTGGCCCGTCCTCCATACAGGCCAGCGGTGAGGCCTGCGGGTCCTCCGCCGATAATTGCCAAATCGTACATACAATCTCTCCTTCCGCTAGCGAGTTGTCACTGCCTGTGCCAAACCTGGGGAAATCCAGGTCGCGGTATCACTGACCACAATGGCTTCCACGCCGGGCAGGCGCTCCACCAGAGCCCTGCCCCCTTCCCACCCCAGGACAAAGACCGCGGTGGAAATGGCATCCCCCACCGCGGGGTCAGCACCCACAATGGTGACGCTGCGCAGCCCCCGGGCGGGATAGCCTGTGCGGGGATCGAGGATATGGTGATAGCGCACACCGTCAACGGTAAAAAAGCGCTGGTAGTCGCCGGAGGTGACCACGCTCTGGTCATCCAGGGGCAGGATAAAGCGGATGTTTGTGGGCTCGTCCGGATCCTGCACGCCCACCCGCCAGGGATTGCCATCTGGCCGGCGGCCCACCACGGCAATATCTCCCCCGGCATTCACCAGGGCCCGTTCCACCCCGGCCTCCCGCAGGATCTCCACTGCCCGGCCCACGATGAACCCCTTGGCGATGCCGCCTAGATCCAGCACCGTCCCCTGGGGGATGCGCACCGCGCCAGCCTCCCGATCCACTTCCACCTTGGTGTAATCCACGGTAGCCAGGGCCTCCGCCAGCTCTTCTTCCCCGGGGACGCGCCGGATGTCGCCGCCGAAACCCCAAAGATCCAGGACAGCGCCGATGGTGATATCAAAGGCCCCTTCGGTCAAACGGCCCATTTCCAAACCCAGTTCGATGAGCTCCAGGGTGAGGGGACTGACCTTGACCCAGTCCCCTGCCCCCCGGTTGATCGCGCTCACTTCGCTTTCGGGCACAAAACGGGAGAACAAGGCCTCCAGCTCAGCCATGCGCTCAAAGGCCTGCTCCACCAGGGCCTGGGAGTTGCGTCCATCTACCCGCACATCCACCACCGTGTCCATGAGGATGGTGGAGCGCTGGGTGGTGGTTTCCTGGGCGTTGGCCTGGGGCAGCCAGCCCTGGAAGTAGCAAAGGAGCAGTGCTCCGCCTAGAATCACAAGGATCAACCCCAGAAGCAGAGCATGCTTCTTTTTTCTATCCATAACAACGTCCACCTTTTCTCAGCTCACTGCCGCCTTTTCCAAAACCAGGGGCTTGCCATCCTGCCAATCGATGGTCTTCATGGGGCACACGGCCACACATTCACGGCAGTTCGTACACAGATCGTAGTTGATCCGCGCCAAGTTGTCCTGCATGTAGATGGCCCCGGTTGGGCAGGCTTTCACGCAGCGCTGGCAGGCAATGCAGCCCACGCTGCACACCTGGCGTACTTCCCGGCCCTTGGCCAGGGAGCGGCAGCGGATGTGCACGCCCTGCTCTTCGGGGACCAGGATGATGATATCCCGGGGACAGGCTTCCACGCACTTACCGCAGGCGGTGCAGTTTTCTTCGATGACAACGGGTAAGCCATTCTCGCTCATATACATGGCGTCGAAGGCACAGGCCTTCACGCAGGATCCGTAGCCCAAGCAGCCGTAAGAGCAGGCCTTATCCCCGCCCTGGGTGGCGTGGGCCAAGCGGCAGTCCGCGGGCCCATCATAGGTTCCCCGCTGCTTGGCTTCGGCCAAGCCGCCCTTGCAGAGCACCTGGGCCACCTTGCGCACCGGCTCCTCCGCTTCCACGCCCAGTACAGCCGCGACCATTTTGGCCACGGTGGCGCCGCCCACGGGGCAGCCGTTGGTGGGTGCCTGGCCGGAGGCCACCGCCTCCGCAAAGGCCCGGCAGCCGGCAAAGCCGCAGCCGCCGCAGTTCACCCCGGGCAGCACCTCTTCTATGGCATCGATCTTCGGATCGGTTTCCACCGCCAACTTCTTGCTGGCCACCGCCAAACCGGCGGCAAAGAGGGCAGCCAGCGAGCCCATACTCACGAGGGACACGAGTACATTGTTCAAAATTCAACCCCTCCTACAAAAACTCAGATCAGACCGGCAAACCCGCTGAAAGCCAGGGATAGCAAGCCGGCACAGATAAAGGCAATGGGGGCGCCCAAAAGCGGCTCGGGAATATCGGCAAAGCGCAGCTCCTCCCGGATGCCCGCCATGAGCACCAGGGCCAGGGTAAAGCCCAAGCCCGCGCCCAGAGCAAAGATGACAGATTGGATGAAGGTATAGGCATTCTGCACCGCCATGATGGCCAGACCTAAAATGGCGCAGTTGGTGGTGATCAGCGGCAGAAAGATGCCCATGGCCTTGTACAAACCCGGGCTGGTCTTGTGGATAAACATCTCCACCAGCTGAACCAAGGCGGCAATCACCAAGATGAACGCCATGGTCTGGAGAAACGGAAGACCCAGGGGCGCCAGGATGAAGTGTTCAATCAGCCAGGTTACCGCTGCGGCCACCACCATGACGAAGGTTGTGGCCACGCCCATGCCAAAGGCCGAATCAACATCTTTGGAAACCCCCATGAAGGGGCAGATGCCCAGAAAACGGACCAGCACAAAGTTGTTGACCAACAGAGCACTGAGGAAAAGTAAGAATAGATTCATGCCCGTCCCCCCTAACTAGCCCTTCTCTTCTGCCGCGCCGCGATCATGTTCATCAGCGCCATCAAAATCCCCAAGGTGATGAAGGCGCCGGGCGGCAGGGACATCACGCCGATGGTGGTGGCACCATCAGCCGCCAGCTTCCAGCCGAAGATGGAGCCGGAACCCAACAGCTCTCTAACCGCCGCCAGCACCGTCAAGGCCCAGGTGAAACCCAAACCCATGCCCAAACCGTCCAAAATGGACGAGACAACCGAGTTCTTGCTGGCAAAGGCTTCAGCCCGTCCCAAAACGATGCAGTTCACCACAATCAGGGGGATAAACAGGCCGAGCACCTGGTGCAGATCCGGCAGATAGGCGTTCATAAACAAGTCCACAATGGTCACGAACGTGGCGATAACCACGATGTAAGCGGGAATGCGGACCTTCTCGGGAATCACCTTCCTCAAAAGGCTCACCAAGGCGCTGGAGCAAACCAGCACGAAGGTGGTGGCCAAGCCCATACCGATGCCGTTGATGGCCTCGGTGGTTACGGCCAAGACCGGACAGAGGCCGATCATAATGCGGAAGGTGGGGTTTTCATTCCACAATCCGTTCACGAAATTCTTCCATAAACGCGCCATGCTTACTCCCCTCCCCTGTAGATTCTCACCGTGTCCTGCAGGCCCTCGCGCACCGCATCCGCCACCGCCCGTGAAGAGATGGTTGCTCCAGAGATGATCTGGATGTCCTGGTTCACGGTGATGGGATCATCCACGGTTTTCCCCGCGAACTGGCTGCGGAAGCCCTCTTCCTCAATCCGGGAACCCAGACCGGGAGTTTCCGCATGGTTCAAGATCTTCACGTTGAGAACCTGATCGGTGGCCTCATCCACGCCAACCAACACCCGCACCACGCCGCCGTAGCCATTGCCTTCACCCACGAAGGCATAGCCCACGATCTGGCCCTGCTCATCCACGCCCTGGTAGATAATGGTGGTTTCCTGGCCTTTTTCCCGCATCTCCTGGGGATCATCCACCCCCAGCTCATCGGGGCTCCGGCGGATCATATTCACCGTGGCGGTACCAGGCAAAACCTCCAAAACCGAACTTTCCAGAGCCCGCGCGGCATTCTCTTCTATTATAACACTCGTCTTCCCGTACACCAACGATAGAACCGCCGCGGAAACCATGGCAATTACTGATAGCACTACAACCATGCGCACAGACTCATTCACTTGCTTTCACCCCTTGCCCGTAGATGCGGGGGCGCGTCCACCTATTGAGCAGCGGAGTTACGGCATTCATGAGCAGAATGGCGAAGGTAACTCCCTCGGGATAGCCACCCCACAATCTAATCACCATGATAATTACACCGATGCCTATGCCAAAGATCCAGCGGCCGGCCTTGGTCACCGGCGAAGTGACCATATCGGTGGCCATATACACAGCACCAAAGAGCACACTGCCCGCCAGCAGATGGAAGATGGGATTCTCCCCGGCCAGGAGGGCAAAGACGGTCACCGTGGCACCGATACCCACCGGGATGCGGTAATCGATAACCCCTTTGTAAAAGAGGTAGATCCCGCCCAGCAAAATGGCTAAAGCGGAAGTCTCGCCGATTGATCCCGCCACCTGTCCGAAGAAGAGGTCGGGGATGCGGCTCACCGCGGCCCCCAGGGCCAGCGGCGTCGCGGCAGTGACCCCGTCTAGGGGTGCGGTCCAGGTGGTCATGGCCCGGCCAAAGGAAGCGGTCAAGAAGGCCCGGCCCACCAGTGCGGGGTTGAAGGGGTTGTGCCCCAACCCGCCAAACACCTGCTTACCGATGGCAATGGCGAAGGCGGAGCCCACAACCACCATCCAGCTGGGCAGGGTCGGCGGTACGCTCAGTCCCAAAAGCAAGCCAGTGATCAGTGCACTGCCATCGCCAATGCGGATGGGCTGACCCCGCAGGCGCTGCCAGATGGCTTCCGTGGCCACCGCTGCCGCCGAGGATAAGAGCAGGATGCGCACGGCCGGCCAGCGGAAAAAGTAGATGGCCGCGGCCACCACAGGCAGCAGACCGATGAGCACCGCAAACATGATTTTTTCAGTTGTATCCGTATCCCGTACATGGGGAGATGGAGATACCAGCAATTTCAGTTCATCCACTGTCTACCCTCCTTCAGCTTGACTGCCGCTCGCGGGCAATGATTTCTGCTTTGGCAAAACGGATGTAGTGCAACAGCGGCCGCTTCGAGGGGCAGATGTAGGTGCAGCAGCCGCACTCGATGCAATCCAGCGCCCCGTATTCCCTGGCGTTGTCCCACTGCTCGTTCATGCCGTAGGCCTCCAGCTTAAGGGGAAGCAGGTTCGCCGGGCAGACATCCACGCAGCGGGCACACTTGATGCAGGGCTGGGAATCGGGGGTTTTGCTCTCATCCACGCCGAAGCAGAGAATACCGCCGGTCACCTTGGTCACAGGCACATCCAAGCCAAACTGTGCTCCGCCGGTCATGGGTCCCCCGGCCACCACTTTACCCGGGGTCTGGCTGAAGCCACCTGCGGCCTCGATCACCGCCTGGAAGCCTGTACCCACAGGCACCAAGAAGTTCTTGGGTTCCGCCACCGCGGAGCCGGTAACCGTGACCACTCTGGAGATCAAAGGTTCCCCGTCCCGCACGGCCTTGGCCACCGCCCAGGCGGTGCCCACGTTTTGCACAATGCAGCCCACCTGGAACGGCAGACCGCGGCTGGGCACTTCCCGGCCGGTGAGGGCTTGGATCAGCTGTTTTTCCCCTCCCTGGGGATACCTGGTGGGCAGGGCCACCACTTCGATATTCCCAGCCTTCTCCCTGAGGGCGGCAATGGCATCGGGCTTGTTGTCTTCCACCCCAATGATGATCCTGCGGGCCCCACAGGCCTTGGCCATGAGCTTGGCCCCGAGGATGATCTCCTCAGGGTACTCCACCATCAAGCGGTGGTCTGCCGTGAGATAGGGCTCGCATTCACAACCATTAAGCAGTAGATAATCAATAATGACTCCCTTGGGCGGGGTTAGCTTGGGCGCGGTGGGAAAACCTGCGCCGCCCATGCCCACAATGCCAGCCTCCTCGATGCGCTCCAGGATGCTCTGGGCATCCAGCTGCACCGGATCGGGATGGGTCTGCCTTTCTACCCACCTCTCCTGGCCGTCGTTCTCAATAACAATGCAGGTGAGCTCCCGCCCCGAAGCGCTGGGCCTCGGTTCGATGGCGGCCACCTTTCCTGATACTGGCGCATGCACTCGGGCGCTGATCCTGCCATCGGCCTCGGCGATGGGCTGGCCCTTGAGCACCTCATCCCCCTTGGCCACCAGCGGTTTGGCTTCCCGCCCGGCGTGCTGCAGCAGGGGCACTACCACAACTTCCGGAGCAGATAGCACCTGGATAGGAGTGCTGTTGGTGCTCTCTTTGTTCTCCTTGGGATGAATGCCCCCAAAAAAAGCGCGAACGCGTCGCATGTATCAAGTCACCTCACAATCACTTATTTAGACCACACCGACTAGATATTCTGGTCTGGGGCGGCAAATCCTGCCTAGGGCAAATTTTTGGCACCGGCGAACCCCAGCTGCCGCCAGGCTTCATAAACCACTATGGCTACAGTATTAGCCAAATTCAAAGATCTTACATCCCGCTGGGGCAGGGTCACCACCCGCTCTGGATAGGCCTGCAGCAGCTCCCCACCGAGGCCTTTGGTCTCGCTCCCGAAGATCAAGTAGTCCCCAGGCTGGTAGCTCACCTGGGAGTACAGCTTGCGGCCCCCCGTTTCCAGGAAATACATGCCCTTCGGCTCCTCCGCGGCTAGAAAGTCGGCGAAGGAATCATGGACCTTCAGCTGCAGGTACTGCCAGTAATCCAGGCCCGCCCGCCTTAGGCGGGGATCGCTTAAAAAGAAGCCCAAAGGCCTGACTAGATGGAGGGTTGCCCCCACCGCCACACACAGCCGGGCGATATTACCCGTATTGGCCGGAATCTCCGGCTCCACCAAAACCACATGCACCGCTCTCACTTCCCTTTACGCAAGAAAAGAGGGCCTTTGGCGACCCTCAACCCAGTCTGGAAAAATCAGAACCAGTAGCGGATGAACACCTGCGCCTGCTCCTGGGTGAGCCCGGCTCCCAAGGTGAGGGGGTGCTCCGACAGCGAGACCAAAACGTGCATGCTCAGCCCCTCACTCACCAGCGCAATATCCAGCTTCACCCTCTCCCGAGGTTCCTGGTAGGACAGGCCAAACCCGAAGGAACTGCCCAGTGAGACGGAAAAACGCCACACCCCCTGCCGGGTAAACTGCACATAGGGGATGATGCTGTACTCGAACTCGCCCACTTCCGATACGGAAAGCTGTGCCTGGCCCGCCAGGCCATGGCCCACCGACCCGTACATGCGGCTGAACTCCCCGTAGGCACCCACATGGGGCTGTGTACCGCTGGGAAAGGTGGAGAGAATGGGCCGCCCAGTAGTGCCGCCGAAGAGCTCCAGGCTGTAGCCGATGTTGCCCAGAATCACCTGCTTGTGGCCGCTGAACCAGCTGAGGGCCTGTTCCTGCCCTTCCGCCTGGGTCAAAAACCCGCCGATGCCCGTTTTCTCATACCCCAAGAGCCCCATGGGCTTCACCGTCTCCTGGCTTAAGCCCAAACCTGTCTGCCAGCCCTGGGGTCCAAAACTAAAGGGGAGATCCTCCGCCTCAAAGGCCAGTGCCACCTGGCTTGCGGCTAGAAAGACAAACCCGATCAGGCCGAGCACTAACAGATTGCGCAACCAGGGCTGCAATGATTACCCCTCCCTAACGTGACAAGCTCACATCTTCTCAATCTTAGCATCGGGCAGGCAGGTGATCTCCTCCACGCTCAGCCCGGGATCCAGCTCCACATTGGACAGGCGCATGGTTCCCTGGAGAACCTCTCCTTCGTACACGGAAATCTCGTGGGGAAACCAGCTGTCATCCCGCACCCGCACGTACCAAATCTCCTCCTCGGGGGCATCCACCTGCAAGAGGTAGTCCGTGACCCCGCCTTCCAGCTCCACCTTCTCCAAAATATCCACGTTGTACTGGGAGAAGTCGAAATAGGAGGTAAGCTGGGTTAAATCCTGGCCTATGCTCAGGGCAACCAGGGCCTCCTTGCTGGCATCCTCCAGGCCCCGCACCACGATCACATTGGTTACGGGCTGGAAGATGTGTACCTGCATCTCGGCCTGATTTGCCACCAGGATCATACCCCGCACCGCGCTGGGCTCGTTAAACTCGATGCGGGCCAGTTTATGCTCAATGCTCACCATTAGGTGGAGGACCACTTCCTCATTGCGCCGCTCGCGGATCTCCGTGATGTTGATATCCACAGCCAGATCCTTCAGATCTTCAACGGCGGCTTTGATCTGATCCACCACCGCGGCCGCTTCTTCCGAGATGGTGATCTCCTGCATCACCTGCTGATACTTCTCTGAGAAGTTGTCGGGCTCCTCCTCTACTTGGGGCTGGTTCAGGTTCAGCTGAATGGTTTTCGTGGGCGAGTCCTCAGCAGATGCCAAGGCAGAACAAGAGATAAGTGCGGTAAGAAACACAATGAGTGCGGCAGATAAACCTAAGCGGTACTTCATTCCCAACGACTCCTCGCCTCGATTTCTAGCTCTTCCGGCATCCTAAACCTGGTTGCACAGAAGGCGAACAAGTTGTACAATATCTTTTGGATGCCTGAAAGGAGGGATGCCAGATATGCCTATCTATGAGTACAACTGTCCCAACTGCGGCCGCTTCGAACTGAAGCAGAGCATGAAAGACAGCAAACTCGAGAGTTGTCCCACATGCAGCGCTCCAGTTCAGCGCCTGATTTCCAAGAATGTCGGCATTATCTTCAAAGGGCCTGGTTTTTACATCAACGACAGCCGGAACGACTCCAAAAACGGTGCTGCCAGCAGTCCTGCAGCGGAGAGTTCCGCCTCATAAAGCACCCGTCGCACCTTCCCCGGAAGGTGCTTTTTTTCTCCCTGCCCCCGCTACGGCGGTGTCAGCTCCGGCCGGGTGAGCCGGAAGGTGTTCCCTTCCCGGATCAGGGTGGGTGTGAGCACCCGCTGGCGCTGCAGCACAACGGGAACGGGCTCGGCCACCTGCACAGGCCTCATCTGCGGCGGCCGGGTGCTGTACCAGCTCTCACCGTGGCGGAAATAGAGGGCCCCATCCAGCCAGAGGGCCTCCTGGGCCTCCAGGCCCCTGCTCACCAGGGCCAAGGCCTCCATCTGCACGTGGAGGGCTGCCACCGCTCTTCCCGCCGGGCCCTCCACTTCCAGGGCCAGCAGGCTGCCCTGGGGCGCCCAGGAAAAGGCCGTGACCGTCCCCTGGGGTACCTGCAGTCTCTTCACCACAGCACCCCAGCGGTTCAAAATCCACACTTCCCGCTGAACCTTTCCTTCCACCAGGAGGGCCAGGTGTTCCCCCTGGGGAGACCAGGCCGCATTCCGCACCAGGGCCTCTTCTACCCAGGTGACATGGCCTTGGATCTGCTGGTCAAAAAGCCTGACCCCCAGGGACGGCTCCCCAAGTTCTTCCAGCACATACCTGCCTTTGGGATCACTTCGCCCACCTGTGTGGGAATTCCTGCCCTGTTTTAATCTTTCTAGGACCTCCCAAGAGGTGACCTCAACCGGTTCTGACCAAAAGAGGGCCAGCTTCTCTTCTAGGATCTTCCGGCGCTGGCCTGGCTCGGGATGGGTGCGGAACAGATGCATGGGCTGATCAGCGCTATCCGCCTGGGCTAAAGCGTCCAGCAGGGCAATGCCCCCCGCGGGGTCGAAGCCGGCCCGGGCCGCGAGCTCCTGCCCCAGGGCATCTGCCTCCAGCTCCGCTTCCCGACCCCAGCCCGCCTGGAGCATCTGCACCAGGGTAAGGCCGGCCAGGCGCAGCAGCTCAGCGGACAGAAAGTCGATGGCCGCCACCCCCACCTCCGCCAGGACGGAAAGGCCCATCTGCCTCAGCACCGCATTCACGCCGTGCTTCTTTTCCACATGGGCGATCTCATGGCCCAGCACCGCCGCGAGCTGGGCCTCATCACTGCCGATCAGGCTCAGAAGTCCCCGGGTGATAAAGATAAACCCCCCGGGGAGTGAAAAGGCATTGGCTTCTTTGGAGTTGAGCACCGTAAGGGTGTACTCCACATCCTCCCGCTCGCTTTGGGCCGCCACGCGGCGGAAAACCTCCTCCACCCACAGCCGCTGCTGGATGGGGAGAATGTACTCCCCTCCGTACTCCTTGATCAAGGTGGGCGCGGTGCCCGCGCCTAAGGTGCGCTCAAAGCGCGCCGCCAGGCCCGCCGCGCAGGCGCCAGCCGGGGCCCCTAAAAGCAGCAGGAGCACCAAAACCAAGGTTAGAGACCGACGAACCCCTTTTGTCCTCAAAACAACCACCGCCAGTGCCGCAGAATCTCCTCCAGCGGAGGATCCTCCGCCGCCTCAGGTTTGCTGTCGCTAAAGGCTATGGAAAAGCCCTCCCCGCCAGGCAGTACCAGAAAGATCCGGTACTCCCACAGGCGGTTGCCCTGCCCGTCCTGGTAGGCATAGGCACAGGAGATGCCCCAAACTCCCGCCACCTCGATTTCCCTGAAATCCTGGACCAGTTCAAACTGCTCCAACCCCCCCGGCCCGCTGTAAAGCTCCACGGAGCGCTGGGCAAAGGCCAAGGCGGAAGGGTAGGAAACCGGCCCTAAGCGCTGGAAATAGAGGAGCTCGAAGTCCCCTTCCCCGTAGAACACCATCAAATCAGGGCTGCTGTGGTGCGCTTGGTAAACCCAGTGATCCCCGATGAGCGTGCTGTACAGCCCCGTGGGATCGGTAAGTGTGGAAGCTTCCGCCGGCCCCGGGGCGCAGAGGGCGGCGGCCAGGAGCAGGACGATCAACCAGCGGCTTGCAGCCATTATCCCACCCCCTCAAGCGGAACTCCGCACCACCAGCTCAGCCTGGAGCATCTGCTGGTCCGGAAAGGTTCCTGAACCGTAAATCTGCGCCGTGAGCATCTGCACGGCGATCTGGCCCAACTCGTAGATGGGCACGTGCACCGAAGTTAAAGCGGGCTGGACGTAAGCCCCCAGGATGGTGTTGTTAAAGCCCACCACCGCCACATCTTCCCCCACGGTAAAACCCCGTTCCTGTAGGGCGCGCATGGCGCCAATGGCGATGAGATCATCCACGGCAAAGATGGCGGTGAACTGCCCGCCCTTCTCCAAAAGGCGGAGGGTAGCCTGGTAGCCGCCGTCCACCGAGAACTCCGAGTGTTCCACCAGCCTCTGGTCCCAGGGCAGGCCCTCTTCAGCCAGGGCCAGCTCATAGCCGCGCAGGCGGTCGGCGCTCACCACATAGCGGGGATCCCCATCCAGGCAGGCGATGCGCCGGTGGCCCTTGCCCAGAAGGTACTCCACCGCGGCTTTGGCATCGGCCACATTGTCGTTATTCACCCAGTTGATCGCTTCGGGCCCCTCGTGGCGCCCGATGAGCACAAAGGGATAGCCCTCCTCCGTAAGCCGCGGGATGAGCTGGTCCTGACGGTGGGAAGCTAGGAGAATCACCCCATCCACCCGGCGCTGCCTGAGCAGGTTCAGGCATTCTTCATCCTCTTGGGTAAAACTGCTGCTGGTGGATAACACTAAATGCAGCCCGTACCTGTGGGCGATGGAGGAGATGCCTTGAATGACCGCGGGAAAGAAGGGGTTGGCAAAGTCCCCCTGGGTGAGGCGGGAGCGGATCACCCCGATGCTGCTGCTGGTCTGGTTAACCAGACTGCGGGCGATGGCGTTGGGGTAATAGCCCAGCTCCGCCATGACCAGGCGCACCCGTTCCTTGGTGTTGGGGCTGATGCGGGGATGGTCCGCAATCACTCGGCTCACCGTGGAGGGTGATACGCCGGCCCTCCGGGCCACATCCTTGATGGTCACTTTACTCAATCGAACCACATCCATCTAGCTCTTCACAAGGCATCTGTTAGTTAATACTACAAAGGCCAGATGATCCCTTCCCTTAAACTCCGGAGGTGATGTTTTGTCCAGCACTACATCGAAACTATTCGCAGGCGCGCTGGGCGTTATGGGCGGTCTTGTGGCCCTGCGCTTCCTCAGCGGGCAGCTGGTCCGCCAGGGCGTGAAGGTGCTCATGACCGACCCCTATATGGAAAACCTGGCGGAACTGCTCTCGGCCACCAAGCGCACCGGGGTGCAGACCATCCTGGAAACCAACCTCCGGGCCCAGAAGGCCCAGGTGCTCAAGCGGCCCTTGGGCAGCCCCCGCCGCTTTTTGGACTTCGATGGGCTCATGTTTGTCTCCGCGCATCTGGACCGGCCGCCCCTCCCCCACACCAGGGAGGTGCACACCGCGACCACCATCGGTCCCGGGGCCAAAAAGCCCCTAACCTTAGCCACCCCCCTTTTGGTTTCCGGCATGGCCTACAAAAAGGCCCTCTCCGACCGGGCCAAATACGCCCTGGCTTTAGGCAGCCGCCTGGCGGGCACGGCCTCCAATACGGGGGAGGGGCCTTTTTTGCCCAAGGAGCGGGAATTGGCGGAGCGGCTGATTATCCAATACCCCCGCATGCCCCTGCACCGCACCGTGGAAATCCTAGCCCAGGCCGATGCCCTAGAGATCCAGCTGGGCCAGGGGGCCAGCGCCGGCGGGGCCCAGGCCCCCTTCCCCCACCTGGTCCGCCCGGAGCTTCCCGCCCTGCGTCAGCGGGAAGATCTGCCGAAGATCGTAAGCTTTCTGCGGCAGGTGGGCGGAGGCGTGCCTGTGGGGGTGAAACTTTCCTTCACCAACAACCTGGAGCGGGAGATCGACCTCTGCCTGGAGGCGGGTGTGGATTTTCTCGCCATGGAAGGGGCCAAGGCGGCCACGGTGGCCGCCCCCCCCATCCTGGAGGATGACTTCGGCCTGCCCACCATCATCGGGCTCTGCCGGGCGGTGGAGCACCTCAAGGCCCGGGGGGTGCACCGCCAAGTGAGCCTGATCGTTTCCGGGGGCTTTTTCTCCCCCGGCCAGTGCCTCAAGGCCCTGGCCCTGGGGGCAGATGCCATCTACCTGGGCACCATGGCCCTCTATTCCATCAGCCACACCCAAACCGCCAAATCCATTCCCTGGGAACCCCCCACCCAGCTGGTGGTGGACGGCGGCAAGCAGGCGGGGCGGTTCAACTGGAAGCTGGGGGCGCGGCATCTGGCCAACTACCTCATCTCCTGCACCGAGGAGATCAAAGAAGGAGTGCGGGCCTTGGGTAAGCACGCACTCCTGCAGGTAGACGCCTCTGACCTGGTCTCCCTGGACGAGGTGACCAGCCAGATCACTGGTACCCCCCTGGCCTACTCCAGGCGCACGGTGCGGGCCCGCATCCCGTCAGAGGTATAGTAAAACAAAACGATCTGGGTTCCTTCTTTGAAGGGCAGCTCCTCCACGATGGTCCAGCGCTCCAGCTCCCGGGGGGACAGGCCCGCGGCCTCGGGGATCAGCTCTCCGAGGCGGCCGGAGTTGATCAGCTCCGACTTCGGCTTGGGATTCCGGGGGCCCCCCAGCCAGTGGGGGGTGGCCTGCCTGCGCTCATGGCAGCGGAAGTCATAGAGCAGCCAGGGCCTCAGGTCAGGGTTCCCCTCGCCGAAAAACTCCAGGAGAATCCGGTAGCGGCTGAGCAGGGAATGCTCGCTCCAGTGGTAGCCCGCCTCTTCCCACTTGGCCGCGAACTCGTTGAAAAAGGCAAAGGGCGAGCGTCCCTCCCGCAAAAGGTAAGCTAGGGAATGCTCAAAGCGGGGGTTATAGTATTTCTCCACCAAATCCTCGATGATCTTGAGGCGCTGGAGTTCCCCGAAGGAGAGATCCTTGGTGTAAAGCACCTCGTAGGGCGCCTCGTCGGTAAACACGCAGCCAAAACTCTCCGCCTCTTCCCGCAGGCGGGAGCCCCGCAGAAGCTTGAGAAAGCCCAGATGAATCCGGTCCGGCTTGAGGTTATAAACAAAGTCAAAGGACTTGCCAAAACGCCAAAACCCCTCTTCCGGGAGGCCGGCGATGAGGTCCAAAAGCACGATTACGGTCGTCTTTTCCTTTAAGAAGCGCACCGCCTCGGCCAAACGCCCCAAGTCGCTGCGGCGGGAGATGGCCTCCAAGGTGGCGGGATTGGTGGACTGGACCCCGATTTCAAACTGAAAGCGGTTCTCCGGCGCCCTGGTCAAAAGCTCCAAGATGGGCTCGGTGAGCAGGTCGCCCCCCACCTCCAGCTGGAAGCGGGTGGTGGTATCCAGCCCGATCATGAACTCCAGGAGCTCATAGGCCCGCCGGGCATCGTAGTTGAAGGTCCTGTCCACAAAGCGCACCTGCTGCACACCGGCCGCGGCCAGGGCGGCCAGCTCCTCTTTGGCCCGGTCGAGGGGAAAGGCCCGCACCGGGCCCATCACCGAGGAGAGGCAGTAGGCACAGCGAAAGGGACAGCCCCGGGTGGTTTCGAAATACACGATTTTGTCCTGGAGATCAGCCAGGTCCCCCTGGTAGATGGGGGGAAGCGCGGCCAGATCCAGGGGCTGGGCAGGGTTTTGGACAACCGCCCCGCCGCCCGTGCGGTAGGCCAGACCCGGCACCGAAGCCAGGTTTTCTGCCCCGAGCCTTCCCCCGCACCGCGCGTATTCCTCCAAAAAGCGGCGCAGGGCCTCCTCCCCTTCCCCGGCGATGATGTAGTCGATGGCCTCATGCTCCGTGAGCCAATACTCCACATCAAAGGAGACCTCCGGCCCGCCCAGGATGATGGTGGTTCCCGGAAGCACCTTGCGCAGCTGGCGCAGCAGGGGCAGGATCAGCTCAATGTTCCAGATGTAGCAGGAAAAGCCCAAAACATCTGGCTTTCTTTTGGCCAGCTCCCCCAGGATCAACCGGGGGCTTTGGTTGATGTTGAATTCCACTGTTTCCAGATCTGGAAACTGCCGTTCACAGTAGCGCCTCAGGTAACGCAGGGCCAAGCTGGAATGGCTGTACCTGGCATTCAGCGCCGCCAGTACAACTTGCATAGGCTTCCTCCCTCAGTCAAAGCAGGAGCCCCCGATGAATTCCTGCAGGATGGAGTTGCAGGGAATCACTGACCAGTCATCCACTTCCACGAAGTAGTCCAAAAAGCGCAGCAGGCGCCTGGCCTCAGAGTACTGGGGATCCTCCGGTGTAATCTGCTTCAGCAGCGGTGTGGCCAAAGGCTTCAGCACCGCCAGTTCGTAAATCAAGGTGGAGTTGAACATCACATCGGCGCTCTCCTGGAAGGGGAAGATGTGGCGGCGCTCTCCCCTGGTCACCGAAGGCCAGCGTTCAATGGTGGCCTTGGCATCATGGCCCCTGAACTGGTTATCCCTGATGATCCGCCTGAGCAGGCGCACATCGGTGGTGGAGATCCGGGTGTGATTGTCCAAATTCAAATTGGTGAGCGCGGAGACGTAAATCCTGAACTTGCGCCCCTTGGGAATGGACACGGTGAGCTGATCGTTGAGCCCGTGGATGCCCTCAATGATGATGGGCTGATCCGGGCGCACCTTGAGCTTGGTCCCCGTCCACTGCCTGCGGCCCGTGGGGAAATGGAAGGTGGGCACCTCCACTTCCTCTCCCTGGATCAGCTTGGTGAGGTGCTCGTTGAACAGCTCCAGATCGATGGCCTCCAGGGCCTCAAAATCGGGCTTCCCGTCCTCATCCAGGGGAGTTAAGTGGCGGTCCACGAAGTAGTCATCCAAACCGATAGCCACAGGTTCCAGACCGCACACCCGCAGCTGCACCGTGAGGCGCTTGGCGAAGGTGGTCTTCCCTGAACTGGAGGGCCCGGCGATCAGGATCAAGCGCAGCCGGTCCCGGTCTTTGGCGATCTGCTGGGCAATATCCCTGATCTGGTTTTCGTGGTACGCTTCGGACACCTGCACCAGTTCGCCAAACCCTCCCCGACGGATGCAGTCGTTGAGGGAAGCGGCATCGGGAATGCGCAAATTGTCCTGCCAGCGCTCCGCCTTAAAGAACTCGTTAAAGAGTTTTCCCTGCTCCACATATTCGGGAATCTGAGTGGGATTGGCCCGCCGGGGGTATTCCAAAATGAAGCCAGGTAGGTAATAGCGCAGCTTAAAGTATTTTAAATAACCGCTGCTGGGTACCAAAATGGCCCGCAGGGAGTCGTGGAACCAGCCGAAGCTGTAGAGCACCACTTCCTCTTCGTCCTGCTGCTCCAAAAGCCGGACTTTATCATCAAACCCCTGCTCGGCATAGATCCGCTTGGCCTCTTCCATGGGCACAAGGCGCCTGGTGAAGGGGATATCCTCCGCCACCAGGGCCCGCATGCGCTCCTCGATGGCCCGGATGTCCTTTTCGATCACCGGCTGGCTATGGTCAAATTCGCCGTACAGCCCGTTGTTCAGGGCGTGCTTGATGTGCACCGTACAGCCGGGAATCACCTCCAGGGCAGCCCGGACAAAGAGAAAGACGAGGCTGGCCCGGTAGGCCCGCATGCCGTCCTCGGTGCTGGTGTCCAGAAACTCGATGCGGCAGTCCTCGGTGAGGGGGAACTGGTAGCCGAAGATGTCGTTGTTCACCCTGGCCACCACTGTCCCCTCCGCTTCGGGTACCATGGCCGCAACTTCACCCACCAGGGTGCCCGCTGGGACTTCCAGCGTCCGCTCTCCCACTGTCACCACAATCTGCTTGCTCACAACAACTACCTCCCCATCCTCTTCGTGCGGGAAAAGTTCCTAAACAGGGAACTGGTGATGATAATTCCCGCCGCAATGGCGCCCGCCAAAAAGAGCGTGGTCACCAACAAGACTACACCTTGGGTATAATCCTTCTGCACAAAACTGAGCATGGTCAAATAAGCTTTGCTCCCCGGCACCAGGGGAATGATGCCCGGCGTCAAAAACACGATCACGGGCTGGTGGTGCCGGCGGGCCAAGATTTCACTGAGCACAGCCACGGTGGTGGCCGCCAAAAACACCGCCCCCACCTCGCCCCAGCTCTGCTCGGCCACGAGGAAGACGGTCCAGCCGAGCCCCCCAACCACGCCGCAGCGGACGGTCTGGCTGGCCGGAACCCGGAAGATGTAACCAAAGGTGAGGGCCGCTAGAAAGCCCATGCCAACCTGCACCAGCATTTCAGCTCCCCCCCAGGCTGAGCACTACCGCCACCCCTGCGGCGATGGCCACCGCGATCACCAGCGCCTCGGCGCTGCGGCTTAAGCCCGAAACCAGCTCGCCGCTGAGCAGATCCCGGATGGCCGTGGTGATCACCATACCCGGCGCCAAAACCATCACCGCACCCAGGATGGTCACGTTGCTGTTGAGGGCAAGAAAACGCCCCAGGCCCCGGATCACCCCCGCGGCCACCACGGAGCCCACCGCAGCCTGCAGCACCTTGGGAAAGGGGCCCTCCAGACGGGACACCACAAGCAGCACCAAGGTGCCCACCAGCCCCGCCACCAAGCCCTCCAGCCAGGTTCCACCCATCATCACGGCAAAGGCCAAGGCCCCGCCGCCGCCAATGAGGGGCCGGGTGAGGCTGTCCCCCGTGCCCGCCTGCTGCAGGCGCTCCAGCTCCCGCCGGACCTCCTGGGCCGTGATCTCCCCCGCGGAAAAGGCCCGGCTGAGGGAGTTTACCTCGGCGATGAGGGCGATATTGCTCTGACCGCCCCGGATGCGCTTCACCCGGGTATATACTTTACCTTGGGGATCGTGCAGGGAAACAAAGAGCCCCGTGGGGGTGGCGTAGCTTTCCACCTGCACAAACCCCGCGGCGCGGCCCATCCGCTCAATGGTCTCTTCCACCCGGGCCATCTCCGCCCCGCAGGTGAGCAAGAGCTCCCCGGCGGTTAGAATCAGCCCAACAAGTTCTTCCATGGGAATCATTCCATTCACTGCAGACTGCTGGCAGGAAATACTAGTACCGTGTTGAACAACCAAAGGCAAAGGGAGGTCGAGGCAATGCCAATGCAAATCAACAAACAGCGTTTACTGGATGAATTTCTGGAACTGGTGCAGATCGACAGTGCCTCCAAAGATGAACGGCTCATGGCCGATGCCCTCAAGCCCAAATTGGAAGCCCTGGGCTTTACCGTCACCGAAGACGATGCCGGGGCCAAGATCGGCGGCAGCGCGGGCAATCTCATCGCCGTGCTGGAAGGCAGCAAAGAGGCACCTACCCTGCTCTTCTGCGCGCATATGGACCGGGTTGAGCCTGGACGGGGCATCAAACCCATAATCGAAGACGGCATGATCAAAAGCGATGGCACCACCATCTTAGCCGCGGACGATGTGGCCGGCATCGCCGCCATCCTAGAAGCGGTCCGCTCCGCCCAGGAACAGGACATTCCCCACGGCAGGCTGGAACTCCTCTTTACCGTGGCGGAAGAAGGGGGCCTGTTTGGGGCCAAATCCCTGGATGCCAGCAGGCTTTCGGCTGAGGCCGGCTTTTTCCTGGACAGCGGCGGGCCGGTGGGCACCATCGTAGTGCAGGCCCCGGCCCAGAAGAACATCAGCGCGACCATCCACGGCCGGGCAGCCCACGCCGGGGTGGCACCGGAAAACGGCATCAGCGCCATTTTGGTAGCTGCGGAGGCCCTGACCAAGATGAAGCTGGGCCGCATCGATGCGGAAACCACCGCCAACATCGGCCTGATCCAGGGGGGCGTAGCCACCAACATCATCCCCGATCGGGTGGAGATGAAGGGCGAAGCCCGCTCCCGGGACCCCGAAAAGCTCGAACGCCAGGCGCAGCACATGGTGGAAGTGATCCAAAGCACCTGCGCCGCCCACGGCGTGGAAGCGGAAGTGGTGGTGGGCGACAGCTACAATTCCTTCCGCCTCACGGAAGAGGACTATGTGGTGCAGCTGGCGCTGCGGGCGGCCAAGGCCTTGGGCCTGGAGCCCCGCATCGAGAGCACCGGCGGGGGCAGCGATGCCAACATCATCAACGGCCGCGGCATCCCCTCGGTGATCCTGGGCCTGGGCTACACCAATGTGCACACCACCGACGAGGCCATCCCCATCCAGCAGCTGGAGGCAGCCGCCCAGTACGTGCTGCAGATTATCAAAGAAAACTAAACAGGAGCCGGTGCCCGTCCAGCTGGCGAGCCGAACGGGCACTTCCTTATCACTATAGTATATTATCCCTCAGGATTTTGGTCAACTCGTCCACCGAGGGCGGCCCCAGGGAATCCGCGGTATTGCGGGTCTGGGCCGCCTTCTGCGCGTAGGCCCTGATCTCTTCCTCAGGCACATGCAGCTGGCCTACCCACGGTGCGAAAAGCTCATCCATGAGCTCCCGGAAGGCTTCCAGGGACGGCAGATCCAAAAGCTCCAAGATGTTCTCCACCCGCTCTGGAGCGTGCCTGTGGTTGTACTCCAGGTAGGAAGCCATCAAAATCCCGTTGGCCCGCCCGTGGGGGTAGTTGTGGAAATAGGTGAGGGGATAGCCCAGGGCGTGCAGGAACGTGGTCCCGGTCTGGGCGTTGGTGATCCCGCCCAGCATGGAGGCGAGGAGCAGATCTTCCCGATCCTGCAAAGACAGCTCGCCGCTGCGCAGGGCAGGCAGGGCCGCTCCCCACACCGCGATCCCCTGCAGAGCCGCCAGGTCGCTCGCGGGCGTGGCCTTGCTGGAAAGATAGCTTTCCACCAGGTGGGAAAGGGCGTCCACCGCGGTATCCACGGTCACCTGCCGGGGCAGGGACGCCGTGTACTTGGGATCTAAATAAGCCACCACGGGGAAGAGATCCGGACCCCGCAGGCTCCTTTTCGTCTCATTTTCATGGATGGTCAACACCGCATAGGGCGTAACCTCGCTCCCCGTCCCCGCGGTGGTGGGAATGGCCACAAGGGGCAGGGGTTTGGCCTCCCAGCCCTGGAAAAGCTCCAGGGGATCCCGGTCATCCACCGCCATGAGGGCCATGGCCTTAGCCGCATCCAGGGGCGAACCGCCGCCGATGGCAATGATGTAGTCACAGCCCTGTTCCCTGGCCAGCTGGGCACCTGCCCGGCAGGTTTGGGGGGTGGGGTTGTTTTCCACCTGGTCGAAGAGGACGTAATCACCCTTGAGCACCGCCAGCACATCATCTAAAGCTCCGCTGGCCCGCCCCGAAGAGGGCCCCGTGACGATCAAGGCCTTGGCACCCAAGGAGAGGCTCGGGGCCTGCTTTTTCACCACATCCTCACCGAAAAAGATCTTCGTGGGCATAAAGAAACTAAACTCCCGCACTTTCTCAGCTCCTTCCTAAACCTTAACGAATTTCCACTCTCCCCTGTTGAAGCGCCACTGAATCAGGAGGCTGCGCAGGAAAAGATCAGCAACCATCCCGATCCATGCTCCAATGAGGCCCATTCCCAGGCGCAGGGCCAAAACGTAAGCCAAAACCACCCGCACTCCCAAGAAGGAGACCAGGACCATTTTCATGATGGCCCGGGTATCCCCTGCTCCCCTCAGGCCACCCGCCAGGATCATCCACACCGCCAGGGAGGGCTGGGCAATGGCCACCAGGCGCAGGCAGATCACGGCCAAGGAAACCACCTCGGGATCCTGGGAGAAGATGCGCACGATGGGCCCGGGTATGAGGAAGAAAACCAAGCCCATGCTGGCCATGACCAAAATCCCTAAGTTGCGGCTGATCCTGCCGGCCCTTTCCGCATCCTCGGGGCGCCCCGCGCCTAAGTTTTGCCCCACCAAGGTGGTCGCGGCAACGGCAAAGCCGGCCCCCGGCATAAAGGACAAGGATTCCGCGTTGAGGGCCACCTGGTGGGCGGCATAGCTCACCGTGCCCAAAGAGGAAACAATCATGGTGTAAAAGAGCTGCCCGATGCGGAGCGTCCCCTGCTCCACCCCTGCCGGCACGCCGATTTTGGCGATGCGGTGGATGATCTCCAGATCAGGCCTGAAGGAATCGCCCCAGCGCACCTGGAGAACATCGCTTCTAAAGAGCACCCGCAGGGCCATTACCCCTCCTAAGGCTTGGGCAATGGCTGTGCCCAGGGCGGCGCCGGCTACCCCCAAGGCGGGCACCGGACCTAAACCGTAGATGAACACGGCATTGCCGATTACGTTGATCAGGTTCACCAAGGCGGTGATCTGCATGGGGGTTTTGGTATCACCCGCACCCCGCAGCGCTGCGTTGATCACGATCAGGAAGTAGTTGAGGATCATGGCCAGGGCCACAATGCGCACATAGAGCGCCGCGGAGTCTAAAACTACCGTTTCCGCCCGGCGGAAGAGAAAGCCCAAAAGGGCCCGGGCCGCAGTCAGGAAAGTAAGCATAACAGTGCCGGAAACAAAAAGACCGAGAACTAAGGATTGCCTGGCCACATCCCGGGCCCGCTCAGGCTGTTCAGCCCCGATGTACCTGGCAACTAAGGCGGTACTGCCCGTGGCCAGGGCAGAAAAGACGGTCAAGCCCAGGTGGTTGATTTGGTTCCCCAATCCCACGGCGGCCAAGGCAGCCGCCCCTAAGCGCCCCACCATAGCTGTGTCCACAATGCCCACCATGGTATGCAGCAGGTTTTCCACAATGGCGGGCCAAGCCAGGCGCAGGATGCGCGCCCTGAGATCCAGCGGCTTGGCCGCGAGTTCAGGTTCCAAAGACATCTCTCCCTTCTTGCGGGCTGCAGGATTCCCTGCCTGCCGGGCGAACTATAGACCATTATACATCACTGGAGGGATTCCCTGTGCAGCGCTCAGTCTACCAGTCCCCACTGGGCCCTTTTTATCTCTGGTTTTATCAAGACAAGCTGGTCTGTGCCACCTTTGACGAAAGATACGGAGAAAAGTTCACTGCCCGCTTCTTCCGGGCCCGCTTCGATCCGCAGCTGCTGCCTGCAAAGTGCACCCGGGACCTGGACGCCTACTTCCGCGGCCAGCGGGTGGAGTTTGACTGGCCCCTTCAGCTGGAGGGCACGCCCTTCCAGCGGGAAGTGTGGGCGGAGATCAGACGCATTTCTTACGGCTCCTTCACCACCTACAAACAGATCGCCCACAACCTGGGCATCAAGGCCTACCGAGCCGTGGGCCGGGCGGTGGGCGCCAATCCGGTGAGCATTATCGTCCCCTGCCACCGGGTGCTGGGCACCCATGGCCTGGGCGGCTATGGAGGGGGACTGGCCCGCAAGCGCTTGCTTTTGGCGCTGGAAAATGTTAATCTAGCACCAAACCTTTTAGGCTAGGGGAGGTGCCAGCAATCAGGCAGTTCATTTTCGGCTTTGACATAGATGGCGTGCTCACCAATGACGATGATGGCCAGAACAACATCTGGCTGGAGACCGCCAGCACCTATTTCGGCGAGCCCATCCAAAAGGCGGCCTACCACGTGGAAGAGGCCTTCAACAAGACCAGGGAAGAAGTTGAAGAGTTCTTCCAGGCCTGCATCGAAGAGATCTTCACCAGCGTCCCGGTGAGGGATTACGCCCCGGAAACGCTGCGGGCTTTGGCTGAGCGTGGCGGCATCATCCACCTGATCACCCATCGGGACACCAGGCACCGCCAGATCACAGAGACTTGGCTGCGGCGCCACGGGATCCCCTACCACAGCCTGACCATGTGCCCCACGGGGTACGGCTACTCAAAAAAAGAGCGCTGCCTGGAGCTGGGCGTGCAGTTCTTTGTGGATGACAAATTGGAAAACGCCGAAGAGGTGGCGGCAGCGGGCATCTACACCCTGCTCTTCCACGCCTCCCACAACGCCGGGCGCCCCACCAAGGTGCCCCTGGTCAAGGACTGGCGGGAGGTGGCCCGGCATATCGACTTCTTCCTAGATCAGCGGCAGCGCCAAGCCCGCTAGTTAGGAAACGCTCTGCTCCAGCTCGTCCCGGCAGAGCTCGTAAAAATTGCACCACGGACACTGTTCCCTGGCCTCGGTGAGGGCGAACCTCTCCTTCGGCTGGGGAATATTGCGTTCAGGATCCGTTAAGAACCCTTTCATCTCTTCCATGCTGGCGGCGGCCTGCCGCTCCACCGCCTGGAGGTCCTGGGGCGTAAAGCGCATCTCCACTGTGGAGGGACCGTTCAGGTACTCCAGGCGGGCGGTGATCCTCTCCACCGCCACAGCGTATTTTTCCCGCACAAACAGGACATAAAGGGCCACCTGATCCCGGTATTCCTCCGCTTCCTCCCCGCTCTTCCAGTCCACAACCACCCAATCGCCCCCGGGCTGGGCATAGATCAAGTCGGGCACGGCAAAAACCGGTGTACCGGCGATGGTTATGGTGTCAAACTGCTCGCAGCTCACCACCTGGGCCCCTGGCTGGGCCAGCTCCCGCCAGACAGAGCTGGCCACCAGGGCCCGGGCCACCTGGCCCAGGCGCTGGTTGATGCTGTCCAGCACCGCTTCGCTCACACCTGTGCCGTAGTAGAACTCCCGGAGCATGTCCACCCGCTTGGGACGGAGCAGAAACTCTTCCCGGTTTTGTTGGGAAGAGCGCCACACCCTCCTAAGATGCCGGCGGATTTCTTCCTCCACAACCTCCGCACTCGCGAGCTCCCGCCCGGCCTTTACCCTGTGCACCAGGGACTGGGCGGCGCGGTGCACCCCATCGCCCAGGGCGGTGTAAATACTGCCCAGCTGCTTGAGGCGGTAAGCCAAAGCAGCTTCCGCAGGGGCGTCCCGCTCCCAGCCGTTGTGGGAAGCGTAGTAGTTGTAGTAATAGCGCCGCAGGCAGCTGGCGAAAATCTGCTGGCGGGAATGGGACCAGGACCACTGGGGGTACTCAGTTCTCACGTAGGCCAATTGCAACCTCCCTTTCTGCCACGGCCCGGGCCAGATCGTGGCCGCTGGGGTTTTGGAATACGCGCAGATCGAATTCGGGGATGATGGCAAGAACATGGTCAAAGATGTCCGCAGCCACAGATTCGTGGCTCACCCAGGCCGTATCCTTGGTGAAGGCGTAGATCTCCATGGGCAGTCCGTTGGTGGTGGGCGGCAGCTGGCGCACGAGCAGAATCAGATCCTGGTTGATCTGGGGGTGGTTCTGCAGGTAAGCCAGGAGATAAGCCCGGAAGGTGCCTAAGTTGGTCAGATGGCGCCCGTTCACCAAAGAGCTTTCATCGATGTTGTGGCGGCGGTTGTACTCGGCGATCTCCTCGGTTTTGCGGGCCAGGTAGTCCTGGAGGAGCTGGATCTTGCTTAAGCGCTCCAGGAGCTCCTCATCGAGGAAGCGGACGCTGGTCTGGTCAATGAGCACCGAGCGCTTGATGCGCCGGCCGCCCCCTTCAAACATCCCCCGCCAGTTCACAAAGGAATCCCCCGTGAGCTTGTGGGTGGGGATGGTGGTGATGGAACGATCCCAGTTGCGCACCTTCACGTAGTGCAGGGCCACCTCCACCACTGAACCGTCCGCGTTGTACTTGGGCACTTCGATCCAGTCCCCCACCCGCACCTGATCGTTGAGGGTGAGCTGCAGCCCGGCGAAAAAGGCCAGGATTGTATCTTGAAACACCACCAGGAGCACCGCGCTCACCGCGCCCAGACCGCTCAAGAAGATCCAGGGGGACTGGCCCAAGAGCTGGGAAAAGATGATGGTGCCGGCAAAGGCCCAGAGGGCAATCTGGAGGATCTGCACCACGCCCTTAATGGGCAGGCGCACGGAGATGGGAAAGGTGTTGTAGATGACCAGACCCGCCCGGAGCAGGCGGTCCAGGCCCACCGCGACCACCGTCACCGCCACCACCTTCAGAAGCTGCATGGCCCCTCCCTGCAGCACGGTCAAAAACGGGGTGACCCGGAACATGACCACCAAGGGGATAAGCAAAGCCGCGGCGCCGAACACCCCCTGTTCGAAGAGGACATCGTCCCATTTGATGCGGGTTTTCCGCAGCAGCTTCTGCAGCCGGGGCAGCAGATGGATGCGCACCAGGTAGTGCGCGAGGACGCCCAGGGCTAGTCCAAAAACCAGCAGCAAGAGATCGCGAACAATTGGTTTTTCCAGAAAGCCCATACTACCCTCCCTTTAGATCCGCGCCCACAGCTGAGGCGCCCAGCGCCGGATCAAAACCCTCACCAGGGCCCCCAAAGCCAGGGCTGCCGCCAAGAGCTCCAGGGGAATGAGCCACAAGGTGCCGGTCTGTACGTTGCCATAGAGTAAAAAGCCCAGGGCGAACCCGAAGGCCAGGCCCAGGATCATGCCCACCAAGGCGTTGAGGTTGGATTTCACCGCCTTCAAGGGGTTCACCCAATCCAGCATGGGCTTGCGCAGGTCAAAGAGGACCAAAAAGCCCGCCAGCGCACTGGCCAGGAGCACGCCCAGCACAGCCCCGAGCACAACTTCCCCCACTCCCCAGCCCATGAGATAGGCCACGGGGATGATACCCACCAGGCAGCCGATGGTGTTCACCCCCTGGGAGCCCAGCACCTTGGCCCCGATGATCTGTTCTATATCCAGCGGCAGGCTGCGGATGATCCACAGGTACCTCCCCTCCCGGGAAAAGGTGGTGGCGGGGATCATGGACATGCCCGTCATGAACAGGAAATAAAGGGCCAGGCCCCCGGCCACCACTAGCGGGTGCAGCTGGTCTAGGGCCAGAAGCTCAAAGGGGTTGTTCTGCAGTTTCTGGCCGAACAGGGGCAAAAGGGCCATGGCGGGCAGGAGCACATAGCCGATGAGGCCGTTTAAAGCAAAGCCCGGGTCCCGCACAAAGAGCTTCCACTCCAGGCTGGCCACGGTCATAAGCGGCGCCCGGGCCCGCTCTTCTGCCAGCTCCACCTGGCGGGCCCTTCCGGTTCCCCGGCTTCCTTCCAGCCCGGCTAAGAGTCCCTGGAGGAAGACCTTCTCACCCAGAAGGTAGAGGAGGAAAAGGGCCAAGGCGCTCAGGGCGGCCACGTAGAGGAGATTAAGCCAGCCCTGCCAGGTGTGGGCATAGGCCATGGCCTGGGCCGCCCAGACGCTGGGCGGGAAAACCCGTCCCGCCGCTTTGATGATCCCATCGGCCCGGCCCAGGAGCTGCTCCATGACCAGTTCGGGATCGTCCCCGCCTAGGCTGCTTTGCAGCCAGAACTGAAAGCCTACCAGCACAATCACGAGCAGGAAGCCCCCCACCAGGGCCAGTCTGTCTTTGTGGCGGCTGATGTTCACCAGCCGCATGAGCAAAACCGCCAGGATGCTGGCTAAAACCAAGGGCACCACAGGTAGGGCCAGAAAGACCACCACGGCGCTGACTATATAGCCCAGGCCCACCCCGGCCAGCAGCCCGTAGCGGAGCCACAGCGGCAGCAGGATCAGGAGATTGATGGCATACTGCCCTGTGAGCACCACCGCGAACTTCGCGGTGAGAATCTCCCAGGATTTCAGGGGTAGGGGCAGCAAAACCTCCAGGTCGGTGCTGAAGTAAAAAGCGGAGAGCACCGAGAAAAACCCGAAGAAAAGCCCCGCCAAAGAGACCAAAAGGGCGCCGTTGAGCAGCGCCAGATGGGGCTGGCCGAAGGCGAGCCCCCCGATGAACAGCTGCTCCGTGAGGTTCCAGATGAACACGATACCCATGACCACAGCGGGGGTGAGCCCAGCCACGATCACCAAGGGCTCCCAAGTGCGCTGCCGCTTTTTGATGTAGTAGAACTTGGCGGCAGAGAAGCCGTAGTGGTTGTTGAGCAGTGTGCGGTAAAGGGTCCACAGCCTAGTCTTCATCTATACCACCCGCATCCGTAAGCTCCAGGAACAGCTTCTCCAGGTTGGAACCGGCCTGGCCCGAAGCCTGGCGCAGTTCATCCATGGTCCCACAGGCGATGAGCTGCCCCTTGTTGATAATCCCCACCCGGTGGCAGAGGTTTTCCGCCACCTCCAGGATGTGGGTGGAGAAAAACACGGTGTTCCCCTGGTTCACATGCTCCTGCATCACCCGCTTAAAGAGGTGCGCGGATCTGGGGTCCAGACCCACCATGGGTTCATCCAAAATGAAGAGGGGCGGCTGGTGCAAAAGGGCGCCGGTTAGGGCCAGTTTCTGCTGCATGCCCCGGGAATAGCTCTGGATCAGATCCCCCACGGCCGAGGTGAGTTCGAACATCTGCAGATAGTAATCCAGGCGCCTTTTGCGGGTGGCGCCATCCACACCGTACACATCCCCGATCAGATTGAGGTACTCCAGGCCCGTCAGCCGCGGGTACAAATTGGGATTATCAGGCACAAAACCGATGGAACGCTTAGCCCCCAGGGGATCGGCTGCCAGATCGCGGCCGTTGACCACGATCTTGCCCCGGTCCGCGGCCAAAAGGCCCACCACCATCTTGATGGTGGTCGTTTTGCCGGCCCCGTTGGGCCCTAGAAAGCCGAAGATCTCCCCGGGACGCACCTCCAGATGGAGGTTATCCACCGCGTTGACACTGGCACCTTTGTAGCGCTTGGTAACGCCCTCGAGCTTAAGCATGGCTCCACCCCTTTTTAGCAGAACATCTCTGCTCCTTTATTCTCCTTTAGCCACCCGTTCCCTGCCTAAAATCCAGTTATCCCCCAGGAGGTTAAAGCCGATCACAGCTAGGGCAATGAAGAGGCCCGGAGCTAAAACCAGCCAGGGGGCCAGGGAACCGTAGGGCTGGGCCTCCCGCAGCATGCGCCCCCAGGAAGGATCCGGCGGCTGGATACCCACTCCCAAGTAGCTCAGGGAGGCCTCGGCCAAAATGGCCCCCGCCAGGCTCACGGAAAGCTGCACCAAGAGGGCCCCCCGGAGGTTGGGGAGAATGTGGCGCAGCATGATGCGCAGATCCCCTGCCCCCAGCGCCCGGGCCGCTTCCACATAGGGGCGCTGTTTGATGCTGAGCACCTGGTTTCTGGTGACCCTGAGGAAACTGGGGATGTTTCCCAGGGCGATGCCCCAGACCACAACGGGCACACCGGGCGACCAGATGGCGGCAAAGAGCAGGGCCAGAAGGATGCTGGGCAGGGCCTGCAGGCTGGTGCTCAGGCGCATGAGCAGTTCATCCCACCAGCCGCCAAAAAAACCGGCGGCCAGCCCCAGGGCCACTCCCGCAGCCGCCCCCAGGCAGACCGCGGCCACCCCCACCGCCAGGGAAATGCGCGCGCCCCAGAGGATGCGGCTGAGCACATCCCGTCCGAAGTGATCCGTCCCCAGGGGATGCTCCCCACTGGGGGGCTGAAAACGCTTGGCAATGCTGATTTGATTGGGATCATGGGGGGTATAAACCCAACCTAGGATAGTGAACGCAAGCATAAAGCCCACTAAGATCCTACCCCAGCTGCGGGAATTCATGGTCGTTTTCACCTTCATTCATAGCGGATGCGGGGATCCAAAAGCCCCAGACAGAGATCGAAGGCCAGATCAAAGAGGAGGATAAGCAGAACCACCAGGGTCACCACCGCCTGCACCAGGGGCAGATCCCGCTGGAACACGCCGTTTAGGAGGAGCTGGCCCACACCGGGCAGGCCGAAGACCTGTTCCACCACGATGGTGCCCGCCAAGAGCTGGGCGAACTGCACTCCCGCGGCGGTGAGGGGGCCCAAGGCCGCGTTGCGCAGGGCGTGTTTGAACAAAACGCTCCCTTGGGGCAGCCCCTTGGCCCGGGCGGTGCGCACATAATCCTCAGCCAGAGCCTCCAGCATGCCGGCGCGCAAAAAGCGGCTGAGCACCGCCATCCTGGGCAGGGCCAAAGTCAGGGTGGGCAGAAGAAAACTGACCCAGCCCTCGGCTCCCCCCGGGGGCAGCAGCCGCAGCTGCACCGCGAAGAGCTGGATGAGCAGAATGCCCACCCAAAACTGGGGCAAACCCAGCCCCAGCTGGGTGCCGAGGGAAAGCAGGCGGCTGCCGAAACTGCGGGGCCGCAGGGCCATGTACAGGCCCACCGGCAGAGCCGCGCCCGCCGCGGCCCCCACCGCCAGGAGGGCCAGGCCCAAGGAAAGGGGAAAGGCCCGGCTCACCAACTCCCGCACAGGCAGGGAATAGCGCCAGGAGTTCCCCCACTGGCCCCCGATGAAGCGTAGCAGCCACTGGCCATAGCGCGGCAGCACCGGCTTATCCAGGCTGAGCTCCCGGCGCAGGGCGGCATAGGCCTCGGGGCTGCCCTCGGTGCCCAGCATGAGCAGGGCCGGATCACCAGGCAGCACCTGCAGGATGAAAAAGGTGGCAAAGTTCACCAAGAGCGCGGTGAGGAGAAATCCCCCGGCTCTGCGCCACAGATAACGCTTCATACTCCCTGCCTTCCCCCTACTGATACAAACTGGCCAGGTCCACCACGTACACCGGGTAGCTGCGCCAGCCTTGCACTTCTTCCCGCATGGCCGCAAGCTGCTGCGGATCCATGATGAAAATGCCAGGCAGCTCCCGGGCTAAAATCTCCTGGGCCTCCAGGTAAATGGCCCGCCGCTCTTCCCCCTCGGCCCGCAGCCCCAGCTCGATCAGCTCATCGTAGCGGGCGTTGGAGAAGTTGAAGAAGTTGCGGCTGCTGTCTGTGGTGTAGCGGACCAAGATGGCATGGGGATCGAGACGCCCCGCCAAACCGATGATGGAAACATCGTAGTCCCTCTGGGTGTAAACCCGCTCCAGCCAGGTCCCCCACTCCACAATCTCCAGATCCACCTCCAGGCCCAGGGCTTGCCACTGCTGGGCCGCGATTTCCCCGGCCTGCACGTGGAAGGGGTAGTTGGCGGGTAGGGTCAAGGTAAAGCGCAGGTTTTCCTGCCCCGCCTCCCGGAGCAGCTCCTTGGCCCGCTGCGGATCGTAGGGGTTGATCTCCCCCAGACCGTCGTGGTAAAAGCCTGCCATGGCCGGGCTTAGGGCGCTGTCCAGAAGAAAGCCGTTCCCCCAGGCTGCCCCCAGCAAGATCTCTTCCCGGTTCAGACCCAGGGCCAAAGCCCTGCGGACCCGCAGGTCATCAAAGGGGGGCCGGGCGTTGTTGATGGCAAACAGCTGGACCAGGTTCATGGGCGAGGCCAGGACCTTGATCCCGGGGCTGTTTTCCACCTGGTGCAAAACGGACACCTCCAGGCGGGGGATGAGCTGGATCCGCCCCGCTTTGAGGTTGAGCACCATACTGTTTTCATCGGGCATGATCAAAAAGTTGACCTGGGCAAAATAGGGGCGCTGCCCCGACCAGTGGTGCTCAAAGCGGCGCAGCTCCAGACGCTGGTTGGGGCCCCAGTCCGCGAGGTAATAGGGGCCGGTGCCGATGGGCTTCCGGCTGAGATCCCCCGCCCCCTTGGGGTAGATGGAGGCATACACCTCCGTGAGCAGGTAGAGAAAGGCCCCGTGGGGCTCGTGGAGTTCAATTTGCACCGCGTTCTCCAGGGCAGTGATCTCTTTGATCACCGCAAGCTCCCCGGCGCGCACCGCCAGCTCCGGATCCCGGGCCCGGTTCAAACTGTGGACCACATCCTCCACCGTGACGGGACTGCCGTCATGGAAGTAGGCCTCCCGCAGGTAAAAGGTGTACAAGGTGCCTCCCTGGTCCACAGTCCAGTGGCTGGCCAGGGCCGGGGCAACTCCCCCCTCCGGCGTGGCCTTGACCAGACCTTCATAGATGTTGAAGGCCACCTCGCTGGTGGCTGCGGCCACCGTGCGGGTGGGATCGAAGCTATCCGGATCCTGGGGAATGGCCACATTTAAGACTTGGGCGCTGGCAAACCCGCCCCAAGTCAAGAGCAGCAAAGCTATGATCAGCTGCAAGCCCATGCGTTTCCACATCTTGTCTCGCCCCCTGTTTCCTTAGTCCCGTGCCTGTAGTCCATATTTCAAAACATCCAAGACCTGCTGCAAAAACTCGTCATTACAGCCCTGGTGAAAATGATCGATCAGTTCTTTGCCCACCGCGTGGTACACAAAAAAGACCGCTTCCGGATCCAGCTGGGGATTGACCTTCCCTGCGGCCATGGCCTCGGCCAAGACCCGGGCAAAATCCCTGGACCGGCTCAGGCGGCCCTTCTCCAGCTCGGCCCGGAGGGCTTCGGAGCGGGAATCCCAGAACTTGTTGGCCACCTGGTGCAGCAGGGGATGGTCCAGGGCAAACTGGTAGGACAAGCGGTAATACTCGCTCAAAACCGCGAAGATGTCCCCCTCCAAGCTGAAGGCCCTGCCCACATAGGCCTTTTTCTGTTCGTAGGCCAGATCCACGATGTACAGGTAGAGATCCAGCTTGTCTTCGAAATACTGGTACATGCTGCCCTTGGCGATGCCGCAGCTTTCCACGATCTTGGTCAGGGAAGCCTGCTCAAAGGGGTGCTCGGCAAACTCCCGCACCGCGGCGGCGATGATTCCCTGGCGCTTTTCCGGCTCCAGGTTGAAAAACGTCTGCTTGGGCACCTTCCTCCCCCCCTTATGTGACCACCCAGTCATACCGACATCAAAAGTATACCACGAAGGTGGCCCCTTGGCTAGACCTCCGTGGCATTTTTCCCCAAATCCTTCAGCGGAAGAGCAGCAGGCCCAAAACCGCCGCAATCATGAGCACCTTGATGGGATTCCACTTCTTCACTCCCACCCCGTAGAAGCAGCCGGCGGCGATGAGCCCCGTCCAAAGCTTCCCAGGGAACCCCTGTACATACCGGAAGGTGGCCAAGGCAATGAGCACTGCAGCCGCGGCCACCAGGCCAGCCGCCACAGGGCGGATGCCCGCGAACATGAACTGCACCAGGCGGGCTTCCTTGTACCTGTTCCACATGCGGCTCACCACGCTCACGCAGAGCAGCGAGGGCAGCACCACGGCAAAGGAAGCGAGCAGAGCCCCGGGAATGCCCCCGGTGCGGAACCCCACAAAGGTTGCGGAGTTAATGGCGATGGGTCCAGGGGTAACCTCGGCGATGCCCACCACATCCACGAACTCCTGGGGCGTCATCCAGCCCAACCGGACGATTTCCTGCTGGATGAGGGCCAGCATGGCGTACCCGCCGCCGATGGTGAAAAGTCCGATCTTAAAGAACGAAGCAAAGAGCTGCCAGAAGATCACTTGGCCACTCCCCCTTCCCGGCGGCTGAAGTAGATGATCCCGCTGATACCCCCTAAAATGATAATCCAAACGATGGGCAGCAGATCAAAGACGCTCAAAACCAGGGCGACCAATGAGGCGGCCAATGCGTAGGGGCTGGTGACCACCTGCCGGCCCACCCGCCAGGCTGCCGCGGCCACCAGGCCGATCACCGCGGCCTTGACCCCGGAGAAAGCCCGCATCACATAGGGATTGGATTGAAACTGTGTAAAGAAATGTGCTATGATGAGGATAATTACAACGGAGGGGGTCATCACGCCCAGGAGCGCCGCCAGAGCCCCCGCCAGCCCCCGCAGGCGGAGGCCGATGAAGATGGCGCTGTTCACGGCGATGGCTCCGGGCACGGATTGGGAGAGGGCCACAATATCCAAGATCTCCTCCTGCTCCACCCAGCCCTGGACCTCCACCACTTCCCGTTCGATGAGGGGCAGCATGGCCAGGCCCCCGCCGAAGGTGAAGGCGCCGATGCGGAAAAAGACGCTGAAAAGGTTCCAAAGACTAGCACGTTTTTGCTGCATTCAAGCCACTCCTTTTAGAACATACGGGTATTCTTATTCCCCTTCCGGCGGAGATATCCTTTTTCCATCCGCGTGACTCTTGGCGAGGAGTGAAACCCATGGCACAGTTTGAAGCAGACCTAATCTCCACCATGCGCAGTTTGAGCAGGGCCGGGGACATCAACAAGCAGGTTTTCCTGGACCACGCTGAACGGGTGGCCCATATCGCCTACCACCTCGGTAGGAAGCTGGACTGGACGGAAGCGGAGCTCAATGAGCTGGTGCTCAGCGCCCTCCTCCACGATGTGGGCATCCTCACCTCCGACGAGCAGCTGGCGCTGGCGGATTTGGAGCCGGTGCGGGAGCGGGTTTCCGCCCACTGCCTGCGGGGCTACCGCCTGGTTAGGTCCATCAGCCTGTTCAGCGGCCTGGCCCGCAACGTCCTGGAACATCACGATTATTACTCCCCTAACCTGCGCCCCATCCCCGCCGTCCTGCATGTCGCGGACCGGGTGGATATCATCCTCAAGAAGGACACCTACTACCTCTGGCAGGTGGAGGACATCCTCGCCTATTTCACCCACAGACAGGGGGACGTCTTCTCCCCGGAGGTGGTGGAAGCCTTAAGGCGCGTGGCCCAAACGCCCAGCTTCTGGCTTGATCTTCAGCACCGCAACTACCAGTACGCCGCTGGGCGGTCCAGCTTCCGGCGGAAGTTGACCATCGATGAGCTGGAGGAACTGGGCGAGCTGGTGGCCACCATCGTGGACGCCAAATCACCCTGGACCGGAGATCACTCCAAGGGCGTGGCCGATGTGGCGGAGTTTTTGGCCCGGAAACTGGACATGCCCGAGACCAAGGTGCGCACCATCAAGGTGGCCGGCCTCCTCCACGACCTGGGCAAGCTGGCGGTCCCCGACGAGATCCTCATGCATCCCGGGGGGCTCAGCCGGGAGCAGCGGGCCGTGATGCAGCAGCACACCTATCACACCTACCATCTGATCAGGGAGTTCGGACCCGGTGCCGAAGAGCTCGCGGGCTGGGCCGCCTTCCACCACGAGCGGCTGGATGGCACCGGCTACCCCTTCGGCCTGCGGGCCGAGCAGCTGGGCCTGGAGGCCCGTTTGATGGCTGTGGCGGATATCACCCAGTCTCTCCTGGAACACCGGCCCTATCGGCCGGCCATGTCCAAGGACAAGGTCACCGCCCTCCTGCGCAACAATGTCCAGGCGGGGCACATCGACCCGGAACTCACGGAGCTGGCCATCGCCCACCTGGATGAGATCATGGCCATCGTGGACAAGCACCGCTGAGCTTCCCCGGTCTCCAAAAGCAAACACCGCTGGCCCCAAGGCGGCAGACAGCGGTGTTTTTGCTACCCCGAAAAGGGAGGGCTGCTTAGCTTTCCGCCAGGCCCTGCACAATCAGCTGGTGGCAGGCGGCTTTGAGCTTGAAAAGCCGCTCCTCCGCCTCCCCGCGGCTGCGGCCCTGCACCTCCAGGTAGAGTTTCATCTTGGGCTCGGTGCCTGAGGGGCGCAGGGATACCTTGCTGCCCTTTTCGGTTATCCACTGCAGCACATCTTCCCGGGGAAGGTCAAGGGGAGCTTCCCTGCCCGTCGCCAGCTCCCAGCGCACGCCCCGGCCGTAGTCCCTAATTTCCAGCACCGCCTCCCCGGCCAGTGTCGTTAGGGGCTTTTCCCGCAGCCGCTGGACAAAAAGGCGCGCCCGCTCCGCCTCTAGGCTGGTGGCGAAGGAATACGAAGCGACATCCTGGAGGTAACAGCCGTATGCGGTGAAGAGCTCCTCTAGACGCTGGGCGAGGCTCAAACCCCTTTGGGCGTAGAAGGCCGCGGCCTGGGCGGCCAGGAGGCTGGCCACCACCGCATCCTTATCCCGGGCGTAGGTGCCCGCCAGATAGCCGTAGCTTTCCTCAAAACCGAAGATGAACTGCTTACCCGCGGGCGGCAGGCGATCCATGAGCGCGCCGATGTACTTAAACCCGGTCAAGGTGTTGAGCACCTCCACCCCCCAGCGGCGGGCCAGCGGCAGGATCATCTCCGTGGTGACGATGGTCTTGACCACAACGCCCCCCTGCAGCTTGGGGGGCTCCAGGCGGGAGAGGAGATAGTCCGCGAGGAGCACGCCCATCTGGTTGCCGTTCAGCAGCACCCAGCTCTCCCCCTGGCGCACCGCCACCCCCATGCGATCCGCATCGGGGTCGGTGGCAATGATCAGATCACAGCCTTTCCCCGCGGCCTGCTGAAAGGCCAGGGCAAAGGCTTCCCCATCCTCTGGATTGGGCGAAGTCACGGTGGGAAAATCCCCATCGGGCTTAAGCTGCTCCGGTACAACAGCGACCCGCCGAAAGCCCGCCCGCCGCAGCACTTCCGGCACATAACGTCCCCCGGTGCCGTGGAGGGGAGTGTACAAAACGCCCAGCTCACCGCTGTGCTCCAGGGGAGGGACGCTGGAGAGTACCGCGTGGTAATAGGCTTCCACCACCTCATCCCCCACCAGGCTCAAGAGGGGATGTTCCAGGGGATCCGGGGCAAACTGCACCTCCTCCAGGCGCAGCCTAGCCAGGCGGGAGCTGATCTTTGCGGCCTCGGCGCTTAAGATCTGCCCCCCGGCCTCGTTATACACCTTGTACCCGTTGTACTCGGGCGGATTGTGGCTGGCGGTGATCACCAGGCCCGCCGCGGCCTCAAGGTGGCGCACGGCAAAGGAAAGGAGCGGCGTGGGGGCCACCTCCGGGAACAAGTACACCGGCAGGCCGTTGGCCACCAAGACCCCCGCGGCCGCCTGGGCAAACTCACGGGACCTGCGCCTGGAGTCGTAGGCGATCACCACGCCCTTGTCCCTCCCCTCCGCCTTGAGGACAGCGGCCAGGGCTTGGGTGGCCAGGCGGATGGTGTAGATATTCACCCTGTTGGTGCCGGCACCCATGGTACCCCTCAAACCCCCGGTGCCAAACTCCAGCCATTTATAAAACCGATCCTCTATTTCCCGGGGATTTTCTGCCAAGCCCCGCAGTTCGGTTTTGGTGTCCTCGTCAATCAGAGGATTATTCAGCCAGGCTTGGTAGCTTGCCATCGCATCCATGCGCAGCGCCTCCTCAATTCAGCGTAGACATACAAGCGAATAATTCTCGACTTTTCACTGCCCTCCTGCCTGGGTGGGGGAACTCTTCCCCCTCCCCAGCTTCCTCGCGCGCCACTCCACCCAAATCCAGATCAGAACGGGCAAAACCGCCTGGAAAAAGGTGGCGCTGGTGGGGTAGGTTTTGATCACAGACAGCTCCACATCCAAGAGGGTACTGATGAACCACTGGGAACCGGGGATCACCCCCAAGGCCAGGGGAGTAACCAGGAAGCGGTAGTCAGCGAAGCCGAAGGAGTAGGCCAGAGAGCGGCTGGCCGCCAGCAGGCAGGCGGCCATCTTTACGAAACTGCCTATGGCGAAGGTCACACCGATAATGGCCTCCAGCCGGGTCAGGAAGGTGGAGATGTTGATCCGGGCCACCGCCGCCCAGACGGGGAAGTAAAACTGGGCATAGCGCTCTGCCCCCACGACAGCCAAACTGGTGCTGGCCATCACCAGCAGGATCAGGGACGCGGCCACAAAGCCGGGGAGGAAGACTCTGTAGGGGGACTTCTTGCTGCGAAAGCAGTCAAAGACCCAAAAGAGCACCACAACCTCCAGGAAGGGGAACTCCAAGAGCTGGAAAGCACCCAGCCAAACGGGTTTCACCCCGTTATACATCACCGGCTGGAACTCCCCGAGCTCCACTTGGCTCAGGAGCATGAGAAAAGTGACGAAGAGGACGTTGAAAACCACCTTGCTCATTATCGCCGCAAAGCGGGCCAAAACCTCCACCCCTTCCTTGGCGGCCCAGAGCATGAGCAGGGCAAACAGTGTAGCGGTGACCACCTGCGGCGTGGTGGGCAGCGCAACGGCCTGGATGAAGTTGGTCACATCACTCACCACATAGCAGGCCAGCCGCCAAGCATAACCGGCATAGGCAAAGGCCAAGGCCCGCGACGGCCACTTGCCCAAAAGCTGTTCCAAGCCGCAGGCCAGGGAGGCGCCCCCCATCAGGCTGCGCACCCGGGCCATAAGCAAGATCATGGGGATGGCCAGGACGGTGGCCAAGAGAAAAGCCAGCCAGATGTCGGGACCAGCCACGCCCCCCAGGGCGAAGACCAGGGTGTTGCCCACCACAAACAGCATCACCAGCACCAGGCCCTGATGGTCAGGCACCAGCTCCTTCACTTGCCCCCGCCTCCCTCCCACAGCCGTTTGATCAGCCTGGTCACAAACCCCACAGGTTCAGGCACTTTCAGGTCGCTATCCCTAAGCAGCAGGGCAGCCAGCACTGCCCCGGCGGCGATGAGCACCAGGTAGAGCAAAACCTTCTGCCAGGGACGCTCCGCCCACAGCCAGATCTCCAGGGCCGCCACCGCGGCGTAGGCTAAGATCACGACGACCACCACGCCTATTCCCTCACCAGCAGCGGCTCAGAGGAGGTCCCGGTGAAGACTATCTTGCACTGAACGTCCAGCTCCACTTGGAGATCCCGCAGCTGGGCGTCCCAGTCCTCCCCCAAGCGGCGCCACACCTCTGGCTTTTTGCGCCTAAACAGCTGACCGAAACCTAGGATATCCGCGTTGTACTCCCTCTGGATTTTCCAAAGGAACCCCCGCACTTCCCGGGTAACAAAGGTGGCCAGCTGCGCCTCCACGCTTCTGACCAGTTTTTCGTCGCGGAAGCTGAGGGGAGCTGCCCCGATCTCCTCCACCCCCAACTCCAGGGTCAGGGAAATGGCCACGGCAATACTGCCATCCTTTCTCACCAGGGGCTTCAGCTCCACACGGTTCCCCACCAGCTCATAGGTGATGGGGAAATAGCCGTGATCGGTCACCTTGGTGTCCACCACGTAATAGCTCCGCTGGTCAAGACCCTTCAGCAGGCAGAGTATGTCGCTTTCCTGCCCGTCCAGCCAGCCCACCATGCGGTCCCGTTTGAACACCGCGGTCCCCTCCACGATGGGCACCAGCTCACCCCGTTGGTGGACCAGCTTCACCGTGGGCAGTATGGCCGCCACCCCTTCCGCGGCAAAGGCCTGATTGAGCTGCCACACCTGCAGGGGAAGGAAACCGGAGATAGCGTCCTGCATGAGCACGATGGAGTTGAGATGTTCGCTCACGGAATTGGCCACCGGCGGTTTGCTTTTGAACACCTCTTCCGCTGTGCACTCCTTGGTGATGAACACCCACACCGTGCTGCGCAGGTGGCGGCTGCGGACAATGTGCTCCATGGCAGGGATGATACCTTCCTGGGCCACTTGTTCAGAAATCAAAAAGACGTAAGCATGCGACCAGAAGGTCCTCAGGCCCGCCGGGTTAGACAAGGCCCGGGCTGCGGTGGCTGCGCTCTGGCTCTTGGTGGAGAGCACTTTGGGTTCCACCATGGTCTGCTGCCCACCTCCGCTGGTCTTGGCCATCTCCAAAACCACCACAACCTCCGGTTTTACCTGATCCACGCCCAGGCCGAAGACAAACTCCAAGGACTCGATTTCCATGTAATCCCAGCACCCCGTAAGGAGCAGGGACACAAGGAGCAGGCTGAGCATGGGGAAAAGGCGCCGCCTCATGAGCCCCGGCCTCCCCGCCCCTGCAGGCGCTGGCGGTCTTTGGAGGCCAGATACCTGGGGCGCAGGGTCATCTGCCACCAGGGCACCCGCAGCAGGGTATCTTTGATGTCTTGGGGAACCAGCGTGGTCATGGTGGAAAGGTAAGGTACCCCGAAGGATTCCATGGAGGAGAGGAGCAGCACCACTGCGATCACTCCCAAAACATAGCCATAGAGGCCCAAGACCGAGGCCAGCACAACAAAGAGCAGCCGGAAGAGCACGGCAATGTCATTCAGCCAGGGGTTAACAAAGCCGGCCACGCCCGTGAGGCCCACCACGATGATCATGGGGGCGCTGACCAAGCTGGCACTTACGGCGGCTTCGCCTAAGACAATGGCCCCCACGATGCTCACCGCCTGCCCGATGGGCCGGGGCAGGCGCACACCCCCTTCCCGGAGGATCTCGAAAACCAAACCCATGATGATCACTTCCACAATGCCCGGGAAGGGCACATTTTTCCGGGCCGCGGAGATGCTCACCACCAAGTTGGTGGGAATGAGCTGGGGATGATAGCTGATCAGGGCGATGTAGATCGCGGGGGTGCTGGTGGTGATGAAGAAGCTGATGTAGCGGATCAGCCGGTGAAAGCTGGCCACCATCCAGTGGTTGTAGTAGTCTTCGTTGGCCTGAAAGGCCTCCACCAAAAGGTAGGGCATGGTTAGCGCGAAGGGCGAGCCGTCCACCAGCACCGCCACCCGCCCCTCCAGGATCTTGGCCGCGGCCGCATCGGGCCGCTCCGTGTGGCCGATTGTGGGAAAGGGGGAATAGGGCGCATCCCTGATGTATTCCTGGATGTAGCCGGAATCCAACACGGCGTCGATTGTAATCTCCTCAATGCGCCGCTGCACTTCATCCACCAAATCCAGGGAGGTGACATTGTCCAGGTACAAAATGGCCACCCTGGTTTTGGTCTGCTCACCCACCTGCACGAATCTGGTTTTGAAGTTGGGACTGGCGATCTGCAGGCGCACTAAACTGATGTTCACCCCCAGGTCTTCGCTGAAGCCCAGGCGGGGTCCCCGCACCACACTTTCTGAAGGGGGCTCCGTTACCGTCCGTTTGGCCCAGCCCTGGGCATCCACCACCAGACCCAGGGGACAGCCATCCACGAGGAGCACGCCCACCCCGCCCATGATCTTGTCGCCAATCTGGCTGTAGCCGGTGATGCACTCGGAACTGTCCGCCTCAATCACCTGTTCCGCGAGGTACCTGGCCAGTTCCTCACCCCGCAGCCCCTTGGGAAGCTCCGCTTTGAGCAGGGGTCGGAGCACAAACTGGCTCAAGTACTCGTGTTTCACCATGTTATCCGCGTAGACCAGCACGCAGTCCCGGGGCTTGGGCCCGCTGGTCTTGATGCGCCGGTAGACAATGGTCTCGTCACTGGCGAAGAGATCTGTCTGCAGCCAGTGCAGGTTGGTCTCCAGGGACGAACTGAGGCGGTCCAGGCCCCTGGGATCTGGTCCCTTTTTTTTCGTGCGCTGCCAGAAGAACATGCCTGCTCCCTCCCGCTCTGCCTAGTATATCCACTGCACCCCAGGTTGTATGAGCACAGCTCCAGGCGAGCTAGGAGGGAGCTAGCAAACCCACCATTTTCCCGCGCCGCGGCGCAGGATTTCCCTGCCCCGTGCGGAACATTATTAAAAAGCACAAGGGGGATTGCTCATGAACACCATGTTCGAAAGCGGTCAGTTCTTTGTCCGGATCCAAAACAAAAGCGGAAGGCTGAAAATCACCATCTGGAACAACAGGGGTGATAAGATCTTCAGCGATATTTTAGGCCCCGAACCCGCGATCCAGTTTTGGCAAGCCGTAGAATCCCTCACCAGCAGCGCCGTGGCGGAGGAAATCAGGGAAAAGGCCCTGGCGGCCCGCACATAGCAGCACAAAAAAAGGCGTCCTTCAGCTCATGCCAAGGACGCCTCTTCATTTCCTGCTTGGTTTAGGCAGAACCGGGGATCATCTCCAGCCGCTTGAGGGCACCGTAAATCGCGGTCAAAATCGAGGCCACGGAAGCCGCCTCCAGCTCTTCCGTGCGGGCGAAGGCATCGCCCTTAAAGGACGTGGTGTAGCGGGGCGGCAGCTCATTGAGGACCTCCGCCATTAAGCGGCTGAGCTCCTCTCTCCCCAGGGCCAGTTTCTCCCTGGTCAAAACCTCCCCCAGGGCACCCAGGACCATGGCCTCCGTGCAGTTCTGCATGGGGGCCCGCTCATGCCCGTGGCGGGGGTTGTGCCGCACCACAAAGACGGCATGCTCGGCGGCGGCCATCACCTCCGCCCGCGCCTTTGCCCCCAAGTCCTCCAGGGTCCAAGGCTCTTTGCTGATGCCCGGCAGCAGGGGTACATACTGGGGTTTGAGCTGGTTGAGCAGCAGGCACTGCATATCTTCCCGGCACATCTGGCAGGTGCACCCTTCTGTCCTTGCGGCCAAAACCTGCTCCACGGCCTCTTGGGCTGCAGCCTCCATGCGGTTGTAAAGAGCATAATCGCTTGTACTGATCTTCATGGACATTCCTCCTAGCCCCGGCGCTTACAGGCAACCATCAGGCAGGTTTCCCCACCGGCGTAGGGTTCCAGGGCGAAGCTGCCGTAGACCCCTGCCACTTCAAAGCCAGCCTGAACCACTAGGTCCGCCATATGCTCAGGCTGAACCACCGCTTCCCTGCTGGCAAACACCGTAACCTGCGCCGGTTTCGGTTCTTTGGGTAGGATATAGTTGATCTGGTTGAGAAGTCTCAGGTCCCTCGCCAGCCCCTTGATCTGCACCACGCTCACCAGGAGCTCTTCCGTGAAGGGGTGGATGCCCTGCAGGGCCAGGGAAGGAACTCCCTCACCCACTTCCACAGCGCCCGCCAGAAAGTCAAAGGCCAGCCAGCCACCTTCCCGAAGGTGCTGGCTGCACCTTTGGAACACCGCGAGGCGGTCAGCATCGCTGTGCATGTAGATCAGGGAACAGTAGGGGATGAGGATGGTGTCAAAGGGCTGCCCGAAGGAAAACCCGCGCATATCCCCCAAAACCAGTTCCACCTGGCCAGCCCTTTCCCCCAGCCTCCGCCTGGCCCGCTCCAGCATGGCCGGGGCAAGGTCTAAACCGGCTACCTCCAGCCCTGCATCCAGCAGCTGCGGCAGGAGCCGCCCCGAACCGCAGGCCAGATCCAAGACCCGGCCGCCCCGCTCCTTGGCGAACTCTACATAGAATTCATCGCCGCCCACCTGCAGGTTGAGCAGATCGTAAAGCTCTGCCTGGGCGTAGGGGTCGGCGATCTGGGCCCTCCCCTTTGCCAGGAGCTCTCTGGCTAAACCGAAATAATCGTCCATAGGTCCTTCCAACCGCCTCAGCGTTTTGTGTCGATAAAAGCCCCTTCCGGGCTAGGCCGGGAAAAATAGGCGCGCTGGGACTGCCGGCCATCTTGAATCTTCCGGGTCTGTTCCCGCAGCTGAGCCAGGCTCTTTTGGAACACTTCCTCCAGGCGGGCATTTTGCTCTTGAATCTGCAGCAGTTCCGCCCGGAGCGCCTCTTTGTGGGCCTCCGCGGCCTTGGCGATCCCCTGGGCCAGCTCCCGGTCGAGCTGGTCGATGCTCGCCATGAGTCCCTCCCGCTCCGCCAAAAGCTGGAGCACCCGCTCATGGGCGTGGTCATCCTGGACCAGCTCTTCCGGGGTAAAGGCCAGGGCCTGATCGGTGAGCTCCTTGAGCTGCCGCAGCAGAGCTAGTTTCCGTTCGTAAAGTTCCTTTGCCACTTAGATCATCCCTGCATGGCCAGGAGCTGCTGGTAGAGCCAGTCACTTTGGGCATAGAGCTGGCCTAGAGCTTTTTCCATGGCCGTAAACTTTCTCCACTGTGCTTCCTCGAAGCGCCGCAGGCGCTCTTCCATGGCCTCCAGGCGGGATTCATATTCCCGGATGCGGTTGCCTAAATAGCTCTGGTCGTAGGGAATGGTGGCTTTGCCTGCGGTGTCGGTGATGCGCTGCATCCCCCGATCCAAAACTTCCGTGAGCCTGCGGGCTATACCCGCGGTCTTCCCTTCGCCACCCTGCTGAGTGAAGAGCTCCCGCACAGCATCGGGATCTTCCGTGAGGGCGCTCCTGAGCTTGTTTTCATCGAGATAGAGGCGCCCGTATTCATACCAGGCCCCGGTGGTGATGCCCATCTGCCTAAGGCTCACTGCGCCACCTGACCGCTCCACCGCGGCACCAAGGGCCATGCGCATCTCGCTCAAGATCGAGCTGAGCAGGGAATCGGAACGCAAGAGGCCGCTTTTGGCCTTCTCTTCCCAGAGCTCGATCTCCTTGTCCGACATGGCATCCTTTTGCTCCTGGGTCAGGGGCGGAAAGTCGCGGTACACTTCCTCCCGCAGCAGCCGGTTCAGCTCACCCACCAGTTCGTTGTAGAGGTTCACAAACTCTTTGACCTTCTCCACCACCGAGTCCACATCCGGCTTGACCTCAACAGTGACCGCGGCACCTGCTTCCGCGTTGAGCAGGTTTACCGTAATGCCGTTGAACTGGAAGGTGTTGCTTCCGTAGGTCGCCTCGATGCCGTTGATCACTACTTCGGCATCGGAGCCGCGGACAGCCTGGCCCTCCACGGTCCAGACACCGACCATGGGGGGCTCTCCGTCTTCACCGGGTACTTGGGCCAGCGCCCCCAGCTCCCCGCCGAAGAGCTCGGTAAAGGCCTGATCCACATAGATCGCAGCGTCCTGACCGGTGGCGGTGGTGGTGAAAGAGATCTGGCCGTCGTGGGCAAAGGCGTTGATGCCCACTTGGGCCTTGTTGATCTTGGCCGCGATCTGCTCCAGGCCATCGCCATCCTCAATCGTGATGGTGGCCAGCTTCTCCGGGGAAGTCCCGATAACAAAGGAAAAGCCCCCAGGCAGATCTTCCGGCAGCTCGCTGACCTGCCGCGCTGCGGAAGCCAGCTTCTTTACCACGATCTCCCAGGTCCCCTCGGTCGCTGCGCCGGAAGCAGTGGCGGTGAGCAGATCCGGGCGCGAAGAAGCGGCGCTTTTCTTGAGGAACGTCCCCTCCAGCGTCAGATCGAAGACCAAGTTCCGAAAGCGCAGCAGTTTGCTGTTGACCTCCCGGTAGGCATCGCGCTTCCACTCGGTCTTTACTTTTTGCTGGTAGACCCGATCCAGGGGAATGCGCTGCGCCCTCACCAAATCGCTGACAATCTGTTCTATATCCAATCCTGAATTCAATCCAGAGATCCTCATCTTGCCACCTCATCCCTAAGGTACTCCACCTTAACTATCGGCATCCCAACCAAACACCTTTAACCAAGCACCCCGAAACTTCCCAAGCAAAAAAAGCCACCTCACCCACACATTTTCTTCGCCCCCGCTCTGCTTCCTGCATCAGGCCCTCTACCTCCTGTTTCCCGCCTCCGATCTGGGCCGCTTCGCATCTTCCTTCCAGCTTCCTGCCTCTTGAAACTCGAAATAGTTTGACAGCCGCTTGCGCCTGTGGTATGCTGAAGTCGGTTAGGCGATTAAATGAAGCGAACACGTAAGGCCTCGAGTTCCAACCTGAAGTTGAGCAAGGGCTGCAAGATGTTTGCGTAGTTTAAGCCTTGCCCAGCATTAAATTTTCAGGAGGCCTCTGCATGACTGGTAGAGTAAAATGGTTTAGCGCGGAAAAGGGCTATGGTTTCATCGAATGTGAAGACGGCGAAGACGTATTCGTACACTTCACAGCCATCCAAGGCAGCGGGTTCAGAACCCTCAACGAAGGCGAAGAAGTAAGCTTCGAAATCGTCCAGGGCGACCGCGGTCCGCAAGCAGCTAACGTAGTTCGCCTGTAGTTCGTAACCTAGGTAAAAAGGGGCTGTTGCAGAATGAACGTTGATTCGTTCATCCTGCACGGCCCTTTTTTGTCTAATAACGAGAATACGGGCTCGCGAAGGAGCCCGTACACTGGTATAATTTAGTTATGCAAACAAAACTATACACCAAAGATTATACCGTGCTTTGCTCTGGTTATCAACTACGTTTGCCGTTAAAGT
>DGEY01000086.1:594-3011 GCA_002391385.1 Firmicutes bacterium UBA3914 | reverse complement strand
GCGTTTTCAAAGAATCCTTCATTATCGCGGACATTTTTTTCATCAATTGGCATGTGTCGAATATCTTCAGAGAAAACGGCCAGCTACAAGAACTTGCTATTTTTTGCCAAGAAACAGTCAATGAAACAATCTTTCATAGAGACCCTTGATGGGTTAGATAAACTCGGAATAACAAAAAAGCCCCTGGCGGGGCAGTCAAAACGCAGGAAAGACATGTCAGCCGGTTCAAGCCCATTCCGGCAGAGCTCTGGCCGCGGGACCCGGCCTAGAGCTGCTAAGTGCTTACAGTTGTGCCCCCGGCAAAATGGGGGCACTCGCAGTACAGGCTCTCAATTCCTCCCTCGTTTAGCTCGATCAGAACCGGGTAGTGGGTGGACCCGCGAACCAAACCCGGAATCTGGTTTCCGTCCCGTTCCAGCTCCACCACGCGTCCTTCTTCGTAGTAAAGGAAACCTTTGTCCAGGATATAATCTCAAAACCGTCATAGGTCAGCCCTTTCTAGTGCGCCTTTGTCTGATGAGTTCAACATCTTCTTGGGTCCTTGTGGTATTTCCGGGGCTGCCGGCAACCGTTTCGACGCAAAACCTAAGAAACCGAAGGGGAATTTCGAGGTTTTGAGTGGAATATATGCCTTGAACGACTTTGCAGGGGGGTATACCCATGGACGCTTTCCTGCGCGAGCTGACGTTAATGCTATGGCAGGAAAGGGGCCTGGAGACCTTCCGCTGCAGCTGGAAAGGTTATTCCTTCGACGTTTTGAACCAACTGTCGGATGAAAACCTGATCCGCGGCACCACCCAGGCCAAAACCGTCCACCTGACAGAAGCGGGCATTGCCGAAGCCCAACGCTTGCTGGAAAAATACGGGCTGGACCACGTTCTCGCTAAGAAGGCTCAGCCCTGAAGAAGGAAGTGTCACAAGGCTATGGCTGGAGATAACAACATGCTGTACCTGCTGTTTGGCACCTTAGTCGGTGTTGTGCTGGGCATCAACCTCGCTATCCTCTACTACCGCTTCTTGGGCAGCAGGGGAAAAGTGGAGCAGAAGCTGCGGGCGGAGATCCGCGAGCTGGAGAAACGGCTCCGGCAGAAAGATGACTATATCGCCCGCGCCATCAAAAGCTTTAAAGAAGAAGAAAAAAGAAGGGAGCTGGCAAAGTGAGAAAGATAGCGAAGACGACTGCAGCAGGCGGAGCTGGCTTTCTAGCGGGGCTGCTCTTGGAAAAGGGCCTGGAAAGCCTCACCGGTCTCGATTTCGTCGATGGCCTCTTCGCCGTGAGCGGCTCCATCTTGGCTGCCCTTTCCGTGAATCGGGACTTGGTGGAAGCCGCTGCCCGGAATATTGAGCAGATGTTCGGGAAGGACCCCCTGGAGATCACGGAGAGCGAGTGGCGCCAGTTCAAAGAAACGAACCCGAAAACCGCGGAGTGGCTGGAGAAAGCCCTGAAGGTTTAGGATGGTTCCTGCCCTTTCCTTTCTCGCGAAGGTGCTGGCTGGGCTCATTACCGCAGCTGGCCTTGACCAGCTCACTAAGCACGGTTACATGCCCCAAGCCACCTACATTAAAGCCGCCCTCAAGGCACTGGAAAAGGACGACCTTGATGAGGCGATCCGCAACTACAAACTATCCGTCAAGAAGTGGCGCCCTTCGCAGCGCAGCGAGGTCACCGCGGAGATCATCTCCAGCGCCATCTCCCTGCGCCTGGCCAAACTGGAGAGCCGCCTTGCTGAACTGCAGGCCATCCTCCATCCCCCCTGGTATTCCCTGCAATACTGGCGCAATCTGCTGCCCAAAAACCGCGATAGGCTGGAACAGCTGCGGCAGGAACAAGAGGGTTTTGCAGAAGCCATGCGTGTCCTGCAAAAACTCCAGGCCAAACTGGAGGAAAACGACAAGGTTCCCCAAGGAAACTGAGCTGCACCCCTGCTCATCCTGGGGAGCCTTGTCGCGCCAAGACCCCCGGGTGCGCTCAGCTAGTTGAGTTCCGCGATGTAATCTTTTTGAGCTTCATAGAGTTCATCGAACATGGCTTTGATCTCACTGAGGGAACAGACGGCTGCCGTGAGGGGATCCATCATCAGGGCCCGCATGGCCATCTCCCGATCCTTTTGCAGGACCGATTCCACCGCTAGCTCGAAAAACGCCATGTTGCTCCTGTTCAGCGCGGCCAGGTGCTCCGGCAGGCGGCCGAAGTAACAGGGGTTGATCCCGTTGCGGTTGATCATGCAGGCCACTTCCACGATGCCGTCTTGGGGCAGGTTCTCGATGAGTCCGGTGTTCTTCACGTTACCGTAGATCACCGCCGGCTCGTTCTTGAAGACCGCCTCGATGATCACCGCTGCGTACTCGTGGCTGCGCTTGAGAGTAAGCTCCTTTTCACCGGAGACGAGCTGCTGAATCTCCCGATCGGTGTTGGC
>DGEY01000086.1:0-567 GCA_002391385.1 Firmicutes bacterium UBA3914 | reverse complement strand
CGCCAAGTGGGCCACTGGGTGGCGTAGAAGCCGGTTTCCCCGTCGTAGCCGCTACCACAGTGCTTATCAATGAGGTCTTGCCGCTTGCGGTAGTAGGGGATGTACTCGGAGAAGTGGCCGCTGGATTCGGTCACGAACGCACCGAGGTAGAGCATGGCATCCAGGCGGACAGGGTCAAGGGCCAGGAATTCTGGGTCCTTGGCCTTTTCTTTCAGAACTGGATACATATCCTGTCCGTTGTGCTCCAAGGTGGTAAACCAGGCCATGTGGTTGATGCCTGCGCACTCCCATTTCAGCTCCTCATAGGGAACGCCCAGCATCTCGGCGAGCTTACGGCTGGTTCCCTGCACCGAATGGCAGAGGCCCACCACCGGCAGATCAGTGATTCTGGTGGTAGCCAGGACCACCGCCGACATGGGGTTGGTGTAGTTGAGGATCATCGCACCCGGAGCCAGATCTTCGATGTCCCGTACGATCTCTATCCAAGCCGGCAGGGTGCGCAGGGTTTTGAACAGTCCCCCCGGCCCTAAGGTATCGCCGATGCACTGCTTCACCCCATATTTCAAC
>DGEY01000058.1:39583-41179 GCA_002391385.1 Firmicutes bacterium UBA3914 | reverse complement strand
TCTCGTGTGCTCGGAGATGCGTATAAGAGGCAGCTGTATCTTCAAGTAAACTAAGGATGAGAGCGGTGTTGCTAACATCGCTTCTCATGCGACCTCGCCTCCTAACTGCTACTTATTTGTGTGCGGGGTCTCTTTTTTTATGTCTACACCAGGAACTCCTTCCAAACCCCTACTAAAACCTTACACTAACACTTCAGGCCGTGTCCTCTAAACGACCGTCCCAGCTTGTCCCGGGGCAATTCCGGGATTAAGCCGAGAACTTTCCCAAAAATGTTGCGAAATTTTTAAGGGAAAGGCAGGAACTGGGCTTACTGTGGGAGAAAATATCCTGCAAAGCAGACAGCTAAAGCGTTCACCCCTTAGCTGATGCGGCGTTGAGATGCTTTAGGCGCCCCGGCGCTGTATGCGCTCGGGGCGCAATTTAGATCAGGGACCATAGATATAGAAGGGTGCAGGCACGGGGAAGGCAGGTGGTCGCTTGCATATACTCGGCAATCTCTTTAGGGACAACATTAAAACGGTGATTCCCATTGTAGCGGTGGTCTTAGTGCTCAACTTCACCCTGGTGCCCTTGGGGTTTACGGCGATGGCGAGGTTCGTGGTTGGTTCCGTTTTGATCGTCATCGGCCTGTCTCTCTTCCTCTTCGGGGTGGAAATCGGGATCACCCCCATGGGCAGCCTCACGGGTTCCTCCTTGGTGAAGACCAACAACCTCCCGGTGGTTCTTTTGGCCGGGCTCCTCCTTGGCTTTTTCATTTCCATCGCGGAACCCGGATTGATGGTCCTGGCCTATCAGGTGGATTTTGTAACCTTGTCGGCCATTTCTTCCTGGACGCTGCTCGTGGTGGTATCCACTGGCCTGGCCATCATGGTGTCCCTGGGCTTTCTGCGGGTCGTTGTGCACATGTCTTTGAAGCTCTTTTTGCTCATTTCCTACCTGATCATTTTTGTCCTGGCGTTGTTCACCCAGCCGGAGTTTTTGGCCATTGCCTTTGATTCCTCGGGGGCCACAACGGGCATTTTGGCTGTCCCCTTTCTCTTGGCCCTGGCTGTGGGCATCTCCCGCCTGCGCAAGGACAGCGTGGCCTCGGAGGCAGATAGTTTCGGCCTGGTGGCCATCGCCTCTGCCGGCGCGATCATGAGTGTGCTGGTTTTGAACATCATCATCGGCACCCAAGAGTACGCTGTGGCCAGTCTGGAGCCCATAGAACTGGGCAATGCAGCCATCCTCAAGCCCTTCTGGGATTTCATCCCCACCGCCCTGCGGGAAGGTTTTGTCAGCCTTTTGCCTTTGACCGTTTCCCTGTTTGTGCTGCAGAAGCTCCTCTTCCATCTGGAGCGGAAGCAGTTTGCCCGGATGGTCAAAGGGTTTGTTTACGCCTTCATCGGGTTGATTGTCTTCCTCACTGGTGTGTACGGCGGGTTTATGGAGATCGCCAGTGAGATCGGTCTGCGCTTGGCGGGGCTGGAGAACAAGGTGTGGCTGATCGTCACCGCATTTGCTTTGGGCTTTTTCACCATTTTGGCGGAGCCTGCGGTGTATGTGCTGACCCACACGATTGAAGATGTGACCAGCGGGTACGTTAAGCGTAAGGC
>DGEY01000058.1:0-39338 GCA_002391385.1 Firmicutes bacterium UBA3914 | reverse complement strand
ATTCAACTGTGGCATATTCTGCTGCCCAGTTATATAATTGCAGTCAGCATGATGTACTACGCCCCTAACCTGTTTGTAGGCATCGCCTTTGATGCCGGTGGGGTAGCCACCGGGCCCATGACGGCCACTTTCATTTTGGCCTTTGTCCAGGGGGCGGCCAGTGCCTTCGAAGGAGCTAATCTGCTGCGGGACGGCTTTGGCATGATCGCCCTGGTGGCTACAGCTCCCATCATCACATTACAGATACTTGGCTTCATTTTCCAGGCCAGGTCGAGGAAACAAGGAGTTGATACTGGTGCAGAAGGAGAACTCGGCTGAGAAGCAATATGAGCTGATCTGTGTCATCGTGAACCACGGCTTGGGAAGCAAGGCGCTCAGCGCGGCGAAGAAAGCTGGAGTAGCCGGCGGCACGATTATGCTCGGCCGAGGGACTGCCGACAATCGTTGGCTGAAACTGCTGGAGTTAACCGATATTCGCAAAGAGGTAGTGCTCATGGTCTGCGAAGAATCGGTTGGGGAACGAGCCCTTGCCGAAATCGATCGCGTGGTCAAATTCAGCCGCCCCAAGCACGGGATAGCCTTTACCATGCCGGTGGGTGCCTTCATCGGGTCGGGCGGCACCTATGATTACAAGTTCAGTGTGCAAAACGGAGGCGGAGACAGCATGTATCGTGCAGTATTTGTCATAGTGGACAAGGGCAAGGGAGAAACGGTCATGGACGTGGCCAGAGAAGCGGGGGCCCGCGGAGGGACCATTGTCAACGCCCGCGGCTCGGGGATCCACGAGACGGCGGTCTTTTTGAACATGGAGATCGAGCCGGAGAAAGAGATCGTGCTGATGCTCACTCCGGTGGATCTAACGGAGCGCATCGTCACCGCGGTGCGGGAGGGTCTGCGCATCGATGAGCCGGGTAACGGCATCATCTGGGTGCAGCCGGTGAACGAAACCTACGGCATCCTCAGATAAAAGATGGGCGGCCCTCTGCCCTGGCGGTCGCCTAAAGCTGCAGGGAACAGAAAAAGTGAGCTCGAATACCTTGAGCTCACTTTTTTGCTCCCTTTCTGCCTGGCCGGGGACCGGGTTTACAGTTGGCAAGGGATTGTCAGTGATGGCCTGCTAGTTGGTTTTGAGACCCGTGAACTGGAAAACGTTCTCGCCTGCCCGCAAGGTCCGCCCCACTTCCTCCCGGATGGTTAAAACGCCGCCCCCTTGAGGGATCACCAGCTGCACCTTGACCGAGGCGAAGGCTACCGGCAGATCCGTGAAGGTAAACGGGTTCTCCAGAAGATCCACTGTCTTGGCCGTCCCAGAGTGGGTGAGGGTCACCTCCATGGGGCCGTACCGGCCATCGTAGAGTTCACCATCGAGATACACGTAGGAGACGATGTAAGCCTTGTCTCCCCCTCCACCGCCCCCAGGCGTACAGCCGATCACCAGCAAAGCTCCCACAAGCAGCGTCCACAGCAACAGTGACTTGCTCCAAGATCTGGTCATGGTCATCTTCCTTCGTATAAGTGGCATTATATAACAAATCCCCCCGGGGCGATAGTAGCCGGCGTAATTTGATCTAGATCATTTTTTCCCCGGGGGGTGCCATGCTAAAATGAAGCCGCAAACGATGAGATATCTAGGAAGGGGATAGAGATGACCAGATTTCAGGAAACCATGGAACGCACTTTTAAGCTTCTAGACACCTACGTGCCGGTGGTGGCCCGGGTGCACGGTGCACACCATCCCGAGTTCCACGAAGTGCGCAGGCTCTTTGAGGAGATCAAGGCCAAGGTGGAGGCAGCGGGAGGCGGTCAGGCGGATCTTGCCCGGGAGTTCGCCCAGCTGCGCGAGCTCACAGATAACTACAAGGTCCCCGGGGATGTCTGCGAAAGCTACGCCGCGGTGTACGAAATGCTGGCTGAACTGGATGCGGCCTACCAAGCTTAAGCGGGCAGTGCAGGGAAGGGGTGAAACACATGCAGAGATTGATCCTGGGTGCCAAAGATAAACTCGCGCTGGCGAGCGGGCTCCTCATCGCCCTGGCCTTTCTCAACCGCTGGACGGTGGGGAGCGGGCCCCTTTTTGAGTGGGCCCTGATCCTTGCTTCCATTATCGGCGCACTACCCATCGCCATCCAGGCTTTCCAGGCCCTGCGGGTTAAGGTGGTCACCATTGACCTGCTGGTGACCATCGCTGTCTTGGGCGCCTTTGCCATCCGCAACTTCGAAGAGTCGGCCATCGTCACTTTCCTCTTTCTTTTTGGCGCCTATCTGGAACAGCGCACGCTGAACAAGACCCGTTCAGCCATCAAGGAGCTGGTGGAGCTGGCTCCCGAGACTGCCCTGAAGCAGATGGAAGATGGCGAGTTTGTGGAAGTAGATGTGGAAGATGTGGAAGTGGGCGACATTCTCCTGGTGAAAACCGGCGCCAAAGTGCCGGTGGACGGCACGGTGGTTTCCGGCGAGGGGAGCGTCAACGAGGCCAGCATCACCGGGGAGTCCCTGCCTGTGGCTAAGGAGCAGGGCTCCACAGTCTATGCCGGCACCATTTTGGACAACGGGACGCTGCAGATCGCGGCTGATCGCGTCGGTGAAGATACCACCTTCGGCAAGATCATCGAGCTGGTGGAAGAGGCCCAGGATTCTAAGTCAGAGGCAGAGCGCTTCATCGACCGCTTCGCCAAGTACTACACTCCAGCCGTTTTGGTTATCGGTTTTGCAGTCTGGCTGTTCAGCAAAGATCTGGAACTGGCCATCACCATCTTAGTCCTGGGCTGCCCTGGGGCCTTGGTGATCGGGGTTCCCGTGTCCAATGTGGCCGGGATCGGCAACGGCGCGCGCCACGGGGTGCTCTTTAAGGGCAGTGAAGTGATCGGTGATTTCAGCAGGCTGGACACGGTGGTTTTCGACAAGACCGGGACCCTGACCGCGGGCGTCCCTGCGGTCACCGAGACCAAGTACTACGGGGAAGACAGCGCAGAAGCCTTGGGCTATCTGGCCAGCATCGAGCGGGAGTCTGATCACCCCCTGGCCAAGGCGGTCTTGGAGGCCATTGGGGACGTTCGGGTCTTTCCTGTGGAAGCAACTGAGGTGGTCAAGGGCGCGGGCGTTGTGGCCACGGTAAACGGCCGGCGGGTGGCCGTGGGCAATGCCGCCCTCATGGAGAGGGAAAACGTCAAGCTCAGCGCTGAGGCCGAAGATGACCTGGCCCGCTTGGAAGCACAGGGGAACTCCCTCGTGCTCACCGCGGTGGACGGGGAGCTCAAGATCCTCATGGGGGTGCGCGATCAAATCCGCCCCGGCGTTAAAGCCGTGCTGAACAAGCTCAAGAGACTGAAAGTGAAAAACCTGGTTATGCTCTCCGGCGACAACCAGGGTACGGTGGATGCGGTCAGCCGTGAGTTGGGCTTAACGGAAGCCCACGGGAACATGCTGCCGGAGGAAAAAGCCGGGTATATCAAATCCCTGCTGGAGCAGGGACGCATCGTGGCCTTTGTCGGCGATGGGGTGAACGACAGCCCCTCCCTGGCTTTGGCGCAGATCGGCATCGCCATGGGGGGCGGCACAGATGTGGCTGTGGAAACTTCCGATGTGGTCTTGATGAACTCCAACATCGGACGCCTGCCCCATGCCTTGGGCCTGGCCAAGGCCACCGCCAGGAACATGAAGCAGAATATCCTCATCGCGGTGGGCGTTGTTCTGGTCCTGCTGGCCAGCGTGCTGTGGAGCGATTGGATGAACATGTCCATCGGCATGCTGGTTCATGAGGGCAGCATTTTAGCGGTGATCCTCAACGGCATGCGGCTGCTCCGCTACCGTTTGAGGGACTGAAGCAAAGAACTTGATCTGGATCAAGGATGCCTGCAAAAAGGACAGGTATGATCATCTTAGAACCAAGAGAGGGGAGAACGCCATGAGAACTGCCACCATCCAGCTAGAAAGCCTAACCTGCCCATCCTGCATGCAGAAAATCGAGGCTGCTGTGAAAGCCGTGCCGGGTGTGGATACCACCACGGTACAGGTACTGTTCAACTCCAGCAAGGTGAAGCTGGACTTCAACGAGGCGGAGGTTTCCGTGGAGGAGATCGAAAACGCCATCAGGCGGGTTGGCTATGAGGTGCAGAAAACCAGGGTGAAATAGGTTGAGTAAGTGAAAGAGCCTGGCAGCAGGCTCTTTTTTTGATCAATACTGACCGGCAAGGATTTGGGCCTTGACCGTTGAATACAGAAAAAAACCGGGGCGGGGTAACCGAGAACAGAGATGGAGTCCTTGCTTGCGCCGCTCAGTGGGGGCATGAGGTAGTGGGGGGGTAAACAGATGCGCTTGTTAGCGGAGATCGACCGTCACAAAGGAGTTAACCGCACAGGCAAGGCGGTAAAAAGGGAAGCGGTACGGGCCATCATCCTCCGTGGAGGCGAAATCCTCCTTCTTTATGCAAAGGCAACCGGAGATTACAAGTTTCCCGGTGGGGGCGTGTTCCTGGGGGAAAGCCACGAGGAGGCGCTCTCCAGGGAACTTAAGGAGGAGTGCGGCGCTGAGCTGCTGCAGATACACCGGCCCTTCGGGAAAGTGGTGGAGTATGCCTTTCCCCGGGAACCGGATTTCGAGGTCTTCCGCATGACCTCCTACTACTACTTCTGTGCCATAGGCGCGGAGCTGGGCCAGCAGCATCTGGAAAGGTATGAGCTGGATCTCGGTCTGGAACCCCACTGGACAACCATACCCGAGGCCATTGCCGCCAACAAAGAAGCTTTAGGCAATGGCCGGGCGCCCAACTGGACCAGGCGGGAGACCACTGTGCTGAAACTGCTCTGGGAAGCGCTCCAAAGGGGCAGCGGAGTGCCGGGGGGTGCGGCGAGGGGAGTTCAAGGCTGATGGACTGGGAACCAGCTAAGCAGCTTTTGCTCTCTAAAGCCGCTGAGGATCGGATCTGGGCCTACCTGGAACTCCAGCAAGACTTGGTGTTTCCCAAGCTGGCACGGGAGCAGCGCTGGGTCTATGCGGCCGGTGCCTTGGAACTCGGCGCCCAGTGGGCCGCGGACTTCAAGGGCGTAGACCTGCTGGCGGCTGTGGGCCGAAGGGGCCTGGTCCTAACCACCGGTGATCTGGGACAAAGACTGCGGGCCGCCTATGCCCCGGGCTCCATCACCATCAACCGTCGGGCTTTGGAGCGGATCTGTCAGGCGCTGCCTGCCCATTTCCTCACCTACCAGCAGCTGGAGCGGGCCACCATTGCCCACGAGTTCTTCCACGCCCTGGAGGAGGAGAGGGGTTGCGTGGACCGCTGTTTTCCCGCGGTGACCATCTGGAAGCTGGGCCCCTGGCGGGTCAGAACGGCTAGGGTGCGTGCGGTGCGGGAGATCGCCGCGCACCGTTTTGCCAAGGAACTAGCCGCCCTGCCCTGTCTGCCCATTTTTTTTGATTGGTTTCTCCTGGCCGAAAGCTCCCCGGATTTCCGCAGCTCGCTTCCCCAGTTGATTGGGGAAGTTGAGGATTTGTTAAAGAATTCCGCAACCTAAAGCAGGAATATTTTGCCTAACGTAGAATAACCTGTAGGGAATTATTTCACATACTAAATTTAGAAGATGAAATAACCGGAAAGGATATCAGAGTAGCGATGCTGCGAGACTTATCCCACTACGAACAGGTAAAGGTGGCGAATCAGAGCAAGCTGCTGCGCGTCCTGTGCCAGAAGCCCGCGACCCGCAGTGAGCTGGCCAGGCTCACGGGATTGAGCCCGGCGACGGTCACCAACCTCACCAAAGAACTGATCGCGCAGGGACTGGTCCAGGAATCCCGGACGCTGGAATCCGTGGGCGGCCGGCCCCCTGTGCTTCTGGAGTTCAACTCCATGGCGGGAAAGGTGATCGGCGTGCGCATCTCCCGGACGCGGGTCCAGGCTGCCCTGGTCAACCTGGGGGCGGACGCTTTGGCCTGGTCAGAAGAGCTCCTGCCGGACCACAGTCCCGAAGCTGTGCTGCAGGCCGCCTTGGCGGTGGTGGGCAGGCTCTGTGTGCGCAACCGGGTCAACCTGGAGGAGCTGGTGGGCGTGGGTGTGGCGGTGCCGGGGATCGTGCAGGAAGCCAGCGGAACCGTGCGCTTAAGCACCTTCCTCAACTGGCGGGAAGTTCCCCTGGGGAGCCTTCTCCAGGAGGCTCTAGGCGTGCCTGTTTTGGTGCAGCGCAATGGTAATGCTTCCGCCCTGGCCGAGTGTTACCTCAGCGGCGAAGGGACCGTAACCGATCTGCTCTATGTTCACCTGGGGGATGGCATCGGCGCTGGCCTGGTGCTGGATGGCCGCATTTACTCTGGACGCACAGGGCGGGCGGGGGAGATCGGCCACAACATCGTGGATCCCCACGGGCCTCCGTGCCTCTGCGGCAACCGGGGCTGCCTGGAAGCGCTGGTTTCCGGCAATGCCCTGGCCAAGCAGGGCCAGCAGCTCGCGGCCAGCGGGAAAAGCCCCTATCTGCAGGCGGCGGCCCAAGAGTCCCCCCTGACCGCCGGGCACCTCATCGCCGCGGCGCTGCAGGGGGATGCCGCCGCGGGGGAGCTTCTCGTTAACGCCGGACAGTACATAGGAAAAGCGGTGGCCGGCATAGTTAATCTACTGGACATGGATGAAGTGGTGTTGGGCGGGGATCTCCTGGAGGCTGGAGAGATCCTCTTGGATTCCCTGGAGCGGAGCTTCTACAGTGCTCTGCTGCCCTTTAGGGTTCCCGAAGTGAGGCTGCGGGTTTCCACCATCGGGCCGAAGGCCGGCGTGCTGGGCGCAGCCACCGTAGTGATTCAGCATTTCCTATCCAAAGGGGGTCGATATTAGGCTGCTGCAAGTAAGTTGGTGTTGGCGCTGAGAAAACTCGGAAAGGAGAAGAGAGATGTTTCAAGCAGTGCTGATGATCATCTTTTTCTTGGTGATCGCGGTGTTGATGATCACCCGCAAGCTGCCCAGTCTCATCGCTCTGCCCCTTCTGGCCATCGGCATCGCCCTCATTGCCGGCGTGCCCCTGAAGGGTGTGGATGAAACGGGCAAGGACATCGGCTTGATCTCGAACATCATTGAGGCAGGTTCCATCCGCCTGGCCTCGGCCTTCACCGCGGTGATGTTCGGCGCTTGGCTCGGTGTGGTCATGGAACAGACGGGGATCGCCCAGCGCATCATCAAAATCGCCGCTGAACTGGGTGGAGACCGTCCGTTTTGGATCGCCTTGGCCATTTTGGTGGCTCTGACCATTCTCTTCACATCCATGGGCGGCTTGGGCGCCGTGATTATGCTGGGTTCCATTGTCCTTCCTATCCTCATCTCCGTGGGCATCGCTCCCTTGGCGGCCGCCTGCATCTTCTTGTTCGGCATGGCGGGGGGCTTGGCCTTGAACGTTTCCAACTGGGCGTTCTTCCAGGCCACAACCGGAGTACCCCTGGAGACCATCAGGAACTTCGCCTTGATCATCATGGCCCTCACCTTCATCACCGCGGTGATCTTCCTCTCCATGGAACTGCGCCGCGGTAAGGCTAAGGCGTTTTGGGCAGTGAAGACGGTGCAGGTTCCGGAAAAAGAAGTGGGCCTTGTGGCCTTGATCACGCCGCTGCTGCCCCTGCTGCTGATCACCATCTTCAAATGGCCCATCATCCCCGCTCTGCTGGTGGGTATCCTCTACGGGCTGGCGGTGACCCAAAGGAGCTGGAGCAGCTTCATCAACCTGCTCACCAAATCCGCCTTTGAGGGCATCGGTCAAGGCGCTCCCGCCATTATCCTCATGGTGGGGATCGGCATGGTGCTCAATGCGGTCTTCCATCCCCAAGTGGCGCAGACCATCGGTCCCTTACTGGAGCGGGTGGTTCCCAAGGGCCCCGCATCCTACTTCCTCTTCTTTACCCTCCTGGCACCGCTGGCTTTGTATCGCGGTCCCCTGAACCTTTTTGGGCTGGGCAGCGGTGTAGCCGGCTTGATGATCGGCCTGGGGCTGCTTCCGGCCACCGCGGTCATGAGCGCCCTCTTGGCGGTGGAAAGGATGCAGGCCATTGCCGACCCGACGAACACCCACAACGTGTGGCTGGCTGGTTATGCTGATGTGGACGTGAACCAGATCACCGCTAAGCTCCTGCCCTACGTCTGGCTGCTGGTGGCCGCCGGTGTGCTGGTGGCAACAATCATGTTCGTTTAGCTTATCCCGAGGGGGTGCCCCCTCGGCGGACTTATACATTCCATGGGGTGTTGGTAGTGAGAGTAAGGATTGGCATTGATGTCGGCGGCACGTTCACCGATGCAGTTGTACTGGATAGCGAGAGCTACGAACTTCTGGGCCAGGTCAAAGTGCCCACCACCCACTCCGCACCGGAGGGAGTGGCCAAGGGAATTGTGGAGGCCCTGCACCGGGTGTTGGAGGAGCACCAGATCGATCCCGGAGAGGTGGAGTTCATCGCCCACGGAACCACGCAGGCCACCAATGCGCTTTTGGAGGGCGATGTGGTCAAAGTGGGAGTGGTGAGCTTCGGCCAGGGTATGGAAGGGCGCAAGGTGCGCCTGGACACCCAAATCGAACCCATTGAACTGGCCCAGGGCCGCTACCTAACCTCTGTCCAGCGCCACGTGGAGGAGCTCCAGGCGGCGGGCCAGGCCATTTGCGAGCTGCGGCAGGAAGGGGCAGAGGTCATCGTTGCCGCCGCGTCCTTTTCGGTAGATGATCCCAGCCAGGAACAGGCCATTATGGAGCAGGCGGTGCAGGCCGGTTTGCCGGCGGTGGGCACCCATGAGATCTCCAAACTCTACGGCTTGAAGACCCGGACCAAGACGGCGGTGATCAATGCCAGCATCCTCCCGAAGATGATGGAGGCTGCTTCCCTGACTGAGCAGTCGGTGAAAGAATCGGGGATCGCCGTTCCCCTCATGGTCATGCGCTGCGATGGGGGGGTCATGAACATTGACGAGGTGATGCGCAGGCCAATTCTAACCATGCTCTCCGGCCCCGCTGCGGGGGTGGCGGGAGCCCTCATGTACGAGAAGGTTTCCCACGGCCTGTTCCTGGAGGTGGGGGGCACTTCCACCGACATTTCCGCCGTGGTGAACGGGCGGGTGATGGTGGACTACGCCCAAGTGGGGGGACACAAAACCTACGTTAACTCCCTGGATGTGCGCACAGTGGCTGTGGCCGGCGGCAGCATGGTGAGGTTAGGGGACGGCAGGATCAAAGACGTGGGGCCCCGCAGCGCCCACATTGCCGGCTTTCCCTACGCCGTCTTTTCAGATCCGGAGAGGCTCACCAAATTGAACGTGGTCACGGTGCGGCCCCGCCCGGAAGATGCCCTGGACTACGCAGCGGTGGAAAACGAGTATGGTGAGAGGTTTGCCATCACGGTGGCCTGCGCCGCCAACTTCCTGGGCTTTGTTCCCGAGGGAGACTACGCCAGGGGCAATCGAGAGTCGGCCCGCCTGGCCTTGGAAGCTATAGGGAAGGCTGTGGGCTTGAGCGCTGAACAGGCGGCAGAAAGGATCCTGGAGCTGGCCTCGGCCAAGTGCCTTCCCCTGGTCCGGCAGCTGCTCAAAGACTACGCTATGGACAAAGACCAGACTGTGCTGGTGGGTGGAGGAGGCGGCGCAGCCGCGGTGGTCCCGCACCTGGCAAAAACCCTGGGCATGAAGCACCGGATCGCCAAGAATGCCCAGGTCATCTCGCCCATAGGTGTGGCCCTGTCTTTAGTGCGGGATACGGTGGAACGCACCATCCCCAACCCCAGCCAGGAAGACATCCTCCGCATCCGGGAAGAAGCGGAGCGCCAAGTGATCAAAGCGGGTGCCAAGCCCGATACAGTGGAAGTCCATGTGGAGATCGATGCCCAGCGCAATTTGGTGCGGGCCGTGGCCACGGGAGCTACGGAGCTGAGGACTAAAGAGCGGGGAGTGCGGCTGGCCCGGGAAGAGCTCAGGCGGAAAGCGGCAGAAGCTGTGGGCCTGCCCCAGGAACTGCTCCGCTGGAAGGGCGGGACGGAACTTCTGGAAGTGTTCACCGGGGAGCAGGAAGTGAAAAAGCTCTTCGGATTAGTCCGCCGCAGCCGGCAACCCCTGGTGGTTTTAGATCGGGAAGGGGTTATCCGCCTGCAGCTGCCCCACGGCTTGGTTCTGGAAACCACCGCGGCCCAGGTGCAGGCAGATCTGCAGACGGCCCTGGAAAAGCATTCCCAGTACGGGGATGCGGGGATCGAAATGCCCAAGCCCTTTTTGCTGGTTGGAGGAAGGGTGATCGACCTCACGGGATTGGTCTCCCCTGAGCAGGTGGCTTCTCTGGCCGCAGCGGAACTGCAGCACCTGCCGGAAAAGGAGCGGGTGATCATCCTGCTGGGGAAGAGGGTTTAGATTGGAGGAGGGATCCAGTGTACAAGTTTGATGTAATTGTGGTGGGCGGCGGCCCCTCGGGAACCTGTGCGGCCATTGCTGCCGCACGGAACGGGGCGCGCACCCTGTTGATTGAACGTTATGGTTTCCTGGGCGGTATGGGCACAGCTGCCCTGGTGGGGCCCTGGATGACCTTTCACGATGAAGCTGGGAACCAAGTTATTCAAGGCCTCGGGCAAGAGATCGTGGAGAGGCTGCAAGAGCTGGGCGGCAGTCCGGGCCATGTCCGGGATACCACCGGTTATGTGCATACGGTGACGCCCTTCGATGCGGAGCTGGCCAAGATGGTCTACCTCGATCTCTGCCTGGAAAGCGGGGTTGAGCTGCTTTTGCATACCTGGGTAACCGCGGCCATCATGGAGGGCAGGTGCATCAAAGGCGTTCAGGTGTGGAACAAAGCCGAGCGGCAAGAGCTCTACGCCGATGTGGTGATCGACGCCACCGGAGATGGCGATGTGGCCGCCTTTGCTGGAGCCGAGTTTCAGGTGGGGCGCAGCTCCGACGGGCTCACCCAGCCCATGTCGCTCATGTTCGTGTTGGGCAATGTGGACTTGGGACGGGTTAGGCAGTACATGCGGGAACACCCCAACGAGTTCTACGAAAAAACCCACTTCGACTTGCTGGAGGGAGAACATCTCTCCGTGAACGGGTTTTACACCCTGCTGCGGCGGGCCAAAGAGCGGGGCGAGCTGCATCTGGACCGGGACATGGTGCTCTTTTTCCAGACGGCCCGTCCCGACCAGGTCACGGTCAACATGACCAGGGCCACCAAGATCGATGCCACGGACGCCTGGCAGCTCACCAAAGCAGAGATCGCCCTGCGCAGGCAGATGATGGAGCTTTGGAGGTTCTTCCAAAAGGAGATCCCCGGTTTTGAGCAGACTTACATCGTCACCTCCGGTCCCCAGGCAGGGGTGCGGGAGAGCCGCCGGATCGTGGGGGACTATGTGCTCCAGGCCAGTGACATCGTTGAAGGGGTTGAGTTTCCCGACACCATCAGCCGCAACGCCTACCCCATCGACATCCACGCCCCCGATGGCCAAGGGGTCCAGACCATCAATCTCCAGGCGCAGTCCTACTGCCTGCCCTACCGGGTCCTTTTGCCCAAGGGTATTGAAGGGCTCCTGGTGGTGGGCCGCTGCATCTCCTGTACCCATGAGACTCTGGCCGCGGTGCGCACGCAGCCGTCGGTTATGGCCCTGGGCCAGGCCGGGGGAACGGCCGCTGCCTTAGCTGTGCAGGCTGGGCAGAGCCCCCGGGAAATCAGCATTGAGGATCTGCAGCGCAGGCTGCGCAGCCAAAACGTGCTTATTTGAGAGGTGTCCAGTGATGAACTTGTTTCCAAAAAGCTTAAACCTGTGGGTGAGCCTGCCCCGCAACGATGTGGAACTGGCCCAGGCGGCCCTGGAAGCGGGGGCAGATGCACTGAAGGTGCACATTTCTGCGGATCACTTCGCTTCCGGGACCCGCTTTGGCACCCTGGAGGAAGAGGGAGAGAAGATCGCGCAGATCATCGCCGCGGCCAAGGATAAGCCGGTGGGCATAGTCCCCGGCGATTCCCTGGAAGCGCTGCCCGGCGACCTGGAGGTTCTGAGGGATTTGGGCTTGTCCTTTGTTTCCGTTTACGCCCACCACCTGCCGGCGGGCTGGCTGAGGCCCAGGCCTTTGCTCCCCATTGCCGCGGCGCCCAGCTTTCAGTTTCCCCGGGAGCTGATCCCCGCCCTTTCCCGCACGGGGGTGGCCATGATTGAGGCCGCGGTCATGCCCCGGGAAAGGTACGGGCAGCCGGTAACGGCCCAGGATCTAGCTGTCTACCACTATCTGCGGCGCCAAACGGGCCTGCCCATTATCGTACCGACACAGCTTAAGTGGGAGCCCGAGGACGTTCCCGCCCTGGCTGCCACCGGTGTCAATGCACTGATGATCGGTGCAGTGGTCACCGGCCACACCAGTGCAAGCCTCCACAAGGCCACAGAGAGCTTCAGAAAAGCCATTGATGCCCGTTAAAGGAAGAGCGCTGGCTAAGGGGCCCACGGAAGTTTGAGGAAAAAGACAATAGCCAGCGCTCTTCAAAATGTCTGCCCCTAAAGACTGCTTTAAGGGCGTTTTTCACCTGGGAGAGGGGCGGGGTATGGGATGATCGGCGACCTCGCCCCAAAAAAGAGACCATGTTTCCAACGCCCCTGCATATGTGGGGCTTGAAACATGGTCTATCTCAGGGCCGCTTTGTTTCCCCTCGATCTACCTTGCTATCTTGTCAGCATCTCATCAAAGACCATCACATGCATCCAAAAGTCCTTTTCAGCATCCACCAAAAAGGCTTCATGAATGACCTTAGCCTGGAATAGCTGTTCGAAATAGGGGACGTTGTCCCGGGAATGCCGCTTGGCCACATGCATGCGGCGGAGCTGACCAGTTCTTGGCCTTCCGCTGTGTTGACGATGTATTTCTCCGGCTCCGTGAGGAAGCCTTCGCCCCGGATCACCAGGAGATCTTCCCAGATGGTGACTTCGGTGTGGTCTACCCCTTTGCCCAGTTTGCTCTTGAAGTACTTCTCCATGTAGATCTTCAGCTCGTGCTGCAGCTGCCGCCTCTCGCGCTCGCCCAGCGGTCTGGTGACTCCGCTTTTGGCCACGGAAGCCATGGCGCTCCCTCCCGTTTTTGAGCTGGGAATCATGGAAAACAAAACCAGTATCCCGTGGGCCTGGATGGGCCGGCTGGACTTACTGGTCTGTCGCGGAGCGGTGAATGGCGTCTTGTGTAGTCCCCCAGATCCCGTGCGGTTTGTACCGCTGAAAGATCGTTGTAAAATTATCATATTCCGGGATGCCCTGCTTGTCAATATGGCTTTTCCACGGGAGAACGATTCCGCTCCGAGGTGGAGTATGCTGGAGGCGGAAGCTGCCGCGGTCCAGCTCAGGTCGGGGGCCTTTTGTGCGAATTTCGAACCAAAGCGCACCTCTTGCCCTGCCGGGAGGGCAGAAACAACTGCTTAACCAATGTTGTGTCAGTGCGGGTGTTTGCGAAAAAATTATCATTGAATTTTCTAATTCCATAATGTATAATGAGGCAAACAGTGGAAACCACGGCTCTTAAGGTGCCGTAACAGCTGAATCTATCCCCATATTCTCCGCACCCCATCTAGCTCAACTATGACAAAACAAGTGCAAGCTGATGTCGAAAACAGGTACCTTGATCGGCCTGGATTTCCAGAGTCTCCGAGGGGGTATCGTGTTGAAAAGATCGAGGCTAGCTGCACTTGTTTTCTTGTTTTTAGCCGCCGCTGCCTGCTTTCTTGCCGCTGGAACCGCCTTAGCTCAACCCAGCTTGTCCCTGGCGCCCGATACCCAGCTGGAAATTGTCGGTGCAGGCCTCCAGCTGGTCCTCGATGGGAGTGGATTGCTGGAGCGTCCCTTGGAAACCTTCACCTGCTGGCATGTGAGCTCCTCTGGAGAAGTCTTTGAAACAGAGGTGACCGGGTTTTCCCTGGGCGGGCTGCTCGCGGAAAACGGGCTGGCTTTGGAGCACCTGGCTTCCCTCAATTTCATTGCTTCCGATGGATATGTCATGGCTGTCCCCGCGGAAATTTGGGCCGGCCACGGGGTTTACATCATGCTGGCCAGGGACGGGGAGGGTTTGGAGTATCCCCGGAGCTGCATCCCCGAGCAGCGCTCCATGTACTGGGTGAAGAACCTGACCAAAATTGAGCTGGTTCCCGCTGAAGAATTTGCCTCTCAGCTGCAGGTTCCCGTAAAGCGCCTCACGTTTTTCCGGGAAGCGGTGCAGCAGCTGGAGCCGGAGGTGCTGAACAACCGGGGCCAGATGGTAAGCGCCTACGGCATGGAAGCTTACTTCGCCGCCTTTGCCCGGGCCCTTCCCCAGGCACCTGTGATGATGCGCGCCAGGGATGGGCTGGAGAAGCTGGAAAAACCGGAGATCTTCTTGGGTAGCTACGTCACCCTGGAGTCCGAACCGGGGCGTGCAGAAGATGTCCCGCTCTACTTCGCGGAAGATCTGAGCCTGGGGATGCGGGTGAAGCAGCTGGATGTGGTCATTGCCGGCGAAGACGCCATCTACTTCGGCAGCGAAGCGCCCCTGGCCGAACTGTTTGCCCAGGTGGGCATGGTGGAGGCCGCCAGCTACACGTTCCGGGCCAGTGACGGCTTTGAGGTGCAGATCCCGGCGGAAGCCATACCCTATGGAGTTCTCTATCCCGATGAAAAGGCGGGTTATTTGAGGATCAAGTTTGAGGGCTATGATCTGAGCGGAGTCCAAGGCGGCGGGAAGGTCAAATACGTTATCGCCGTGGAAGCCGGGGAATAGCGCCGCGGGCAGCCCTTGCCAGCGGCGCATCAAAGGGGGAGCAGTGTGAAAAAAATAACTATAGTCTGTTTGGCAGTCCTAATTGGGCTCTCCTCAGCTGGTTTGTGCCAGGCTGCGGAAGGCGAGATTCTCCTCACCTTCGAAGGGGCAGCGGTGGACGCTCTGACCCTGGAGGAGTTTTTGAGCCTGCCGCAGATGACCGTCAAGCTCACCCGCACAAATTCCCGGGGCAAGACCACGACCGGCCACTACACCGGGGTGCACTGGAAGGTTTTGGCTGAAGCCATCGGCGTCCAGGGAGCCCGCAGTGTTCAGGTGATTGCCTCCGACGGCTTTGAGCAGGTTTATCCCCTGGAAGTTCTGGAGGCTGAAGACTCCGTCTTCGCCCTGTACAAAGATGGCCAGCCCATCACCGAAGAGGAAGGTAACGGCAAGGTTTGGTTTTGCGCCAGTGAAGCCTATACCGCGAATTTTTGGACCAAGTTCATCGTAAAGATCGTGATAAGATGAGGAGCCGCCATTTTAGCCTCGTGGACTACCTGGTCTTTGCCGTGCTGGCCGCCAGCGGCCTGGCCATTAAGACTGTGGTTGTTCCCCTGGCCCAGATGATTACCGGCCCTCTGCTGATACCCGGCGGGGTTGTGGCGGGCGGCTTCTACATGCTTTTTCTGGTTTTGGCCAGCGCAATTACGGGCAAAAGGGGCGCAGCCCTTGTGGTGTCTCTGCTGCAGGCTGTTTTGGTGACGATCACCGGGACACTGGGTTCCCATGGAGCAGCGAGCCTGTTCACCTATTCTCTGTCCGGCTTAGCGGTGGAGATCTGGCTGCTGATCAGCGGTCACCGGGGCTGCTGCGCCCTTTGCTGTTTTGGAGCGGGGTTGGCGGCCAATGTGGCGGGAAGTCTCGCCGTAAACCTGGCCCTGTTTAGGCTTCCTCCTGTCCCCCTGCTGCTCTCCCTTTCCGCGGCGGCGTTCTCGGGGGGTCTGGGGGGCCTGGTTGCCCATCTGGCCGCCCGCAGCATCAAGAGGTCCGGGATTTTACGGTCCGCGGGGGGATTTTAGATGAAACGGAAAGGCACAAGCGTTCTAACTGCTTTACTGCTCTGCGCCTTAGCGCTGCTGGGGGCCCTTAACCCACCGCGGGCCCACGCCAGCGGGCTGCCTTCCCTAGTTGTCACCGGTGATGTGGTGCGGGAAGTGGTGCTCACCGGCTGCGAGGGCTGGGAAACAGTGAAGATCGAGTACCGCGGCGCGGTTTACGACGGGGTTCCACTTTTGTCCGTCCTTGCCCAGGCGGAAGTGTGTGGGGAGCAGGTTCAGATCCTCCTGGCCGCGCACGATGGCGTTGTCGCGGCGCTTTCCCTGGACGAAATCACCCAGGACTGCTGCCTGTTTTGGCATCCGGAAAACCGCTGGCAGTTCACGGCCCCGGACCATCCTCCCCAGGCCAGGGTGAAAGACCTGGAATATGTGGTGGTGATAGGCACAGGGCCAGAGGTGCCGGGAGTGCGCTTTATCCACGGCCTGGAGGAAAGCACGGTCACTTACGGCACACTGTTTACCGCGGACGCGCTCCAGCGTCTGATCAAGGAAGGGGAAGCCCGGCGCGGGGATTGTTCCGTCACCGCCTTCACCAAGCGCAGCCTCATTCCCCTGGGCCAGTTTGTGGGGGGAGCGGAGCTGCCGGCCGCCCTAGCCTATTTTGCCGACGGCAGCCAGCTGGAGGTTCCCCTCGATGGTTTTCTGGAGTGGCGCGGCCGCTCCGGGGATTACCTGGGGCCGGACGGGCGCACCCGCAGGCCAGATCTCAAGGGCCTCTGGCTGGACCCTCCCGAGCTTTCTGTCACCCAGCTTCTGCCCGCAGCACTGCAGGCCCTGGAGACAGGCCGGGTGCTCATTGTCCTCCTGGATGGTCTGGGGTACTACGAACTCATTCAGGTTCAGCCGCCCTTTCTCGGCAGCAAACAGGTGCAGAGGGCCCGTACAGTTTTCCCTTCCATCACCCCTGTGGCCCTGGCCTCACTGCTCACAGGCGAGCTGCCCCCCAGGCACGGGATCACCGCCCGGGGCCAGCGGGAGCTGCAGGTGCCCGATCTCTTTGCCCGCGCCGCTGAGCTGGGCAAAGATTCCGTTATGGTGGAAGGAACAACTAAAGTGGTGAATACCAGTATAAGCCCCGTGCTCAACGCCGATCTAGATGGCGATGGCACCACCGACGGCGAAATTTTCCGGGCAGCCCAGGAAGAGCTGGCCCGGGGGGCCGATCTGGTCTTCGTCCATTTCCACGGCTACGATGATGTGGCCCACAGCTGCGGGCCCTTCTCCCCCGAGGCCGCGGCGAAGCTCTTGGAACTAGATGCCTATGTTGAGGATCTCTGCCAGGGCTTTACGGGGACGGTTTTCGTCCTGGCTGATCACGGCCAGCACCCAGCGGCAGGGGATAAACTGGGAGATCACGGCCAGTTCTCCCTGCTGGATCTGACCATACCCTGGCTGAAGTGGGAGCAGCCATGAGCAGCGCCACCAAGCGGGGCAACCGCATTGTCGCGGGCAGCATCGTCTTCCTCTTGGCCTTAACAGGGGTGCTGGCCTACCTCAATGCAGGCGATCTGGCCCTGAAAAAGGAATTGGAAATGAATGCCGAGTTTGTGCTCACGGCGGGGGAAACCAGCCAGCGTATCACCATGTCCCAGATCCTGGCGCTGCAGCCGGTGGAATTCGAGGCCATCATGGATACCAGCATCACCGACCCCACGCCCGTCACCTTCACGGGGGTGGAGTTGAGTAATATCTGTGCCAGCTGCGGCATCCAGCTGGAGCCCCATTCCCTGGTGCAGGTGCATGCCCTGGACGGCTATGCCTCGGTGGTGACGGGGGCCGAGGCCCTGGAGCCCGGGAATGTGTATATCTGCATAGCTATGAACGGCGAAGTGTTGAAGCCCAAAGCCCAAGGGGGCTTTGGACCCTACATGCTGGTGATCAAAAACGTGGTGTTCGCCCAGCGCTGGTGCAAGTACGTAGAGGAGATTGTGGTCCGATGATGGCCCTTAAGGCGCGGCAGCTCACTTTTGGCCATCTGGAAGGTCCCCCTCTGCTGGAAAAAGGGGAGCTGGAGATCGGCAAAGGGGAGTGCGTGGCCGTCACCGGCCCCTCCGGTGCTGGGAAATCCACCCTCTGCCATGTGCTGGCGGGGGTTATACCCCGGTCTCTCCCCGGCAGGGTGTCTGGGGAAATCCTGCTCTTCGGGGATCGGCTTTGGGATCTGCCCCTCGCGGAAACGGTGCGCCGGGTGGGGGTGGTGTTTCAGGATCCCGATGCCCAGCTTTTCTTCCCCACGGTGGAAGCGGAGGTGGCTTTCGGACTGGAAAATCTGTGCTTTCCCGAAGAGGAGATGGCCAGGCGCATCGGAGCGTCCCTGGATCTCGTAGGCCTGAGCCGGTACCGCTGCCAGGCCACGCAAGACCTCTCCCAAGGCCAAAAGCAGCTGGTGGCCTTGGCGGCGGTGTTGGCTTTGGAACCGGGCCTGCTCATCTTAGACGAAATCTTCGCTTCCCTTGATCAGCAGGGAGCCGCGGTGGTCCAGGGAGTGATTGCAGATTACAAAGCAAAAGGCCGGGCGGTCCTTCTGGTGGAACATGACCCTGAAAATTTGCCGGTGGTGGACCGCATTTTGCACCTAGCCCAAGGGAAGCTGCGGGAGGTGGTCCCGTGACTGCCATTGCCCTTTCTGATGTCGTGTACCGCTACAGCCGGGGCGGATTCACTTTACGGTGCCCCGCCTTGGAGCTGGCTCCCGGCGAACTCACCTTGATTACCGGCCCCAATGGCAGCGGCAAGACCACCCTTTCCAAGCTCATGTGCGGCATCCTCCGCCCCCAAGAGGGTCAGGTGCGCATCTTTGGCCATCCCGCGGAGGAACTCTCCTTGGGGGAAATCGGAGGGCGGGTGGGCTACCTCTTTCAAAACCCATCCCGCCAGCTCTTTGCTTCCACCGTCTGGCAGGAGATGCTCTTTGTCCCGGAGCTGCTGGGGGAAGATCTGCCCCGGGCCTGCGGAAGGGCCCAGGAGCTTCTGGTCAGGTTTGGCCTAGGAGAGCTCAAGGAACGGCCCGTGCAGGTCCTCAGCCGCGGCGAGAAGCAGCGGCTGGCCATCTGCACCATGCTCATGGGGGGAGCGGAGTTTTTCATCCTGGATGAACCCACGGCCGGACTGGACCGGACCAGCCGGGAACAGCTCTACCGCCTCCTGGACGAGCTGCTCGCCCAGGGGAAGGGTCTGGCCGTGATTTCCCACAGCCAGGAGCTGGCCTCCCGCTGGAGGGCCCGGCGGGTGAGGCTGGCGGAAGGGCGGGTGGTGGCGTGAGCAGGGTGGATCCCAGGGTGAAGCTGCTCTGGGTGGTGCTTTGTACCAGCGGGGCGGTGCTCTTTGCCAGGCCCCTGTGGATGTTGGGGCTCACCCTCTTTACCCTTGGGGGAGCGCTGCTTCTTGGTGCAGACTTTTTGGGTTTGGGCCGGCGCCTCAGAAGATTCCTGCCGGTTTTGGCCATGCTCACCGCAGTGCAGATCCTGTTCGTGCGCACCGGAACTCCCCTGCTCACCCTGGGAGGGAGGGTCTTGGTGACCGGGGAGGGACTGTGGAAAGGGCTGGCGGCGGGCCTGCGCCTGGTGATTGTCTTCTGTGCCAGCGCTGTGATGATGCGGGAGGACAGCCGCCGGGTGATCAACTCCCTGATCCAGATGGGCGTACCGTACTTATTCTGCTTTAGTCTCTTTGCAGCCCTGTGCTTTCTGCCGCTGCTCAGCGAGGCCTTTGCCCAGGCCCTTACCGCCCTCCAGCTGCGGGGGGTGAACCTTAAGGCGGTCCCTTGGGGGCAGAAGCTGCGCCTGTATGCGGCCCTGATCGTACCTGTCTTAACCGAAGCGCTGGCCAGGGTGGAAAAACTGGCTGCGGTCATGGAGGCCAGGGGTTTTGGCGCTCTGCCCAGGCGGACGATTTACGGGCGGGCCAGCATGGGCGCTGCGGATTGGGCTGCGGTTTGTTTTCTGCTGGTCGCGGGCTTAACTGCCCTCCGGTTTTACCTGGCATCCTGAAGGAGTTGTCAAGATGAAAGCTGTAGCCGTTAACGGGCTGAGCAGGTCCGGCAAGACCACGGTCTGTGAAGCGCTCATCAGCGGCCTGCGCCGCAGGGGTTACAAGGTCGGGTCGGTGAAGGAGATCCATTTCCAAGGGTTCGCCATCGATCCGGATCCCGCCACCAACACCAGGCGGCACAGGGCGGCGGGGGCCGATCCGGTGACCGCGAGGGGCCTTTATGAAACCGATGTTCTTTACGGCACAAAGCTGCCCATAGAGGAGATCCTCCGCCACTACGACCATGACTTCGTTATCCTGGAAGGCGTTTCCGACTGCAATGTACTTTCCATCGTCACCGCCCACACCGTGGAGGAAGTGGAGCAGCACCTGGATGAAAGGACAGGGGCTGTTTCCGGTGTGGTGGCCAATCTCGGGGTAAAGGAGGTTTACGGCCTCCCTGTCTTTAATGCTCTCCAGGAGCCGGAAAGCCTGGTTGATTTCGTGGAGGAGCGGGCCTTTGCACCGCTGCCCTCCTTTGACCCGGAGTGCTGCTCGGCCTGCGGCCGCAGCTGCCGGGAGCTCACCGGGCTTGTGGTCCAGCAAAAAGCCAAGAGGGAAGACTGCCTGCTCTGGCGGCCGGAAGTGGAGCTTCTGGTGGATGGAGCGGCGGTGCCTATGGTGCCCTTTGTGCAGAACATTCTGCGCAACGCGGTGCTGGGTGTGGTCAAGGAGCTGCGGGGCTTTAAGGCGGGGAGCAGGATCGAGGTCCGGCTGAGGTCATGAGGTTCTTCTCCCGCAGAAATGATGTAAGGTTGGAAGCGGGCGTGGTGGTGAAGCGCAGTCAAGACCCCCTTGCCCTGGAGAGGGAAGCTGCCGCCCTGGTGGAGCTGCGCCAGGCTGGCCTGGCCGTTCCAAAGCTTTTGGGCAAAAACGAGCACGCCCTCTTTTTGGAGTACATCCCCGGCCCGGTCTATGCTGATCTGGTGGACTTCCTGGACTGGCCCCAGGCCCTAGAGCTGGCCCGCTGGCTGGCGGAGCACCACCGCCTGACGGGGCAGCTGAAAGGGGATCTCAACCTGCGCAACTTCCTCTGGACAGGTAAAAGGTGTGTGGGCTTAGACTTTGAAGATCCCCCCCTCCCTGGAGAGCTGGCCGTGGATTTCGGCCGGGCCGCCGCCTTTGCCGCCACCTATTACCCGGCCCTAAGCGAGGAAAAGGCCAGGTGTGTCCAGCTGCTGCTGGGGGCCTTTTTCCACCTAGGGGCGGAAGCGGAGCAGATCCGCGCCGGTTATCTTCAGGAAGTCGCGGCCATGCACAGGCGCAGAAGGCGGCCGGTTGGTTTGGGAGAGGCCGCGGCGTTTTTCGATAGCTGTCTAGAACGGGTGCGCTTAGAACAGAGAGGAGGTGCGTTTGATGCAAGGAGCAGCCCGTGAAGAGTTGAGACCGCAGATCGATGAGGAGGTTTTGAGGAAAGTAGCCGAGATCGCCGGCAGGTGGAAGGGCAGACCTGATATGCTCATCCCGGTCCTGCATGAAGTGCAGGAAGTGGCGGGTAACGGCATCCCCAAAGAGGTGGCTAAAACCGTATCTGAAGCCATGGGCGTTCCCCTGGCCCAGATCTACAGCGTCCAGACGTTTTACTCTTTCTTCTCCAAGGAACCCAGGGGCAAAATCCTCATCCGCCTCTGCAAGACGGCCCCCTGCCACATCAAGGGTACGAAAAGAATACTGGAGGCCTTTGAGAGGGCTCTGGGGATCCAGGCGGGGGAAACCACGGAGGATGGGCTGTTTACCCTGGAAACCTGTGAATGCATCGGGGCTTGCGACGTTTCACCGGCTGCCTTGGTGGACGATACCGTTTACGGGCACCTGACCGAGGAAAAAGTGGTGGAACTGGTCCAGGCTTTGCGAGAGCGTGCAGATTTGGATGGAGGCGCATAAGAAATGTGGTACCAACTTCTCATTTTCGTGCCGCTGGTGGCGGCGGTTTTGGACATCTTTAACCTGCTTTCCACCGCCTTTGGCCGCATCTTGGTTCTGGCGGTTTTGGTGGTGGGCGTGTTTGCGGCCTTAAGCCGCCCGTCCTTCAAGCTGACCACCGCGCTGGTGCGTTCGGCTGTGCTCAGCTGCCTGGCGGCGCTGCTCACCTTCCTGCTCAGCACCCGCCTGGGGCTGGGGGCCGTGGTGGCCTCGGCCTTGGTGGGTCTGGTGGGAGCCCAGGTGCTCAAGGGCAAGGACCAGCTGGTCATGTACATGGGCACCTTTGTGGGCATGAGCTCGGCCCTGCGTTTTCCCACCTTAGGCCCTCTGCTGGTCGCGGGGCTGTTGGGCGGCGTCCTCTTTGAGCTGACCGATGAATGCTGGGTGGGAGTGGGAGGCCGCCTGGGCACCATTGCGGCTGCCGCGGTGGTCGTGGTTTTGGCACTGATTGGAGGTATCTAGCGGTGACTCTCTTGCTGAACATTGTAATCGCATTAGTTTGCGGAGCAGCGGGTTTTTGGCTCAGGCAGAACACTAAACTGAGCGTGGTGGAGGTCTCGGCCATCCTGGCCCTCACGGCCGGCCTGGTACTGCCGCCCCTTTTGCAGGAAGGGGCTTTGTTTGCCCTGACCTGCACTGCCGTTTCCTATGCCGCCATGTGCAGCAGCGAGCGCTGCTGCAGCTACAGAGAAATGCTGATCATCAGCGCCATCTGTTCTTTGGTCATCTATTTTGGCCAGAGCGTCTTGGTGGGTATCGGGGGCAGGCTGGGCACCTCCGCCGCGGTCTCGGTGCTGCTCTGCCTCTTAGCTAAGCGGTTCTTGAGCCCGGACCAAGCCCAGAAGGCAGCCAAGGGCTAGCCTGCGGGCCGAAAGGAGTGGAAGCATGGAGGAAACCAGGGTGGTACTGGATAAAGCAGGCGAATTCCTACCCACCAGCGCCCGGGCCTACGAGGCGGTGGGCGGCTACACCGGGTTGAGGAAGGCCTTGGCCGATCCAGACCAGATCGTGGAGATCATCAAAGCTTCCGGCCTGCGGGGCCGGGGTGGAGCCGGGTTCCCCACGGGACTGAAAATGTCCTTCACCAAGGCCGCCGCTGCTGATCACAAGTATGTGGTGTGCAACGCGGACGAGGGAGAACCTGGAACCAACAAGGACAGGGTGATCATGGAGGAGGTTCCCCACCGGCTCATTGAGGGCATGATCATCGCCGCTTTGGCCGTGGGGGCAGATCAGGGTTATATCTACCTGCGGGCCGAGTATCCCCATGTGAAAAAGGTCCTGGAAAAGGCGCTGGAGGATGCCCGCCAGCATGGGTTTCTGGGCACTGACATCCTGGGCAGCGGCTTCGCCTTTGATATCCAGCTCTTTATCGGTGCCGGTGCCTACGTCTGCGGCGAGGAAACCGCCCTTTTGGACTCCTTAGAGGGAAAAAGGGGTGAGCCGCGGGTGAAGCCCCCCTATCCCGGCGTTGCCGGTCTGTGGGGGAAGCCCACTTTGGTAAACAATGTGGAGACCTTGGCTAACCTGCCGGCCATCATGGAGCACGGCCCGAAGTGGTATCGCCGCTTGGGTACGGAGCGCTTCCCAGGCACCAAGCTCTTTACCCTTTCGGGTAATATCACCAATCCCGGGGTTTACGAGTTTCCAGTGGGCGTCACCATCCGCCAGCTCTTTGAGGAAGTGGGAGGCGGCTGCCCCAACGGCAAGCGGCTCTACGCCATCCAAACCGGCGGTGCTTCCGGTAACATCATCCCCGCTTCGCTTTTGGACACCCCCTTGGATCCGGAAAGCTGCGATGGGGTGGGGGCCACCTTCGGCGCGGGCGATCTCATGTTTATGGATGAGACCTGCTGCCTGTTGGACGTTTTGGAAAACCTCACCGAGTTTTTCGTCAAGGAATCCTGCGGCAAGTGCTGTCCATGCCGGGAAGGCAATCCCCAGCTCCTGCACTTAGTGCGCAAGTTCAGGCACGGTACCGCCCAGGAGGGGGACCTGGATCTTTTAGTGGAGCTGGGCAAAGCCATGACCGTGGGCTGCCTGTGCGGACTGGGGCAGATGGCACCCAATCCCATCCTTTCTGTGGTGCGCTTCTTCCCGCAGGTCTTCGCCGTGAACAACGCCTACGCAAGGGAGGTTAGCTGATGCTGAAACTGACCATTGATGGACGGCCTGTGGAAGTGAGCGAAGGCACGACGATCCTGGAAGCCTGCCAGTTTTTGGGCATTGAGATCCCCACCCTCTGCCACTTGGAACAGCTCAAGGCGGAGGGTTCCTGCCGCATGTGCGTGGTGGAGGTGGAGGGGGTCAAAAACCTGCAGGTCTCCTGCGCCACGCCCTGCTGGGACGGGATGGTGGTGCAGACCAAGAGCGAGCGGGTGGTCTCCTTCCGCCGCTTGATTCTGGAGCTGCTTCTGGCCAACCACGACACGGACTGCTTCAACTGTCCGGCCACGGGCCGCTGCAAATTGTACCAGTATGCTATGGAATACGGGGTGGAGGGGAGCCGCTTCGTCCGGTTCAAAGAGCATCATCCCAAAGATGAGAGCAGCGAGTTTTTCAACTACGATCCCAGCAAGTGCATCCTCTGCCGGCGGTGTGTGCGGGTGTGCAATGACCTGCAGGTGAACCACACCCTGAGCCTGAAGAACCGGGGGCCGGACACCTGGGTGGGCCTGCCCTTTGACAAGCTGTTCAAGGACAGCAACTGCGTTTCCTGCGGGAACTGCGTCTCCGTGTGCCCCACGGGAGCGCTGACGGCCAAGGCCGCCAAGTCCTTCCGGATCTGGGAAGTGACCAAAACCCGCACCACCTGCCCCTACTGCGGCGTGGGCTGCCAGATGGACCTGCTGGTGAAAAACGGCGAGGTGGTGGGGGTCGAACCTGCCCACGGCCGGGCCAACCCCGGCATCCTCTGCGTCAAGGGCAAATGGGCCTACCATTTCATCAACCATCCCGACCGCCTGAAAACGCCCCTGATCCGCAAGGATGGCCAGCTGCAGCCGGTAAGCTGGGACGAGGCGCTGGATTATGTGGTGGAGGGCATCAAAAAGATCAAAGAGGAAAGCGGGCCAGATGCCATCGCCGGCTTTTCCTCGGCCCGGGTGACCAATGAAGAGAACTACCTGTTTATGAAGATGATGAGGGCGGTGGTGGGTACCAACAACGTGGACCACTGCGCCCGGCTTTGACACTCCTCTACTGTGGCTGGTCTAGCTACAACGTTAGGCAGTGGAGCCATGACCAACTCCATTGCAGAGGTAGTGGATGCCGATGTGGTTTTGGTGTTGGGTTCCAACACCACGGAAGCCCATCCTGTGATCGGCGCCCAGATCCGCCAGGCGGTCAAACGCGGTGCCAAGCTGGTAGTGGCGGAACCGCGGGAGATACCCCTGGTGGAAGATGCCCACATTTTCCTTAAGATCAAACCCGGCACGAACATCGCCCTCCTCAACGGCTTGATGCACGTGATCATCAGCGAGGGGCTCTACGATCGGGACTACGTGGAAAACCGCACGGAAGGTTTTGAGGACCTGTGGGAAGTTGTCCAGGACTATCCGCCGGAAAAGGTGGCGGAGATCTGCGGCGTAGATGTGGAAGATCTGAAAGAGGCCGCCAGGCTCTACGCCCAGGCGGACAAGGCGCCCATCTTCTACGCCATGGGCGTCACCCAGCATTCCACCGGGACGGCTGGGGTCATGTCCATTTCCAACCTGGCACTGCTCTGCGGCAAGGTGGGGAAATACGGGTGTGGTGTGAATCCCCTGCGGGGACAGAATAACGTGCAGGGAGCCTGCGACATGGGCTGCCTGCCCGGGGACTACACCGGCTACCAGAAGGTGGCTAACCCCGAGGCCCGGGCCAAGTTTGAACGGGCCTGGGGAGTCAAGCTCCCGGAAAAACCCGGCCTCACTGTGACTGAAGCGGTGAAGGCCATTGAAGATGGCCGGGTGCGCTGCCTCTTTGTCATGGGCGAGAATCCGCTGCTCAGCGACCCCAATTTGAACCACACGGAAGAAGCCTTTAGGAAGCTGGATCTTCTTATCGTGCAGGATATCTTCCTGACGGAAACGGCGGAACTGGCCCATGTGGTCCTGCCCGCGGCCTGCTTTGCCGAGAAGGAGGGTACCTTTACCAATACGGAGCGCCGGGTGCAGCGGATCAGGCGCGCGGTATCCCCTCCAGGGGAGGCCCGGACCGATTGGGAGATCCTCGATGAGCTCATGCGCCGCTTGGGCTACGAGAACAACCTCGGCTCCCCTGAGGAAACCCTCCGGGAGATCGCTTCCTTGACCCCTTCCTACGGCGGGTTCAGTTTTCAGCGCCTGGACAGGGAGCAGCCCCAGTGGCCGTGTCCCACGCCAGACCATCCGGGGACGCCCATTCTGCATGTGGGCAGGTTCTCCCGGGGAGAGAGGGCGCTCTTCAAACCAGCCCATTACGTTCCCCCGGCTGAACAGCCGGATGAAGAGTATCCACTGCTCCTGACCACCGGAAGGATACTCTACCACTACCACACCCGCACCATGACCGGGAGAAATGCGGAGCTGAACCGCATCGCAGGCCGTTCCTTCGTGGAGATCAACCCGGCTGATGCGGAAAGGCTCGGGCTCCAGCAGGGGGCCAGGGTGAAGGTGAAGTCCCGCCGGGGCGAGGTGGTGGTGGATGCTGTGGTCACCGACAGGGTGGACGAAGGGGTGATCTTTATACCCTTCCACTTTGCCGATGGCGCGGCCAACCGCTTGACCAACGATGCCCTGGATCCCATCGCCAAGATCCCCGAGTACAAGGTGTGTGCGGCCAGGGTGGAGAGGTGCTAAGTCTTGCAGATGTTCAAAAGTGCAGCAATCCTTGCGGGTGGCAAATCCACCCGCATGGGTTTTGACAAGCAGCTGCTGGAGGCCGGGGGGAGGACGGTTGTGGAACAGCTCATCGTTCAGCTGAAGGCGCGCTTTGCCGATGTGCTGGTGACCAGCCCCACCCCCCAGCTCTATGCCGCCAGCCAGGTCCGGGTGATCCAGGATGTTTACCGGGACAGCGGGCCCCTGGCTGGCATCCACGCGGCTTTGCTGCACGCCCAGAGCCGGTGGGTTTTTATCACCGCCTGCGATATGCCCTATCTGGAGCTTCCTTACATCGACTTCATGATCCAGCGCCTGCATGGAGCGGATTACGGGGCCTGCGTGACCGAAGTGCACGGCCGCCTGCAGCCGTTCCATGCCTTTTACAGCCGGGACGCCCTGCCTTTACTGGACACTCACCTCCAGCGCGGCCACTGCTCCGTAACCAGGTTTCTTCGGGAGATCAAAGCCCTTGTCATCCCGGAAGAGGAGGCCGCGCCCTTGGTCCCGGGTTGGCGGGCTTTCCTCAATTTGAACACGCCCCAGGAATACGCTCGGTTTAGAGGTGAAACCCATGGAAGTGGTTAAGCAGGTTGAGATCACCAGGATCGAAGGGGGCTGCCTGCACACTGTCCAGGATGCACTGGTCATCGACCACCAGCTCAAGGTCTATGTGAACGGCCGCCTGAGCGTAGAGTTCCTCTGCCTCCCGGCCAACTTGGAGGAGCTGGTGTGCGGCCATCTTTTCGCCCTGGGGGTCATCGGCAGCACAGCTGACCTGGAGCAGCTCACCATCAGCGGCAGCGCAGCCCATGTGGAACTGCGCCGCGGGGCTGCAGGCCGCGCGCCGCAGCAAAAAAGCTTTTTCCTCCAGGTCCAGGACCTGTTCCAGGCGATGGACTGGTTCGCGGGCCGCTCAGAGCTGTTCGCCGCCACTGGAGCGGTGCACAGCTGTGCCCTGTGGCATCAGGACGGCAGGCGCATTTTCATGGAGGATATCGGGAGGCACAATGCGGTGGATAAAGCGCTGGGCCGGGCCCTTTTGGCTGACTGGGATCTGGCGCAGTGTGCTTTGCTCACCAGCGGCCGCGTCCCCGGTGACCTGGTGGAGAAGGCGCTGCACACCGGGGTGCAGGTGATCGTTTCCCGCTCCGCACCCCTGGCCAGCGCGGTGGCCCTGGCCAGGCAGTACGGGATCACCCTCTGCGGTTTTGCCAGGGGGCAGCGCATCAACATTTACAGCGGCTCGGAGCGCATCGTGGCTTAAGCCGGAGCGCTCTTTTTTTCTGCAGGGACGGAGGGGTGCTGCGGAGAACACTTACGGCGGTTGAACTTCAAACTGAGTGGAGGCCTTCTCTATGTACAGATTTACCAACGACTACAGCGAAGGAGCACATCCCCGGATCCTGCAGGCCCTTTGGGAAACCAATCTGGAGCAGACCCTAGGTTACGGGGAAGATCCCTTCTGCCACGAAGCCGCAGAGTTGATCAAAGCCAGACTGGGCAGGCAGGATGTGGACATTCACTTTATCCCCGGTGGGACCCAGACCAACCTCATCGCCATCTCCGCCTTTTTGCGGCCCCATGAAGCGGTGATCGCGCCGGTGACGGGCCATGTGGAAGTGCACGAAGCGGGGGCGATTGAGGCCACTGGACACAAAGTGGTCACCGCCCCGGGCAAGGAGGGCAAGCTCCGGCCTGGAGACATCCAGGAAGTTCTGGATTTCCACATGGATGAGCACATGGTCAAGCCCAAACTGGTCTACATCTCCAACGCCACCGAACTGGGCTCCATCTACACCAAAGGCGAGCTCACGGAGCTGAGCAGGTTCTGCCGGGAGCATGATCTGCTCCTGTATGTGGATGGGGCCCGCCTGGGCTCGGCCCTCACGGCTCCGGGTAATGATTTGACCTTCCCTGAGCTGGCCGGTTTAGTGGACGCCTTTTACATCGGCGGCACCAAAAACGGGGCCCTGATCGGGGAAGCGCTGGTGATCTGCACTGATCACCTCAAGGAGGATTTCCGCTTCCACATCAAGCAGAAAGGAGCGCTCCTGGCCAAAGGGCGCCTTTTGGGCCTGCAGTTCAAGGAGCTTTTCCGGGACGACCTCTTTTTCCAGCTGGCTGAACGGGCCAACCGCCTGGCCGCCAGGATCCAGGGGGCCCTGGAGGAGCTGGGATGCCAGTTCCTGGTGCACTCGCCCACCAACCTGATTTTCCCCATTCTGCCCAACAGCATCATCGCCCAGCTGCAGAAGGACTATGATTTCCTGATCTGGCAGAAGGTGGATGGGGAGCATACAGCCGTGCGGCTGGCCACCTCCTGGGCCTGCCCGGAAGAGGTGGTGGACCGCTTTATCCTCCGGGTGAGGGAGCTCTTCCAGAATAGATAAACACAGCCCGGCCGCGGGGCCGGGCTTTTCTAGGGGCTAACTCTTTTTCCGCCCACATAGGTTGCCGTCACTTCCATGGTGAGCAGCTTCCAGGGGTCGGTTTCGGTGGGATCTGCGGGGAGCACCACGAAGTCCGCCAGCTTGCCGGGGCTGAGGGTGCCCCTATCCGCTTCTTCATGGGCGGCGTAGGCGGAACCTGTGGTAAAGAGCCGCAGGGCCTCCGCGCCCGTCAAACGCTCCTGGGGATGCCAGCCCCCTGGGGGATAGCCGGACCGATCCTGCCTGGTGCGCGCGGCATGGAGGCCAAGCAGGGGATTGCAGGGCTCCACGGGGCAGTCGGATCCCCCCGCGGTGGGGATGCCTAGGGTGCCCATGGTTTTCCAGGCGTAGGCGTAGCTGGCCTTTTCTGCCCCCACCCGCTCCTCGACGAAATGGAGATCGGTGGGTACGAAGATGGGCTGGATATCCGCGACGACGCCCAGCTGGGATAGGCGCACCAGCTGGTCGTAGCGGGTGATCTGGGCGTGGATTACCCGGGGCCGCTTGCTCCAGGCGGGATAGGTCGCCTTAGCCCGGGCAAAGCTATTGAGCACCAGGTCCAGGGCTCGATCGCCTATGGCATGCACCGCGACCTGCAGATCGTGCTGGGCCGCGGTGAGCACCAGCTGGTCCAGTTCTTCTTGGTTGTAGATGAGCATGCCGCGGGTATCTGGGGCATCCCCGTAGGGGCAGGTGAGGGCAGCTGTCCTGCCGCCCAGGGAGCCATCTGCGAAGAGCTTCAGCGGCCCCAGGGTCAGCTGCGCGCCCGGTGGGGTGGCTTTCCAGACCTCCAGGTAGGCGTGGAGCTCTTCCAGGGTGGGCATGCTGGCCTGGAGGATGATGCGGATGGGCAGCTCCCCAGCTTGGTCCAGCTCCAGATAGGCGCGGAGCCTCTTGTCCAGGGAGGCCGCCCCGTGCAGGTCGTTGCTCTGCACGGTGGTGAGCCCCAGGGCCGCGGCCCGGGCGCAGGCCCGGCGGAGAACCCGCTTGAGATCCTCCACCGTGGGGGAGGGAATCAGCTTGGTGACAAGCTCCACGGCGTTTTCCCGCAGCACCCCGGTGGGACGGCCCGTCGCGGTATCCCTGTCGATGCTGCCACCCGGCGGGTCTGGCGTGTGTTCGTTGATCCCCGCCAGTTCCAGGGCCCTGGAATTGGCTGTGCAGATATGCCCGCACACCCGGGTGAACACCACCGGCTGCATAGGGGAGATCTGATCCAGGTCTGCTCTAGTGGGCAGGCGGGCCTCGGTAAAGAGCTCGTCGTTGAATCCCCGGCCCAAGATCCACTGGCGGCCGGGGTTTTCCTGCACATACGCCCGGCCCAGTTCCACCAGCTCCTGAACGGAGCGGGCCTTTGAAAGCTGCACACCGTCCATGGTCAGGCCCCAGCTGAGCAGGTGCAGATGGCTGTCGTGGAAGCCGGGGACTGCTACCTGCCCGCCCAGGTCTTCCCGGTGCGTGGCGGGCCCGGCCAGGCGCAGGATTTCTTCCTTACCGCCCACGGCCAGGATCCTGCCGTCCCGCACCGCCAGGGCCTCCACTTCCGGCAGGGAGGGATCTAGGGTGAGAAATCTAGCGTTGAAGAAAACTGCTGTGGGCTGTGCTTTGTCCATGGGTTGTCCTCCAGTTTGTGCATGATCAAAGGGCAGCGGGCCTAGAGCTGATCCACGGTGACGAAATGGTAACCCAGATCCCGCAGGAAGCGGATGATCTCCGGCAGAGCCTGGATGGTGGTGGGACCGTTGCAGTGCATAAGCACGATGGCCCCGTTGTGGTGGTCTGTCTTGATGCGCCCGATGATCTCTTCCGGGGAGTTGCGGCTGCTGTCCCAGTCGAAGGTATCCAAGGACCAGCGCACAATCTGCCAGCCCCGCTCCCGCAGATACGTTACCGAGTCTTGGCGCAGAGAGCCGTAGGGGGGCCGCATGATCATGGGGTAATAGCCGGTGATCCTTTCCACTGCCTTGGAGGTGGGATCCAGCTCCAGGGCCAGGATTTCTTCATTGGACAGCTCGGCGAAATCCGGATGGGTGCGGGAGTGGTTGGCCACCAGGTGCCCCTCTAGAGAAATGCGGCGGGTCATCTCCGGATAGCGTTCCACTTTCTGCCCCAGGACAAAGAAGGTGGCAGACACCTGCTCATCCCGGAGGATGTCCAAGATCTGCGGGGTGTTGATCAAATCAGGACCGTCATCGAAGGTAAGGGCGATCCTCTTCTGGGGAAGAGGAGCCGGGGCAGTTTGGGGCTCAGCTGGCTTGCCCAGCTTCAGTTCGACTGTGCGCATAACCTGACCTTCCTTCATCACTTGTATATGGGGAGTTGACTCCAACAGCTCATTGAGGAAGAGCTGGGTGGCTTGAACTTGTTGAGCTGAGAAAAGATGCCAAAACAACGCCAGGGCCAAAAGAAGCCCCGCTTTCCGTTTTCTTCCCAATGTACTGGCCTCCAACATGTTAATCCCACAAGCAGTGATTTCTGCACCAGGCAGGTTTTTCCTGCCCGTTGCTAAGGATTATCAATTGCATTTAAGGGGATCTTTCCGGCAGTCCCGCGGCGATCCTTCTTAGGGTCTGCCCAGAAAAAAGCCGCAGGTGACCCCGCGGCTGAGGCGTGTTCTGTGCTGGTTAGAGGCTGCGCACGAAACTGCGTCCAAACTCCCGGCAGGCCTGAAGCGCCGCTTCATCGGGCACCCACAACACCCGCTGGCCTTCGCCGACGACGGTAAAGCCCGCGGCGGCCAGATCTTCGCTGAGCAGCTTCACCGCTTCGCCGCTCCAGCCGTAGCTGCCAAAGGCCGCGGCCTTTTTCTTCTTGAAGCGCAGGCCCTTGACCATCTCCAGCAAGCCGCCCATGGCGGATAGGTAGCGGTTGTTCACGGTGGAAGAGCCCGCCAGGATGGCCTTGGACTTGAAGATCTCCGTGACGATATCGTTTTTGTCGTACTTGGCGGCGTGGAGCACCTTTACCGTCACCTCGGGGTCCTCATCCTGGATGCCCGCGGCGATGGCTTCCGCCATGAGCCTGGTGGAGTTCCACATGGTGTCGTAGATGATGGTGATTTGGTTCTCCTGGTAGTCATCGGCCCACTCCAGGTACTTGTGGATGATCTGGGAGGGGTTATCCCGCCAGATCACACCGTGGCTGGTGCAGATCAGGTCCACAGGCAGCTCCATGGCCAGAACCTCGTTGATCTTCTTTTTCACCAGGGCGCTGAAGGGTGTGAGGATGTTGGCGTAATACTTCATGGCCTCGGCGAAGAGCTCGCACTGGTCCACCGCGTCGTTGTAAAGGGATTCGGTGGCATAGTGCTGGCCAAAGGCGTCGTTGCTGAAAAGGATGTTCTCCCCGGTCATGTAGGTGAACATGGTGTCCGGCCAGTGCAGCATGGGCGCTTCCACAAAGACCAGCTGGGACTGGCCGATATCCAGAGTGTCCCCCGTTTTCACCGTGACGAAGTTCCAGTCCTGGTGGAAGTGGCCCCGGATGATCCGTTCGCCGTTTTTCGTACAGTAGATGGGCGTATCCGGTATTTCCCTCATCAGCTCCAAGAGCGCGCCCCCATGGTCGATCTCCGCATGCTGGATCACTATGTAGTCGATGGCCTTCAGGTCGATTTCGTCCCTCAGATGCTCCACGAATTCCCGGTCGTAGGGCAGCCAGACCGTGTCGATGAGCACCACCTTTTCATCGCGGATCAGGTAGGAGTTGTAGGAGGAGCCCCTCCTGGTGGAAAACTCGTGGCCGTGGAAGGTCTGCAGCTCCCAGTCCACTTTACCGACCCAGGTGACTTTGTCCGTCAGTTTCTTCGAAGTTCGCACAGAAACACCCCGTTTCTTGTGGTTTAGGGAAATGATACCAAACTATTAAGCCAAACACAAGGAGGCAGAATCAGCCGTTCAAGCCAATTTTTGTCTGTTCCCGCCAGCGCCCATCTACGGTGAACTCAAAGAGGCTGATGGCGTCGCAGCGGAAGGAATAATCCGGGGCAAAGCCCTCCAGTTCCCTTTGATAGCGGGCAAACTGGCCGGGGGTGAGCCTGGTGGCCAGGGTGATGTGGGGATGGTAGGGCCTTCTGTCCACCTTGACACCGGCCTGCCTGAGCTGCCTGGCCAGGGCTCGGTGCAGCTGCTCCAGTTCGCTGGTGAGATCCACGTTGACAAAAAGGACCCGCGTGCCGAAGGAGCCTAAGCCGGAGCCGCTGATTCTAAAGGGGGCCAGGGGCTGGAGAGCCTCTTTAAGCAGCTCCTGCAGGGTTTCCGCGCCTTCTTCCCAGGCAAAGGGGGCGATCACCGTAATGTGGGCCACGGTGCGGGGAGCCCTAAAGGCCCGCCGGTAGCCTTCACACACCTCTTCCAGCTCCTTGGGCAGGCGGATACCGATGAAGAAATCGTACACAAGATCACCTCCTGTCCTTAGTTTCTCGTCCTCTGCCTTTGATCCTTTTTTCTGCCAGTAGTGGCATTTCTTGCGGGGAAGCGGTATAATATGATCACGGATCGAACGGTCGTCCGATTGAATAGGGAGGAGTGGGGCCGTGCTGGAGAAATCGCAGGAGGAGAAGATCCTCGATGCTGCCTACAACGTCCTGGCTAGGGAGGGCTATGCCCAAACGTCTCTGCGGCAAATCGCCGAGGAGGCGCAGGTGGCCTTAAGCCAGATCAGCTATCACTACCACAACAAGGAGGGCCTGCTGCTGGCGGTGGTCAGGCGGGTCGCCGAACGGTATTCCGAGTTTGCCCAGGAGCTAAATCCCGAAATGTCTCCCTGGGAAAAAGGGGCCTGCTTTATCAAGCTGTACCAAGATGTGTTGACCAAGGAGCCGGAACTCTTCTGCGTGCTCTATGACCTGGTTGGGCTCGCCCTCCGGTCGGAAACCCTGCGGGAGCAGGTCAGGGAGATCTTCCAGGTGATCATCGAGCAATTTGCCACAGAGATCTTCACGGAAAAACTCCTGGAGGAGTTCGGCCACGCCTATTCGCCGGAGGTGTTATCCGGCCTGTTTTTGGGGAGTATCTTCGGAATTGCCGTCCAGATCCTGCTGGAGCCTAAGGAAACGGCCTACTTGAGCCTGGATGCACTCAACCTGATCTTCCAACTGAGAAAGAGGTGAATTCATTGCAGCGCTGGTTCAAGCTGGTTTTAGATCATCCCTGGGTGGTGATGGGGGTTGTGGTGGTGCTCACCGCCTTTGCCGCGAGTTTCCTGCCCCGCATCACCTTCGACGCCAGTATCGATGCCATGATCCCCGAGGACGATCCAGTTTTACTGGAACTGATGGAAGTTGTGGACGACTTTGGTACGCAGGACCTTTTCCTCATCGCGGTGCAGAGCGATAACGTGTTCAACCCCGCGGTCTTGAAGAAGATCCACGATTTAGCTGCAGAACTGGAGGCCCTGCCCGGTGTGGCGGAAGTGCAGAGCCCTTTTAACGCCCAGAAAGTGACCAGCGGTTTTTGGGGCATCGAGATCGCGCCCATGACTGCCGAGCTGCCCCAGAGCCCCGAGGAAATTGAGGATTTCAAGAAGGACATCCTGGACAGTCCCTACGCGGGTCGGCTGGTCACCGCGGATGGGCGGGGGGCAGCCCTGTTTTTGGAGCTGGAGAGCCTGAGCTTAATTCCCGATCTCAGCGAGCTCATGGGCCAGATTGAGGAAATCGCGGCCCGCTACGCAGGCCCCGAGGAGATCCATGTGGTGGGCGACGCCTACATCCTCTACTACACCGAGCGGGCCATGAAGCAGGATCTCTTGAAGTTGGTGCCCTTTGTGGTGGTGATCGTGGGAGCGGTCTTGTACGCCACCCTGCGCTCCGCCTTGGGCATCGTCCTCCCCCTGGTTACGGTGGGGACGAGCGTGATCTGGACGGTGGCCCTCATGATCTGGCAGGGCATCCCCGTATCCATCATCTCCATGGTCATGCCGGTGATTCTGGTCACCATCGGCATCGCCTCCAGCATCCACATTTTGAACAAGTACCAGGAGGCGCTATCGGGCGGACTGCCTAAGCGGCAGGCCCTGGAGCAGACCTTTGGGGCCATCACTTCCCCCGTGGTCATGGCGGCCTTGACCACCGCCGCGGGCTTCGCCGCCCTGATCACCGCCTTTGTAGAGCCAATTCGGGAATTCGGCGTGCTCACCGCGGTGGGCGTGATACTGGCCATGGCCCTATCCTTGAGCCTGGTGCCGGCCATTCTCATGCTGGTAAAGGAACCCAAGGTGCGGCTGGCCGAAGACAAGCCCGCGCGGGAAGGGCTGCTCACCCGCATCCTCCTGTCTTTCGTCCACTGGGCCGTGTACCGCCCGAAAAGGCTGGTGGCTGTGGTGGTCGCGCTCTTGATCGTCTTTGCCCTGGGTGCAGGTTTGATCACTTTGGAGAGCAACATCGTCAACTACTTCGGTGCTTCCAGCCCCGTGAAGCGGGCCACCATGGTCATTGAGGAAGTGTTCGGGGGCAGCATGCAGATCGCGGTGGTGCTGGATACAGGTGAACCCGATGGCATCAAGGACCCCGCGGTATTGGCGGAGCTTGTAACTATTCAGGAATACCTGAACTCCTTTGACACCATCAACCACGCCACGTCTGTGGCCGATGTGATCCGGGAGCTCAACCAAGCCATGTGGGACGGGGATCCTGAGTTTTACACCCTGCCTGACAGCCCGGAAGCCGTGGCCCAGCTGCTGCTGCTTTTCAGCATGCAGGGAGGTTCTGGCCTCGATTCCCTGGTTACCTACGATTACAGCAGGGCTCTCGTCACCGCCCAGATGAAAACGCTGGATGCGGAAGCGATGGGCCAGGTGATCAGCCAGGTGGAAAGCTTCCTGAAGGAGCGCTACGGAGCAGAATCGGGCCTTCAGGCCTACCTTTCCGGCACGCCCAAGGTGATGCAGCGCCTCATGAACCGCTACGTGCAGACCCAGGTCTCCAGCCTGGTCAGCTCCGGGATCATGGTGGGCCTCATTGTCAGCCTGCTGATGAAATCGGTGGTTTTGGGCCTGTTCAGCTTGATTCCCCTGGCCTTCACCGTGGTGGTCAACTTCGGCATCATGGGCTTTGCGGGACTGCCGTTGGATGCGGTCACCAGCATGATTTCCAGCGTGGCCATTGGCATCGGCGTTGACTACGCGATTCATTATATCAGCCGCTACCGCTGGGAGGCCGCTAGCGGCCAGGGGACAGCCGCCGCCCTGGAGCGCACCGGCACCAGCGCAGGCCGGGCCATCATCTTCAATGCTCTGGCCTTGATTGCGGGCTTCTTGGTCCTGGTTTTCTCCCATTTCCGAGCCATTGCCGTCTTCGGTCTGCTCATTTCCGCAGCCATGATCGTCAGTTCCCTGGCGGCGCTGTTGGTTGTCCCGCTCTTATTGAACTTTTCTGCCAAACGACAATTGAGAAAGGGGTAAGAAGGATGAAGAAAATGTCTTTGCTTGTACTGGCCGCGCTGCTGGTCCTCAGCTGGACCGCCTTGGCGCAGGGCCCAACTGGCCAGGAAATCCTGGACGAGCTCAGTTTCCGCACCATTTTAAGCGGTTCGGGAAGCGCAGAGCTGACCATGATCACCGAAAACGCCAAGGGCGCCCAGCGCAGCTACGAGCTGCAGGTTTACGTGCGGATGGATGAGGAAGGGGACGCCCAGTTTTTGGAATACCTCGCCCCCGGGGACGTGCGGGGCACCAAGTTCCTGTCCCTGAAGCCCAAAGACGGGGAAAGCCAGATGTGGCTGTACCTGCCGGCCCTGGGCCGGGAACGGAGGATCGCCTCCCACATGACCGGCGATTCCTTCATGGGCACCGATTTCACCTATGAGGAGATCGGCGGCAGCTTTGATTACGAAGAAGACTACGCGGTGCAGAGGCTCCAGGACCAGGTGGAGCAGGGGGTGGACTGCTACCTTCTGGAACTCACCGCCCAGGGGTCGGCAGCAGCCTATGACCGGGTGCTGATCTGGGTGTGGAAGGACAAGATGGTCCCCGTGAAAATCGAGTTCTACGGTTCCGGGAATGTTTTAACCAAGACCCTCACCTTAAGCGATTTCCAGCTGGTTTCCGGCGAGCTCATTCCCCATCGCGTGGTCATGGCCAACAACATGGAGGGGACCAGGACCATTTTGGAGCTGACCAAGGTCAGCCAGGAAGAGGTCAGCCCCGACATCTTTACCGTGCGCAACCTGCGGCGCTAAGCGCGGGAGAACACTGGAGGAGGGTGAACAGCAGTGAAAAAGCGTGTGCAGATTCTCGCAGCCATCCTGGTGATGCTCTGGGCGGTGCCCGTGTGGGCCGCCGCACCCACAGGCGAACTCTACGGGGGCCTGGCCTATGAGTGGGACCGCGTAGAGGAAAAGCCTGTGCTGGCTTCCATCCCCCTGGGCTTCCGCCTGGCCCTGGAAGATGAGCTGGACAGCCTGGGCAAGCTGCATTTTTCCACCAAGGGCTGGTGGGACTGGAAGCTCAAGGACGGTAAGCTCGAGCTGGATCAGCTTTGGCTCAAAGGGTATTACGGCGATTTCGATTACCAGCTGGGCAAGCAGCTGATCAGCTGGGGCACGGCGGATGGCTTTAACCCCACCAACTATTTCACCCGCATGAGCAGCAGCGCTCTCTTGGGCGGCGATCTGCGGGGCGAAGCGGTCTGGGCCGGCCGGGTTGAATACTACGCCCGGGCCTGGTCGGGGACGGCGGTGGTGATCCCGGTCTTCGCACCCCAAAAGATCGATGCCTTCATGGAGAAGCTCATGCTGGAGGCCGGCCCCCAGGGCGCCCAGCTGCTGGAGGCCATCGAAGGGGCCAAAAAGCCGGGCTTGGGCCACCCTGAACTGGCGCTCCGCTTGGAGACCCAGCTCGCCGGCTTCGATCTGCAGGCCAGCTATTTCTGGGGCTACGAGCCCCTGCCAGGTATAGAGCTGGTGCTGGGGCCCACTGTGCCCGGGGGCATGGCCTTGGAAGGGACCTACCGCCGGCAGCACTTCTTGGGCCTGGCCCTGGCGGGAACCCTCGGGCCCGCGGGGGTGTGGGCTGAGGCGAGTTACGGAGGGCCGGAGAAGTTCGCCGAGCCGGAGAATCCCTACGAGGTGCGCATCCCCATGTCCATCAACGAAAGGTATTTCCAAGCGGTGGTGGGCGGGGACTACACAGTTGATGTGGGCAGCGGCCTTTTGGTGCAGGCCCAGTACATCTACCGGGGGCAGGGTTCCCTTCTGGAGCCCTACGTGCAGCCTGATCTGACCGCATTCCCCCCGGCACCGGGGGAAATCCAAGGGGCCCACTACCTCTACGGGCGCCTGGCCTACGATTTCAACCCGGATGCCAGTGCGGATCTGGTGATCCTCTACGGGACCCAGGAAAAGGGCGGCATCATCCGTCCCTCCTACACCCACCGCCTGGGGGAAGGCCTGCAGCTGGAGCTGAGCCTGGTGCAGCCCTTCGGCGAAGGGAAGTTCGACTCCATTTCCACCCGGGCCGCGCTGACGGTGAAATACCAGTTTTAGCAGGAAGAGCCGGAGGGCAGCCGCCCTCCGGCTCTGCACATTTGGCCCCTTCCAGGCAGGAATTGGGCGGTGGCGGTGTAGAAGGATTCCCCCACCGAGGCAGCAGGGGAGGAATGCACAGTGACCAAAGGGGAGCAGCTCAGGCTGATGGAAGAAACTGGAGTCGTTGCGGTCATCCGTACCCAGGATGGCGGGGAGCTGGTGTCCATCTGCGAGGCGCTGGTGGCGGGAGGGGTACTGGCGGTGGAGATCACCATGACTTCCCCCGGGGCGCTGGAGGCCATCTACCAGGCTTCCAAGGTACTTGGGGGGAAGGCCATCATCGGTGCCGGGTCCGTCCTGGATGGGGAGACCGCCCGCGCCGCTTTGCTGGCCGGGGCCGATTTCCTAGTCTCGCCCGTCCTCAGGCAGGATGTGATCACCATGGCCAAGCGCTACGGCAAGATCGTGATCCCGGGGGCCTTCAGCCCCACCGAGATCCTCACCGCCTGGGAGGCGGGGGCGGATGTGGTGAAGGTGTTCCCCGCAACGAAGCTGGGGCCGGAGTTCTTCAAGGATATCCGGGGCCCGCTGCCCCAGGTCAAGCTCACTCCCACCGGGGGAGTGAACCTGGGCAACTTGGGGCAGTTCCTCCAGGCGGGTGCCGTGTTCGTGGGCGTGGGCTCGGCCCTGGTCAACAGGGACATCGTGGCCCGCCGAGACTGGGCGGCCTTAAGCGTTTTGGCCGCGCAGTACATCGCAGCAGTAAAACAGGCACGGGCCGTTTAAGCCCGTGCCTGCGCGGTGCGCCCGGCATGTCAACCGAGCCTGTCTCTTATACACATCT
>DGEY01000100.1 GCA_002391385.1 Firmicutes bacterium UBA3914 | reverse complement strand
TGCTGGCGCAGTGCTGGTGTCCACCGCAGGGGATGGTGAATACAAAGTGATCACGCAGTTCGACCGCCTCACTGACTTCCTGGATTAAGCAGATTTGGGCAAATCGTTCGCGCAAAAGACCGCCTAGAGCGGTCTTTTTCTGTGTTGGGCAGGAATTGGCGGAAAACCGTCCAATAACGGGTGTGAAACGAGGTGCTGCTGTGAAAAAAGTCGTGTTTACCATCCTCATCGTAAGCCTCGCCATCGGACTGCCTTTCATGGTGTTGGATTTTCTGTACAAGGGTGCCAAGGAGTTCAGGGTCCCTGAGGAGCTGGAGAAGCTGGTTGTGGATCTGGGCACTGGGGAGCGGGACGGCGAACTGCTTTTGGAGCGCTACTTGCCGGTTCCTTCCACGGTGGAGCTTTTCTTCCAGTCCAACACCGAGGGCCCAAAACACCTGAGACTCAAGAGTGAAGGGGAAATGCTGGGCCGGACAACCCCTGAGGTCGGGTTTGTGGTGGGGCGCTACACCGGGACCCAATCCGCCTCTGCCAGCCTGGTGCTGGCCCCGGGCCGGTATGCCCTGTACCTCACCAGCGGCAAGGAAGAGGGACAGCTCATCGTAGGTTACAGGGAAATCCCCATTGACCAAGCAGAGTTTGCCCGGCTCTCCAAGATCCATGGGGGCGATCTGAACAACCCGCCTTCTGGCTACAAGGAAGTCTATTCCGCCCATCTCGCTGGGCTGGATGCGCACGATGAGGCGATCTACACCATCTCCACGGAAAAGGCTCTAGATCTGGGACTCTCCATCTACACCTCGGCGCAGCAGGGAACTGTGAGCGTCGACTTCGTGGGAAGCACCTTTCGCTTCCGGGGTCTGGTCAGCACGGAACACAGGATGTGCGATCAGCTGGAGCTGACCCTACCCCGAGGCGAGTACCAGGTCAAACTGTCCTGCCAGGAAGCGGACGGACAGCTGTACGTGTTCCTCAAGGAGGGGCCCTAAATGAAAGAAAGCCAGGCGCCAAACACAGCGCAGGCCAACAAGCTTTTCTTCCTCACGGTTCTGCTCACCATCGCAGGTACTGCCATATTCGGAACCAGGCTGGGCATGGGCACAAACCTTTGGTTCAACGAGTTCCTCTACATCCTGCTCCCTCCCCTCCTCCTGGCCAGGCTGAGGGGATGGTCCCTGGAAGAGGTGTTCAAGTTCAGGGGCACCTCAGCGAAGAACTACTTCCTCAGTGTGCTGGCGGGAGTGAGCCTGTGGGCCTTCGCTTCTTACTTCGCCAACATGACCCGGCTCTTCCTGGACAGCACCTTCGGCCCGGTGAACCTAACTGAGGGCATCAACTCCTTGGAATCTTCCCTGTACCAGATCGTCCTCTTTCTAGTGGGTACGGTTGTGCTTGCCCCCATCTGCGAGGAGATCTTCTTCCGGGGGTTCGTCCAGGCTGCTTACGGAAGGTACAGTCCGAAATATGGTTATGTGATCACCGCTGTTCTCTTCGGTGCCTACCACATCCTCAACGGCTTAAGCGATGTTCTGCCGGCCATGATCCTGGGGGCAGCCATGGGATACTTGGTCTATGTAACCGGCTCCCTCGCGGCCAGCATGCTCTTTCACGCCACAGCGAACCTGTCTGCAGTGCTCTCCGGGCTGTTCAAGGGCAGCATAAGCCCTTACCCTGCAGGCTGGGTGCACCTGGGAGCAGCAGCCGCCTTGTTTCTGGCAGTGCTTACCCTCTCTCAAGTGGAAGGGGAGCCAGAACCGGAGCAGAAGGAGCCACTGGGAGGGGTGCTGTTCCTGGTGCTAACTGCCCTGCTCTTTACGGCCGCGGGCGTGGTCGAAATCCTGGCTAGGATGGGACGTCTATCCTTCTAACGCCCCATCCTGGGGGATACTGCATGTGTGACGCGGGGAAAACTACCGCAGCCTGCGCCGTTCTACCCAGCCTTTGGGGTGAAGCGGTAGATCACGAACTTCCCGTAGGGATCCTGAGCACCGGGGACGCGGATCTTGTTGATCTTCCGGAAGGAATGCTTCCTAACGGCCTGTTTGTACTCGGGTAGAGGGTAGTACAAGATCAAATCGATCTCCCGGGGGTGTTTCTCCAGGGAGGCTGCAATATTGCGCAGCACCTTTTCAAACACACGGCTGGAGAAGGGGTTGAAGAAATAAAAGCAGGAGTCCTGCGGCTTGACCACATAGTGCTCGGCTAAGCCGTATTTGAGGCGGATGGGGGCCTTGATGTGGCGTGCTTTTTCCCTGTACCTCCGCTTATTCTCCAATGCCTCCATGTAGGTTTTATCGTTGGCCTCAATGCCCACAACGGGCACCTGAAACCGCCGGTGGATGTAGAAGACCACCCGCCCCCTGCCGCAGCCAAAATCCACGACCCGGCCGGTTCTTCCCAGGCGGTAGGACTGAAACAGTGCCTCCATTCCCCGATAGGGAGTGGCTTCGTAGCGGTTGTACAGGCTGGTGTTGTCCCATTCCCTAAGGCCTGTGGTCTTAATCCCTAGGTCACGGTCATACTTTTTTGCACTCAATCCAATACCCTTTCTACAGATTTCATTCCTCCCTTTCCATATTCGCCATAAGACCCCCGATGCCCTTTTCCCAGGTAGAGGGGCTACTGCTCAACTTAAGCCTCTGTTGGTCAGCAGCTGCACAGCGACCTCAGCAGGGGCAATCATCTTATCGTGATCTCGACATTGCACCCCCAGTTCCGTCCGGGACCGCCACCTGTGATCTCCAACACTCTGCAAGTAACCTTTCTGCCCGCTTTCATGTACTTCACTATGTCTCTGGCAAGCTCACTGCGAAGATGGCCGAGCTGTTGGTTCCTTCTGCCATACACGGCCACCGCATCAGGGTAGTCCCTGATCGGCTGATGCCTCAGGATCAAAACGTCGCCGGGCTTGTGGCGAGATACTATCTTCTGTCTGTCCGTTCCGTCTTCATTCTTGAACGTGACCCCCACCACTTTGGTTCGGATAGTCTTGGGCTTTTTGGGCTTCCTCTCCTTCTTGGCTGTTGCGTTTTTCCTAGAATCCACGCCACCGGCCTCACCCTTGCGTTTTCGCCGGAATATCCCCCGAAAGTGCAATTGCAGCGCCCCCTCTCGCTGAGAAGCTCACCTCTTGGGCTTAGCCCCTCTTTTCCATGCTTTTCTCCATTTTTTGCTAAATGCCTGCCGCGCCGAATTGTGGAGTTCGGCTAGCAGGTCTCACCCGTGAGAAGTTGCGGCCTGTTCATCGCGTCACAACAGGGTAAACCTGGTAGCTACACAAAAGAAA
>DGEY01000057.1:6741-10046 GCA_002391385.1 Firmicutes bacterium UBA3914 | reverse complement strand
AGATGTGTATAAGAGACAGGGGCGTTTACTGTACAATCCAAGGCTGTGAGCTCAAGGCCCTTTTCCCGGGCCCGCTCCAGCAGCTCTTCAGCCGTGCTGCACTGCCGCGCCCCTTTTTCATCCAAGCAATCGAAAAGCGCCCGCAGATCCACAGAGCACACCTCCCACGATGCTTGTGCAATCATTACTTCCATTACGAACAGGCCCGCACAGATCCTCCCGGCTTGCCGGTAACCCTTGGTGACCTTTTGACAGGAAAAGACCGGAGGCGCGATCCGGTCTTCTCCTGTCTTGTTCTCTTGTGTACGGTTTAAGGGAGGGGCGCCAGCCCCGCGGCGGTAATGGCCTGACCCACCCGGCGGTCACTCTCTCCCGGCAGGTGGAACTGGATGTGGGCCAGCTCGGGGAACTCAACCTTGAGAACCTCTGCGGCCCCTTGCTGGATGAGGACCCCGCCCCGGCCTGAGGTTACCCGGCCCAGGATGAGCACATGCTTGATGTCGTAAAAATCCGCGTAGTGGGCAGCCGCATAGCCCAGGTAGCGCCCGATGCTGGCGAAGATCCTCTCCGCACCTGGGTGACCTTCCGCCAGGAGCTTCTGCACCGCGCTGAGCTTCTCCGCGGGAGTAAGGGCTGGATCCAGCTCGATGCCCGCGGATGGCGCCAGCTTGATCACGGCGTCCTGGGAGAAATATTTGACGCCGCAGCCGTAGTCCCCCGACCATTCATCAACCATAGCTTCAGGATTGTAATCCACGGGGACGAAGGCCAGTTCGTTCAGCCAGCCGGTGAGGGAACCTGAAGCGTCCACGTAACCGGCTGCTTCACTGGTACCCATGGCAATACCCAAGACCCGGGTGTCCTCCAGGGCCGCCGCCCCGGCTAGGGCCGTTACATCGCCATCGTTGCGGACCACCAAAGGGACATCCCCCAGCTCCTTGGCCACCCGCAGGTAGATGTCCTTCACCTTGGCGTCGAACAGGTCCCGGGGCACCTTGAGGAACAGCGAAGCAACCATGGTGCGGTTGTTGATATAGATCCCCGCGGAGCTCACGCCCAGGGCATCCACCCGGGGCAGGTGCTCAGCCGCCCGCTTCACCGAATCCATGATGCCGGCAAAGTGGTAGTCGGGGTCTTCCATCAGTTTAGGGTGCCAGACCGTTTCATCGGCAAAGACCACTTCTCCGTCCTTCACCGCGGCCACCTTGCGGTCGCTGCCGCCGGCGTCAAAGCCGATGCGGCATCCCTGGAAATGCCCGCCCACCTTTTCCGTCTCCTCGCAGGGCTGGGGCACTTCGTCGTAGGGCACGATTTCCACGGTAAAGGGCCGTTCGTAGACGCCGGCCATGAACTCCTGGTCAAAGGCCCGTACCCCTCCGGGGCCGTAGGCCTGCCGAAGTCTTTCCCCCAGCTCAGGCGAACCGCCTACGATAATCTTCCACCCGCCCCTCATCCAGAGCAGGCATTTCACCAGGCGTTCCACATAAAGCCAGTTAGCCTCATCCCATTCAGGTTTCTGCCCTGAGGGGAAAAGGTGCGTTTTGTAGACGGAAACCTGCCCCCCATCCCGCTCCAGGGCAACGGCAAAGGGAACCCCCTGCCCCGATTCCTCCACAGCCCGGAGAAAAGCCCTGTTCCACAGGTAAGCGGGGCGGAATCCCGGGTCTAATTCGGGCCCCAAGCGCGGCACTGCCGCCCGGTGCAAAGCGTTGATCATCTCCATCTCCCTCCGCAGCAAAGTTTTAGTTCTCAACCTCTTGAATGCTTTTCTCCTCCCGCGGCCAATTCCCTTGTCCCAGGGACATCCGCTTCCTGCCTAACCCGCTAGGTAACCGAGGAGCGTGTGGAGGCCGAACACCGCCCCAAAGACGATGGGCTGGTGGATCAGATAGATCAGCAGGGAGTGGCGGCCCAGCAGTCTGATGAAGGCTGCGCCGGGCAGGGCGTTCACTCTCTCCAGGGCCAGCAGAGGGAAGCGCCGCTGACCCCCTGGATAAAGCAGCGACCCCAGCCAGATGCCCAGCAAAATCACGCCCAACCAGGGCAGGAGGGGGTAGTAATCGGCCATAGCCAGATTTATTTCGCCGATCCCCAGCGGCAGCAGCCACCAGCCGCTAACCGGGAGAGCCGCAAGCCACCGGGTGGCCAAAATGATAGCCAGGCCGCAGATCCCTGCCAGAAGGGGCCGGGGCAGAAAGAGCGGCGCCAAGATGATTGCCGTGCCGATCAAGTGGAGAATGCCGAAAAAGATGGGCATGTCCACAGTGAAGTAGACCGCTGCAGAGACCACTCCGGCCCAGGCTAAAAGCTTCAGCCCCCGCACCACGAACTTCTTCCAGATACCTGCACGGCCGCCCTGCTTAACCGCCCGGGCGTAGCTGATGGACAGGCTGATGCCAGCCAAGAGCTGGAATGATCCGGCGATGGTCCAGGCGACAAGCAGGGGATTCTCCCCGAGCAGCTCCCAGGGAACGAGGTCGAAATAAACCAGGTCCCAGAAGAGGTGGAAGAGCACCATGGCGATGACGCTCAAGCCCCTGAACAAGTCAATTTCCGGGAACCGCCCTTGGCCTACCCTGGGCTTAGCCGCCGAGCTCAAGAGCGGCTTCATGGCCGTGGGATGGCCCGCTCGTACTGCTTGGGCCACAGCTCGGGATCGGGTTTGGCCTGGAGCACCCAGTGGGGGTTGCGCAAAAGCTCCCTACCCAGGGCCACGAAATCGGCCCGCCCGTTGGAGATGATCTCCTGGGCTAGTTCAACTGAGGTGATCAGCCCCACGGCGATGGTGGGCAGGCCCGTCGCCTGTTTGACCACCTCCGCGAAGCGCACCTGATAGCCCGGGCCCAGTTCGATGCGGGCGGAGAGGATACCACCGCTGCTGATGTCCAGTAGGTCTACACCTTTGGCCTGCAGCGCCTTGCTGATCTCCACCGTATCCTTAAGGGTCAGCCCGCCCTCCAGGTAGTCCACGGCAGAAAGGCGGACCGAGAGGGGCTTGTCTGCGGGCCATTCGGTCTGCACCGCTTCCACAATCTCCAAGAGGAAGCGCATGCGGTTTTCCAGAGAGCCCCCATATTCGTCCGTGCGCTGGTTGCTCAAAGGCGAGAGGAACTCGTGGATCAGATAACCGTGGGCGGCGTGGATCTGCAGCACATCAAATCCTGCCTCCCTGGTCCTGCGGGCAGCCTGGCGCCAGCTTTCCACAACCTCCGCGATTTCGGCGCGGCTTAGGGCATGGGGCACGGCAAAACCGGGGAAGGCGATGGCCGAAGGGGCCACCAGCTCATCGCCCCAGGCTTTGCGCC
>DGEY01000057.1:0-6518 GCA_002391385.1 Firmicutes bacterium UBA3914 | reverse complement strand
GCGGTTGCCTCCAGGATGATCAGACCCACCTTCCCCACGGCACGGCTGCCGTAGTGGATCAAGTGCCAATCTGTGACCTGTCCCTCTTCCGTGGCTGAATACATGCACATGGGCGGCATGACAATGCGATTGGGGATGGTTATGCTCTTTAGTTCGAAGGGAGTAAACACAAAAAGCACCTCCTCTGCAGATTTCCCGCTAAAGAAGTATTAGCAGCCAACCGGGTTTTCCCTGCAGAGGAGGTGGAGGAATTTGGCTTGTTAGAACTCCCGGCGGGCGTAGAGCCGCCAGGAAACGAGAAACGACAAGCTGGCAACGGCGAGGACGCACCCGGCCGCCAGCGCCCCAAGGGCAGCTGGCCCCAAGCCTTCCACCCAGGCCTGCCAAGCGGGCTGTCTGCCCAAAGCGCTCTGCAGCAACGAGGCCAGGGCGAAGGAGCCCACGAAGATCAGCAGATTGAGGATCCGCGCCTTCATGTAGCCCAGGGCGAAGTAGATGGGCAGGTACAAGCTGGCCAGCCCCACCACAACGGCGGCGGCCGCAGCTGCATGATCCACCCGGACCACTGACGGTATCGTCGCCGAGCCAACCCTGGACAGCACCGGTAGGGTCACCCAGGTAAGAACAGCCACTGCCGCTACGTAGATCAAGACAGCCAGGTATTTGGCGGCCACGATCTTCCATTTGGGAATGGGCAGGCTGTTCCAGAGCCTGTCAGCATCGGCCTTTACATCCCACGCTCCGCCGTACATGACGAACATGTAGCCAACAGCGCTGATAATGGCCAGGGGCAGCTTCTCCCCCAGGCTGCTCATGGCGAAGCTGAAAAGGAGGATGTAGATCAGCGCCATGCCCAGCATCCGTTTCTGCACCAAGAGCTCCTTAAGCACCAAATTGACCATTGGCTTTCCCCCTTAAGCAGTAGAGCATGATCTCCTCCAAGTTCGGCCGGGTCAACACAGCCCGGCCCTCCGCGAGCCGCTGCACCTCTTCCTTATTCGTAACCAAGCCCTCAAAGCCGAACTGGCTTTCTTTCAGGCCCACGACATACTGTCTCAACCCACTGTCCAGAAGCGACCTCTCCCCGTTAACCAGCGCATATTCCTCCAGCAGCTCTTCCTTGGATTTGCTGAAGAGGATGCGTCCTCCGCCGATGAGGGTGACAAAATCGGCAATCTGGTCCAGGTCGGAGGTGATGTGGGAAGAGAAGAGCACCGCACGGCTTTCATCCTGGATCACATCCCGGAGAACATCCAGAAACTCCCGGCGGATCACCGGGTCCAGGCCCGAGGTGGGCTCATCCATGATCAACAACTCCGCCCGGTGGGAGAGGGCCACCACCAAGGCGTATTTCATCTTCATCCCCCGGGAAAAGGCGGAGAGCTTCTTGCGTTCCGGCAGTTCGAACAGGGACGTGTACTTCCGGTAGGCCTCCCAGTCCCAGTTCCTGTAGGCGGGCGCGATGAGCCTGGTCATCTCGGCCATGGTCAGGTTTTCGTAAAAGGGAGCCCGGTCGTAGACAAAGCCGATGCGCTGCTTGATCTCCTGCTCGTGGCGGCGGGAATCCAGGCCGAAGACTTTGATTTCACCCCCGTCCAGGCGGATCAGATTCATGATCAGCTTGATGGTGGTGGTCTTTCCGGCACCGTTGGGGCCGATAAAGCCCATGATGTACCCCGGATCCAGGGAAAAACTCACCCCTTCCAGGGTAAACCCAGGGTAGCGCTTACTCACATTGTTCAACTCGAGAATCGGTTTCATTTCCCATCCTCCAATAGGCGTTCGATAATCCTGCGCAGCTCCGCCCGGCCCACGCCCAAGAGTTCCGCGGTGCTCAGGGCCTCTTTCAGCTTCTCTTCCACCAGCTGCTCCTTGGACTCCCGCAGCCGGCCCTCATCAAAACCGGCCACAAAGGAGCCCTTACCGGGGATGGTGTAGATCAAGCCATCCTTTTCCAGCTCTTCATAGGCCCTTTTGGTGGTGATCACGCTGATCTGCAGCTCTTTGGCGAGCAGGCGGATGGAGGGCAGCGGTTGGTCGGCGGCTAGGTCTCCCCTGAGGACAGCGCCTTTGATCTGGTCCACAATCTGCTGGTAAATGGGCACTTCCCCAGTGTTGGTGATGATTATATCAATGACAACCACCCCCAATACCGTTCATATACACTATACACAGTTGGGGGAAATCTGTCAACCGGGTGATCAAAAAATCCCCCGGTTTTTTTCTGGGGGAGTAAGCAAAGATAAGTTTGAGGTAACTAACGGCGAGAAAGGAGCTTGGCCATGGCGGAGTACTACCTGAAATACGCTGGGGCGCGCTTTGTGCGCAACGCACCGCAGGAAGAGATCAACGCCTTTGTCAACAGCCTCTCCGAAGAAGAGCGCAGCTCCCTGTATAACGTGGTTAACCTCCTGGAGCAGGAGGGGCTGATCACCCTGGTTCCGGGGGACAGCACCACCATCGACCAGGACATGGAGGAGTTCCTAATCCCCAATGCCGGGGACGACTTCTAGCTGAGGTTCGCTCCTGGGCAGGACCAGGGAGATTTTGGTGCCGAAATCCTCCCGGCTGAGAACTTCCAGATGACCTCCGTGCCGTTCCGCGATCCACTTGGCGATGGACAAGCCCAGACCGGTCCCGCCGGTGGCTCTAGCCCGGGAATCGTCCGCCCGGTAGAAGCGTTCGAAAATGTGGGGCAGGTCCTCTGCGGGGATACCGATGCCCGAATCCTGCACGGTAAAACGTACATGTTCTTCCCCGGAGCTCACCATCAGGCGGATCCTGCCGCCCGCGGGAGTGTACTTAATGGCGTTGTCGATCAAAATGCGGCAGGCCTGCTTGACCAGGCCCTGATCTGCCCGCACCGGCGCGGGCTCCGCTTCCAGGCTGAACTCGTGCCCCCCGTCGATCATCTCCGTCTCCCGGTAGAGGGTCTCCGCCAGATCCGCGAGGTCAAAATGCTCTAAGTGCACCTGCATGGTCTGGTTGTCCCCCCGGGCCAAAAAGAGCAGCTTCTCCACGAGCTCCTTCATGTTGGCCGCTTCTTCTTTAAGGGCATCGATGGATTCCTGCAGCGCTTCTGGATCGTGTTTGCCCCAGCGGTCCAGAAGGTTCACATAGCCCTGGATGGCGGCAATGGGCGTGCGCAGTTCATGGGAGGCATCGGAAACAAAGCGGGCCTGCAGGCGGTAGGATTCGTTGATCCGGTCCAGCAAGCTGTTGATGGCGGTGGCCAGCCCCTTGAGCTCATCTTGGGTGCCCTCCACATCCAGGCGCGTATCCAGCCGGGCAGCATCGATCTCATCCAGCGTGCCCGCGAGGGCCTGCATCTCCGCAATGGACAGGGGCCGCTGTTCCCGGGAGAGGGTTTGGGTCTGCCGGGCCAGGTCTGAGATGGGCTTGAGCACACGCCTGATCAACTCGGCCCGGGAAGCCAGGGTGCGGATGGCGGTGACCAGCTGCCACACCAAAAGCACCAGGAACACTGTCTTCAGCACCCAAATCGCCGAAGAAAAGTGAATGATGATGGCCACAGGCAGGCCATCCACTTCCAGGTCCAGCTGGTACTGGAGATTATCCAAAACGTTGAAAAGGGGTACCTCTTCATCGTGGGGCAGCCGCACCAGGCGCCGGGCGGTTCTGGTTTCCGCGGGGAAAATGCGCTGCAGTTCCCCCGGCAAAAGGATTCCCTGGGAGGGTTCATCCAGAGGCTTTATCTCCAAACCCTGGCTGGACAGCCAGGCGCTTTCCGCCAAGGCAGGCAGGCCGTGGGCCTCCAGCTGCCGAACGGCCAAAGCCGCCTGCCGCTCCCCCAAAACGCCAAGGGTTACCGCGCTCGCGGCCAAAAAGACCACGTTGAGCATGATAAACGTGCCCACCAAGCGAAACCAGAGCTGGATATTGAGTTTGGAAACCAGGGAAAACCCGATGGTGTGAATTGTTTCCTGCTTAGTTTTCATCGCGGATCACATATCCCACGCCCCGCACCGTGGAGATCAGCTTCAGGCCGAAAGCTTCATCGATCTTGCTGCGCAGAAAGCGGATGTACACATCCACGGCGTTGGTTTCTCCTTCAAAGTCGTACCCCCAGACCCTTTCCAGGATGGTCTCCCGGGAAAGGACGATCCCCTTGTTCTCCAGGAGGTACTGGAGCAGGTCAAATTCCCGCTTAGTCAGCTCCACAGGCACGCCTCCCACGGTGACCCGGCGGCTCCAGGGATCGAGAACCACCTCCCCGGACCGCAGCACCTTCCCTTCCGCGCGGGGGCCCGCCTTACGCAGCACATTGCGGATGCGGGCTAAGAGCTCTTCAATGGCAAAGGGCTTGGTGATGTAGTCATCGGCCCCCGTATCCAGCCCGGAAACCTTGTCCATGACGCTGTCCCGGGCGGTGACCATGATCACAGGAACGGAGGATGTGCGCCTTAAGCGGCGCAGCACCTCCATCCCGCTCAAACCCGGCAGCATCACGTCCAGGAGCACCAGGTCATAGTCGCCAGATTCCGCCATCTCCAGGCCAGTGCGTCCGTGATGGGCTTTGCTCACCTCATACCCTTCGTAGGTGAGCTCCATCTCCAAGAAACGGGCGAACTTCTCCTCGTCCTCGATGATCAGAATCTTGGGTTTCATGACCGGTGCTCCCCCCAAAGCTTAGTTGTCGTTGCGCACAAACTGGTAGTGGAAGCCCAAGAACAGGCCGATGATGATCAAGGGCAGGGTGACCCAGGGTGCAAACAGCAGCAGCAGGGCCAAGACCGTCACGGGGAAACTGGCCACGTGCTCTTTGTCCTTGAGGATCTCGAAGCTGGTGGTGTTGCCCTTCTTGAGCAGGCCGCTGAAGAAGTTCCAGAATTTCTCCAGCGCTTCCTTGAAATTGTTCGTAGCCTGGCTGCTCCGCTGATCCCGGGAGCGCTCTTCCTGCTGGGGACCGCCGAGTTCCGGCCCGCCGGTGCTGCCTTCACTGCGGTAGTAGCCGCCTCCCTGCGGGGGAGGGACCTTACCGTGTTTTTCCAGGAGGATCAGGGCGTCCAGCAGGTCTCCGCCGGCCTGTTCCAAGGCTTCCCTGGCCTCGTCATAGGTTACTTGTGCCCGTTCCCGCAGCTTTTCAATCTTTTCCAGTCTTTCCATTTCCATCTGTTTGCTCCCTCCTGTAATCTTGATGGCTTGATTGTACTGGGAGGGACTTTAAGCCCAATTTGAGCCACATTAAAATCAGATTAAAAAGCGCCTAAACTGGCCCCGGCCGGGGGCGCAGGTGCTAGAACGGGAAATCGTAGTCCAGATCGAGTTCTTCCACAAGTTCCTTGATTTCCTTCTGCAGGCTTTCATTAATGGGCACTCCGTGGGCCATGCGCTCCTGGCAGACCAGATATTCCTTCTCGCCAGCTGTGTAGATGCGCTCGCGGCCGGGAGCCTTCTTGGACGCCCGCAGGGCCCGCAGGATGTCCCCTGTGGTCTTTTTGAACTCGTCCAGGCTGGTAAAGGCCTCAATGTTGATGGCGATGAAGAAGTGACCCAGCGCGTGGGGCACCTTCTTGCCATCCCGCATACCGGAAAGGGCGTGGAGGAAGGCGCCTCCCTGGAGCGAAGCGGACAAGATTTCCACCACCGTGGCGTAGCCGTAACCCTTGTGGCTGCCCGTTTCCTCCAAAACGCCGCCTAAGGGCGTCAGGGCCGCCTTGCCCGCGGGCAGGTCTTTGAGGACCTGGTGGGTGTCGGTGCGGATCTTGCCTTCGTTGTCAATGACCCAGCCTGCGGGGATCTCCTGATCGCGGCGGGCATAGACCTCAATTTTGCCCCGCTGGGCCATGGAAGTGGCGCAGTCCAGGAAGAAGTGGAACTCCTCGTCCGTGGGCATGCTGAAGGTCAAGGGGTTGGTGCCCAGCATGGGCTCCACGCCAAAGGTGGGGGCGATGGATGGACGGGCATTGGTGCCGCTGATGCCGATCATGCCAGCATCTGCCGCCATGTTGGTATAGTACCCGGCGATGCCGTAGTGACTGGAGTTGCGTACGGCCACCATACCCATCCCGTACTCACGGGCTTTTTTAATGGCCAGTTCCATGGCCCGCACACCGATAACATGCCCCATGCCATGATTGCCGTCGAGAACAGCGGTGGTGGGCCCTTCCCGCACCACATCGATCTTAGTTACCGGATTGAGGATCCCGTCGCGAATGCGGGTGACATAGATGGGCTTCAGCCGGCTGATCCCGTGGGAATCAATGCCAAATTTGTCCGCTGTGATCAGCACATCGGTCACGATCTTGGCATCCTCAGGCGGGACTCCAACTTTGGTCAACACATCATACATAAACCTTTCTAGAGTTTCAACGCTGACCCGTGGATCTTGGTTCTGCGTACGCATGGGCAAACCCCTTTCGTTATTTTTTTGGTTAAGATCTTCCAGACAACTCCGGTAAATCCTCCAAGGCGCGGAAAGAGATGAGTCCGTATAATGGTGTAAAAATGGTTTTCTGGAAAAATAGGAGAGCCATTAACAAATTCTCGAGGATGGC
>DGEY01000076.1:4627-5177 GCA_002391385.1 Firmicutes bacterium UBA3914 | reverse complement strand
CAGCGATAACGCCCATTATTTCGACGACAGCGCCTGTCTGAGGGCTATTCCCATCGGAGTGGTCTGGCAGGGGAACAGGGAGAAAATCTTGCAGCAAGTGGAGCTGGATGCACAGGTGACCAATTCCAGGGACGGCCTCTGGGCAGCGCAAGCCTTAGCTGTGGCCGTGGGAGCCCTCTGCGGAGGCAGTGGGCTCAAACAAGCTGTGGAACTGGCTCGCGCGGTGCTGCCTGGGAACTCGTGGGCCGCCAGGACTGCGGCCGAGGCCTGGGAGATGGCGATTGAGTCAGCTGGCAGTGCTTTTGACCTCATTCCCAAGCTAGATCGCCTGATCAACAAGGAATATAGTTACGGTGGGGCGGCACCGGAGGTGCTGGCCTTGGCCTTTGCCATTACTGCTTTAGTGGACTGTGATTTGGAGCGCGGCATCATGTATGCCCTGGCCTTTCCCAAGCTTGCCGACAGCCTCGCCGCGGTGGTGGGAGCCCTCTGCGGAGCGGGGAGCGCACACGATCATCCCGCCTTTGCCGGCTGGCTGCCTGTCCTGGCC
>DGEY01000076.1:3537-4325 GCA_002391385.1 Firmicutes bacterium UBA3914 | reverse complement strand
TGGCTGGGCCGGGCCGCGGGTTGCCTTTTGGGCAAACCCGTGGAAGGTAAGCCCCGCAGCTGGATTCGCACGCTCTTGGAAGCCAGCGGGCGCTGGCCCCTCAGCGACTATTTCACCGCCCAGGGCGTGCCCGAGGAAGTGTTCCGGGAATACACATGGCATAGGTCTTACGTGGAGGCCCTCAAAGAGAACATTGTGTGTATGCCGGAGGATGATGACCTTAACTACTCCATGCTCAACCTCCATGTGGCGGAACAGTTTGGTCCGGGGTTTACGCCAGAGGATGTGCTGCAGACCTGGCTGACCACCCTCCCCGTGCTGCAGGTGTTCACGGCGGAGCGGGTGGCCTACCTCAACGCCTTGAGGCTGCTAGAACCCCCTGAAACGGCGCGTTTTCGCAACCCCTACCGGGAATGGATCGGCGCCCAAATCCGGGCTGATCTCTGGGGTTGGATTGCCCCGGGTAATCCCCGGCTCGCCGCGGAGCTGGCCTACCGTGATGCGATAATTAGCCACACCAAAAACGGGATTTACGGGGAGATGTTTGTGGCGGCCATGATCGCGGCAAGCTTTACGCTCACGGAGATCCGGGACATCATCCAGGTGGGTTTAAGTTTTATTCCCGCCAAGAGCCGCCTGAGCGAGGCCATCCGCTTTACTCTCAGCCTCTATGATGCCGGCGGGCACAGCTTCGAATCAGCCATGGACAAGATCAGCGAGCGCTACGGGCGTTACCACTGGGTGCACACCATCAACAACGCTGCCCTGGTAACCGCAGCCCTGCTGTT
>DGEY01000076.1:0-3331 GCA_002391385.1 Firmicutes bacterium UBA3914 | reverse complement strand
AATCGAATCCGCACGAGCCTGCAGGGCTTTGATAATTCCAGTTTTGATCAGCTCGCCCGACGCACTTTGCTTCAAGCAGAGAGATTTGACAGCATTTCAACGAAAGAGTGATTACCATGATGGACGAACGGAGAAAGGTTGATAAGGCTTTTGGAGCATTGGCGGGACTGGCTATTGGTGATTCCTTCGGCGATGCTTCCCGGACAGAAGCCAATCACCAGCGCTTTGGCATCACCATGGATTTCACCGCAGAGGCCTCCTGGAGTACAGATGATACGGAATTTGCTCTGCTCACGGCTCAGGCCTTAATTGACTGCGGGGGACAGTTCTCCACAGAAGCTGTGGTGGCGGCCTGGGAGAAATACATCCTCTACCAGGAGGATTTCCACCGAGGCGGTTCCAGCGAGATCGAGGCAGTGGTTAACTTGAAAAGGGGCCTGAAGCCCCCCTATACCGGGATGTACAACGCTTACCACCACAGTGACGGAGCGGCCATGCGGGCGGCGCCCATCGGCATCGTCTGTGCCGGAGATTTGGAGAAGGCGGCCCGCTTTGCCCAGATCGATGCGGAGGTGAGCCACTTCCGGGATGGTGTTTGGGGTGCCCAGGCTGTCGCCGTGGGAGTAGCCTGCGCCATGGTTGGCGGAGGTGTCGACGATGTGATCGCCGCTGCGAAGAGCGTAATCCCGGGTGACTCCTGGTTCTACTACACCTTCAGTAAGGCCATGGCCATCGTTGACCAGTACGAAACCTTGGAGGAGTGCTGGGTTCCCCTCCACACGGAGCTGTGGACCACCTACAAGGCAGCTGTTCCCGAAGCTGTCTCCCAGGCCTTTGCCCTCTTCCGTTTGAGCCAAGGCGATTTCCGCCGGGGAGTGATCTACAGCGGGAACTTCGGCCGTGATGCGGATACCATCGGAGCCATAGTGGGGGCGCTGCTGGGGGCTAGCGTGGGTGCTGCGCAGATTCCGCCCCGCTGGATCGAAAAGACCCGTTACCCCACGGGAACCTGCCTGGAGTTCACCAAGGGGAAAGACCTTGCGCAGATCGCCCAAGAGCTGGCGGAGTTAATGGACTAGAGGAAGGAGTACGGCATGTTGCGGAAAAAGGAGCTGAGGATCTTCTCAGCCACATCATTCATGGGCCACGGGGTAGACAAGGAATCGCTAGAGCGGGCCATGGACTACGACTTGGATTTTGTCATCGCCCAGGGCACAACCACTGATGCAGGGCCCTATTACCTGGGTGCCGCCAAGCCCGTCATGGCGGAGGAAGCGCTGCGCAGGGACTTGGAGCTGATCATCACCATCGCCAAGGCTAATGGAGTGCCCTTCATCATTTCAGCTGGAGGCTGTGGTGCGGATAGCACCACCAGGTTGGTTCTGGACCTGATCGAGGATATCTGCTCTCAACACAGCCTATCGCTGAAGCTGGGGGTAGTATGGAGCGAGATCGCCAAGGATTATCTGCTGTCCGGTTTGAAGCAGGGAAAAAGGGCGCGGCGGATTGTGCCCCATCCGGCGCTGGAGGAAAACTTGAGTGCAGAGAGCGTGCTTCAGGCGGAGCGCATTGTGGCCCAGGTGGGCCCGGAAGTGATCATGGATCTGTGGGAGCAGAACCCAGATCTGGACGGAGTAATCGCCGGGCGGTCCCTGGATGTGGGGCTGTACGCGGCCATCCCTCTGCTCCACGGTTTTGACAAGGGACTGGCCATGCATTTTGGGAAAGTGATGGAAGATGGGGCCTTGGCGGCCACCCCCGGCAGCGGGAATGACGGACTGTTGGGGATAATTCGGGAGGATCACTTCGACGTGCGCCCCACTAACCCCAAGCGCCGCTGTACACCAGAAAGCGTCACCGGGCACGCCTTCTACGAGCGCAGTGATCCCAATCGAGAGGCTAACCCGGGTGGGGATCTGGATATCAGCCAAGCTGTGTATACGCAGCTGGATGAAGTGACAGTGCGGGTGAGCGGAGCCAGGTGGATCGAGGCGCCTGCCTACACCGTAAAGCTGGAGGGCGCAGCCAAAACCGGCTACCGCAGCATCTGCATTGCCGGGATGCGGGATCCCCAGGTAGTGGCGAATGTGGAACTGATCCTCGAGGAAAGCAGGGACATCGTTGAGGACTATTTCTCCTACTTAGCAGAAGACAGCTATGCCCTGAACTTCAAGGTTTACGGTAAAGATGCGGTGTTGGGGCCCTTCGAGCCCACGCCCTATGTGCAGGGTCACGAGATCTGCGTGCTCATTGATGTGGTCGCGGAAACTCAGAAGCTGGCGGACAGCGTTTGCTCCTTTGCCAGTTCAACCATCTCCCACCACGGTTTCCCCGGGAGGCTGAGTACCGCCGGAAACATCGCCATCCCCTTCTCTCCGGGGCGGGCGGTGCCCGTGGGTGAAGTGTATGAATTCAGCATCTGGCATGCCTGGCCCCTGGATGATCCTAAGGAGCCTTTCCGCACCACCATTGAGACCATTGCAGCGAAGGGAGGGAGGGCGCAGTGAAGCTCAAGGACCTGGCTACCGTGATCCGCAGCAAGAATGCTTCGCCCTTTGTCACCACTCTGGATGTGTTCTTCGCTCAGAGGGAGAACTACGAGGCGGTGAAGGCCTCAGGTGTTTTGACCAAGGAGCTCTTGGCTGAGCTGTACAAACTTCCCGTGGAAAGCGTCTTGGGCATCTGGTTCGTCGACGACTGCCAGGGGATCAAGATGTCCATTCTCAAACACGTACCCTCGGATCACCCTTCGGCAGGGGATCTTTACGGCGCGCAGCAGAATGCTCCGCTTTTGGAGATAGAGGTTCCCAGCTAGAAACGTGAAGCGATTCCCCAAAAGGGCGCTACGTGACTAGAAGCGACGGGGCCCAGCGGCTGCTTCCCAGGGAAGAACCTCCACATCGGTCTGAATATTAAAGGAGCACCGCCTCGTAGAGGCTAAGGTGCTCCTTTTGCTGTTCTTACCAAAGATCATCAACCTGGTCTTTTAGTTTTTTGAACTCCTCCGGATCCTCCAGGCGGAGTTCGTTGGTGTTGGCCCGGACGATCAGGGACTGTCCGGTGGTGGGGAGTTGGGCCCGCAGTTCGATCATCTGGTCTGTGTTGATGCTGAAGTCGATGCGGATGGGATGCGGTATTCCCGTTGGAGACGGGGGGATGTCCTCAATAACCGCTGAAATCCCGGTGAAATACGCTTCTGCCAAAGAATTGGTGTGGGGATTGAGGGTCTGGAATACCCGCACCTCTATGGACTCCTGGTCCGGCCACAGCAGATTGTAGTTCTTGGACACGGAATAGGGGATGGTGGTGTTGGGCGCACTGAGGGGATCAT
>DGEY01000074.1:1761-9487 GCA_002391385.1 Firmicutes bacterium UBA3914 | reverse complement strand
CTGCTCTGGCCGGCGAGGTGATTGTGGTCCGGTGACGCTGCCCAAGAATGAAACAAGGCTGCTGCGGCAGCCTTTTTTTCTGGGGTTCAGATCCTTTCCCCAGCACATGTTCCCACTAGCATCGAAACAACCACAGCTACTGCACATACCTGTTCTGTCCCAAGGGGGCCGGAGCCAGTGGTCAATTTCCAACAGGAAGCTTAGCACCCCAAAGCGAATACTCAAAGCAGCTTTGGTGAAAGGTCGTGAAGCAGGTGATCAAGTTCGGGACCGGCGGCTGGCGGGCCATCATTGGCGATGGGTTTACCTTCAGCAACGTGCGCAGGGTGGCCCAGGCCGCGGCGCTCTATCTCCAGGAAAACAAACAGGACCACAAACCGGTGGTGATCGGCCATGACCTGCGCTTTCTCTCGGGCCGTTTTTCCAGGGCCATCGCGGAGATCCTGGTGCACAACGGCATCCCCGTCTGGTTCATTGAACCGGTGGTGCCCACTCCCATGCTCATGTACGCGGTGGAGCAGGAGAAACTCGCCATGGGGCTGATGGTCACCGCCTCCCACAACCCCTCCGAATACAACGGCATCAAAGTGATCGTGGAAGGGGGCAAAGATGCCCCGGTGGAGGTGACCAACCGCCTGGAGGAGCTCTGCCAGCTCATCCCTCCCCTGGAGGCACCCCCCCTCACCTTCTTCGACGCCCTGGACCAGGGGAAAATCGTGCTCTACTCCAACAAGAACGCCTACATCGATTCCCTCCTGGCCCAGATCGATGTCCCGGCGGTGCAGCAGCTCAACCTCAATGTACTGTTTAACCCCATGTTCGGAGTGGCCAAGGACATCATGGCCATGTGCCTGGCTTCCCTGCGCTGTTCGGTTGATCTGATCAACGCCGAGCGGGATACCATGTTCGGCCAGCGGGCTCCCTCTCCCTCCCGGGAAGCACTCCAGGATATGGAATACCTCATGAAGCAGGGGCACTACCACATCGGCATCGCCACCGACGGGGACTCAGACCGCATCGGCCTCTACGATGAAAAGGGGAATTACATCACCGCCAACGAGATCCTCAAGCTTTTGTACTACTACCTCAAGCAGTACCGCAAGGAACGGGGCGGCGTGGTGCGCAACATCACCACAACCCACGTATTGGACCGCATTGCCCACTCCTTCGGCGAACCGGCCTATGAAGTGCCCGTGGGTTTCAAATATATCACCCAAAAAATGGACGAAGAAGACCTGCTGCTGGGGGGAGAAAGCAGCGGTGGGCTGAAAATCCGGGGCCATGTCAACGGTAAAGATGGCATTTTAGCCGCGCTGCTGGCCGTGGAAATGCTGGCCAAGACCAAAAAGACCCTCAGCCAGCTGCTGAAGGAGATCGATGAAAAATACGGGACGCTGCACTTCGGGGAGCTCAACCTGGGGTACCGGCAAGAAGAGCGCAGCCGCCTGGAAAAGACTCTGCTCGCGGACCGCTACATCCCCGCCTTTCCCTGGAAGATCCACAGGGTCTCCTATCTCGATGGAGTCAAGTTCTACTTCACCAATGACTGCTGGTTTTCCATCCGCTTCTCCGGCACAGAACCCATCCTGCGCCTGGCCTGGGAAACCACCAAACCAGCCCAAGCCCAGCAGCTGCTGCAGGTGATCCGGGAGGACAGCACACTGCAGCTGCCCCTGGGCAAAGGAGGCAGCTAAGTGCGGGGCGTAATCCTGGCGGCTGGGAAAGGCACTAGGCTGGGCGCGCTGGGGGCCAAGGTGCCCAAAGCGCTGCTGCCCGTGGGCAAGAAACCGTGCCTGGAGCATATAATTCTAGGGATGAGGGAGGCGGGCGTGGACCGCTTGGCCGTGGTCATCGGCCATTTAGGTGAGCTGATCCAGGCCCGGTATCAGGACGGCAGCTCCCTGGGCGTGCAGATCACCTATCTCCAGCAGGACCTGGCTAGGTATGGAACGGGAGCCGCCCTGCTCCAGGCGGAGCAGTTTGTGCAGGGAGAACCCTTTTTTGTCTCCTACGGAGATATCGCCATCGCCCCGGAGAACTACCGGGCCATGGCCCAGCTGTTCAATGAGCACGGCACCATGGTCAGCTCCATCAACTGGATGGATGATCCCACCCACGGCGCCGCGGTGTATCTGGGCGCGGGAGGTTTTGTGGAACGCCTGGTGGAAAAACCCCCGCCGGGCACGTCCCAAACCAACTGGAACAACGGCGGGGTTTATATCTTCCTGCCCCAGGTCTTCCACTATCTGAAAAACCTGCGCCCTTCGCCCCGGGGTGAATATGAACTCTCCGCGGCGGTGGCGCAGATGGCTGCCGATGGCGTCCCCATCAAAGCCCACCGGATCACCGGGTTCTGGCGGGACATCGGGGCGCCCCTGGAGGGCGAGTCTTAACCCTGCTTCCTGAGGTTTCTGAGGTACTTGAAAACGGCAATGATGGTTTTGGCGTCGTTGATCTCACCCTGGTCGATCATCTCCTCCACCTTTTCCAGGGGAATCCAGCGCACGTTGATATCTTCCCCGGGGTCTAGATGCTGCTCTCCCTTGGTGAGCCCGCTGGCGTAGAAAAGGTGTAAAACCTCGTTGGTGTAGCCGGGGGTGGGATAAATATGCCCCAGGGACTCCCAGTCTTCGGCACTGTAGCCCGTCTCCTCCTGGAGCTCCCGGCGCGCGCATTCCAGGGGCGGCTCGCTGCGGTCAATGGTCCCCGCGGGGATCTCCAGCATCTTGCGCCCCGCTGCGGGCCGGTACTGTTCCACCAGGAGCACCTGCCCGTCCTTGACCACCAAGGTGGCCGCGGCTCCGGGATGATCAACCATCTTAAACTGCCTTACCCTGCTGCCAATCCAGACGTCCTTGGTTGTAAACCTGAACACAACTATCACCTCTCGTCAGTAATTCTGGCAAAAGGCAGAGACTCCTTTTGCCCGGGGCCGGTCACCCTTTCTTTTTGCCTGCAGTAATCTGGACAGTAAGGGTGGTTATACTATTCCTTGACACTATGGAAAGGAATGGTGCCCCGTGACTGCCCAAGCCTTAATCTATCCCGTTTTACTCCTGCTCGTGGGCGGATTTGTGCTCCTCACTGTACCCCGGGACAACCTGCGCCTGCTGCTGCCCTACGGAGCAGTTTTGGGCGGGCTCCTGGAGTATCTGGAAGGCCTGATCACCGGCGGCCTGGGGATCACTGCCTTCCACAACGTGGGCCTGATCCAAGCCGGAAGCAATCCGCTGCTCTCCTACATCGTCTGGACCTTCATCGCGGTCTTTTTCCTCCACTTCTGGCCCCGCTCCAACGAACCCCTGGGTTACCTGTATTTGCTGGGCTGGGCTCTTCTGGCCACCGGTTTCAGCCAGGTGGTGAAGGGGGCAGGCCTGTTCAGCTACGCGGAGTGGTTCTACCCCATTCCCATGCTGCTGCTGTTTGCCGCCCGCTTTGCCCTCAAGGTGTGGGTGGCCAAACGCTGCGGTTTGCTCAGCTAGGCGGCGTTCACAAATTGTGGGGCGGCGGGAGGAACCCCATCTCACCGTGGAGAAGTCTGGAGGTGAAGCTAGTAACTTCCTCGTGGGGTGGGACAGATGAAAAAGTGCTGCGCACCAGTGGTTATCCTTGCACTACTTATGGCGGTCTCTGCCGCTTCTGCCCAAAGCAGCAGCGTGCAGGATCCAGCGGCCTTGGAAGCGTTCTTTGACGGAGTGTTTTCCGTTCAGCTCAGGCAGAACAAGATCCCCGGCGCCGAGGTTGTGGTGGTTGCCCAGGGCGAGATTGTGTTGGCCAAAGGCTACGGTTTCGCCGACTTGGCAGAGGAGATCCCCATGGAGCCCGGGATCACGGTCCACCGGCCAGGTTCCATTTCCAAAATCCTGGTCTGGCTGGCCGTGATGCAGCTGGTGGAACAGGGGAAGCTGGACCTCTATGCCGATGTCAATACCTACCTGGACTTCACCATCCCCCCGCGCACCACTTCCACCAAGGACGTTCCCCCCATCACCCTCCACCACCTCATGACCCATACGGCAGGTTTTGAGGACGAGGTGGCCTGGACGATTGTGGCAGATCCGGAACTGCTCAAGCCCTTGGGGCAGTATGTGAAGGAACATCTCCCCGCCAGGGTCTTTACGCCCGGATCGATCATGGCCTATTCCAATTACGGCACAGCCCTTGCCGCCTATATTGTGGAACGGGTGAGCGGCCAGCCCTTTGCCGCCTACGCCCAGGAGCAGCTCTTGACTCCCTTGGGCCTCACCTCCACCACCTTCCGGCAGGAGCTCCCCGGGGACCTGGCGGCCCGCCTGAGCCGGGGTTACCGCTATGAAGCCGGGCGCTACATAGCCGGCGGCTTCGAGTATGTGCAAAACTACCCCGCCGGGGGCTTAACCACCAGCAGCCTAGATATGGCCCGGCTGCTTTTGGCCTTGCTCAGTTTAGGCGAGCTGCCCGGACCAAGCCCGGAGCAGTCCGCAGAGGACGAGGGCCCGGAGCGCCTTTTAGCTGAAGAGACCATGCGGACCATGCTGAGCCGGCAGTTTGCCGCGCATCCCGAGCTCCCTGGGATGACCTACGGCCTCATGGAAGCGGAGTACAACGGCCGCAGAATTTTAGGCCACGGCGGCGATACCTTCCTGTTCAGCAGCGGCCTCTACTTCCTCCCCGAGGAAGATGTGGGCCTGTATGTGGTGTACAACTCCCCGGCAGGCAGCGAGCTGCGGGGTCTGGTCCTCAAGGCCTTCCTGGACCGCTATTTCCCCCCGGCAGAAGGGGCAGGGCCCCAGCCGCGCCCCATCACCGAGGGCACGGAAGCCAACTACCGGGGGGTGTACCACAGCTCCCGCTCCAATTTCACCGGAGTGGAATCGGTGGTGCGCCTGGCGCAGCCCCTCACTGTGGATGTGGATTCCCAGGGCTATCTCCTGCTGCAGGCGGGCGGAGCGGTCCAGCGCTTCGGGGAAATCGCCCCCGGGCTGTTCCAGGAGCTGCACGGGGACGCTAAGATCGCCTTTGTGTTCGACGACGGCAGAGCGGTGCGCATTCTGCTGCCGGGTCCAGGGGCCTGGCTGCGCACGCCTTGGTATCAGACGCCAGCCTTTTTAACCACCCTTGTGGCCGGCTCCTGCCTGTTCATGCTGGGCACGCTCATTGCCTGGATCCGGGGGGTGTTCAGGATTCGCCCCAGGCACAAACCCCTGGTTTTACCCAAGGCGCTGGCGGTCCTGTTTATCCTGCTCTTTTTCACCGCCCTTGTGCTGGGGGCAGAAGTGCTGAACACGCTCCATCCTGAATACGATGTGCCCATGGTGGTTTTAGAACCTTCCTCTACCCTTAACGTGCTGCTCGTGCTCACGAAGATTCTAGTGGGGCTGGGCGCGGTGATGCTTCTCACCGCCATCTACCTCCTGGCCGCGAAAGGAGGCAGCCTCGGGCAGAGAATTCACTATGTGCTGCTCACCCTGGACGTGCTCGCCGTGATTTTCGTGTTGTGGCAGCTTAACCTCTGGTGATGGGAGGTTAAATACTGACGGATAGGAGAGCGCCATGGCTTTAATTAAGGAGTTCCTCGAAGACTACAGGGGTAAGATTGGTCACTTTCAGCACCTGGCGGAGGTCTGTGCCTACCAGTGTGAAAGTGCACTGAAACGGCAGGGCCTGCGGGTTTTAGTTACCTCCAGGGCCAAACGGCTGGATAGTCTCGCCTCGAAGGTTGAGGACCGGGCGCAGGAAAAGAACTACCGGAGTATTGCCGAGATCTATGAAGATATAGTTGACCTGGCTGGGGTGCGCATCGCCCTGTTTTTCCCCCAGGACCAAAGAGAAGTGGATCAGTTTATCCGCTCCAACTTCAACGTGGACAGTGTGAAGGATTTCCCGGAGGCCTTAGGCCATCCCGGAGCCTATCCCAAGCAGTTTTTAGGCTATGTGGGCCGCCATTATCGCCTCTACTTAAAACCTGAATCCCTTCCCCCAGAAGAGCAGCACCTGGCCAACTACGTCATCGAGGTGCAGGTGGGCTCTGTTTTGATGCATGCCTGGGCCGAGGTGGAGCACGATCTGGTTTATAAATCCACCGGAAGTTTTCTCTCCCAGGACGAGTACGCAATCCTGGATGAGCTCAACGGGCTGATGTACGAGGGCGAGATGGCCCTGGAACGTCTGCAGACCGCGGTGAAAAGGAGGATCAACGCTGAGCAGCACCCCTTTTTCAACCACTATGAGCTCGCCTCCTACCTCACCGATCAGAAGCGCAGAGCACTCCCGGGCCCCGAATGCCGCTTTTCCATCGGGCGCACCGATGTGCTGTTCCAGTTCCTGAAGACCATCGGCCTCAACTCTGTGCCGGCCCTGCGCCCCATCCTGCAGACCTGCCGCTTCAGCCCGCAGGCGGAACCCCTGGCCCAGCAGATCGTAGACCAGCTGCTTGTGAATAATCCCGATCTGTACGGCGCCTACGATCGGGCCCGGACCACCGTTGGTGCCACCGACCCCTTCGGCACTCCCTACGAAACCCTGTCCTTCTTCTCGGAAACTGGCGGCCTGGGCCCCTTTATGCGCAGCTGGATCGGGGTTGAACGGGCTTTGGGGCAGGTCCTCCACCAAGTGCTCAGGGGTGAACCCGCGGATCTGGTTCTAGATGGCCAAACGGAAGAGAAACTCCGGCGGGCCAAAAAGCTGCGGAACCAAATCGTCTTTGGCAGCGCACCGCCCAGTGAAGAAGAACTGGAACGGGGGGAGGAGTTTTTGCAGGGCTTCCTCAGTTTTCTCCAGCAGGGAGCAGTCGAACCTAGTTTGCAAGAACAAAAAGCTTAAGACGCATATTTTTACACACTCTTAACAGCACACTCCTAAGGAACGGAGCATTCATTGTGGAATGTAGTTGGTAGAGACGTGCAGAGGACGCAAAACAAAAGGAGGAGACTCGATGAACGTATATGCACAAGCGCTGGAAAAACACAAGGAGTGGCGCGGCAAGGTGGAAATTATCAGCAAAGCCACGGTTAAAAACTCAGCTGACCTCAGCCTAGCGTACTCCCCAGGTGTGGCTGCCCCCTGCCGGGAAATTGCAGAGAATCCCGAACGAGTCTGGGATTACACGTGGAAGGGCAACACCATTGCCGTGGTTTCCGATGGCACCGCGGTTCTGGGCCTGGGCAACATCGGCCCCGCGGCGGCGCTGCCGGTTATGGAAGGCAAGGCGGTTTTGTTTAAGGAATTTGCCAATGTCAATGCCATTCCCCTCTGCCTCAACACCCAGGATGTGGACGAAATCGTGCAGATTGTGAAATCCCTGGAACCCACCATCGCCGGGGTAAACCTAGAAGACATCTCCGCCCCCCGCTGCTTCGAGATTGAGCGGCGCTTGAAGGAAGAGACCAACATGTTCGTCTTCCACGACGACCAGCACGGCACGGCCGTTGTCACCCTGGCCGGCCTGATCAACGCCCTGAAGGTTGTGGGCAAGGATAAAGATGCGGTGATCGTGGTGAACGGAATCGGCGCCGCTGGTGCGGCCATCGTCCTCACCCTCTTGGAAGACGGCTACAAAAACATCATCCCCTGCGGCCGCCACGGCAGGTTGATCCCGGGCGATCCCGCCAACAATCCTTGCCAGGAGGAGATTGCCCAGGCCACCAATCCAGAGGGCATCAAGCAGACCCTGGCGGAAGCCATGCGGGGCGCAGATGTGTTCATCGGCGTCTCCGTGGCCAACGTGGTCACCCCCGAGATGGTTAAG
>DGEY01000074.1:0-1494 GCA_002391385.1 Firmicutes bacterium UBA3914 | reverse complement strand
CCCGGCATCTTCCGGGGCGCCCTGGATGTACGGGCCACCGAGCTGAACTGCGCCATGAAAATCGCGGCGGCCCACGCCATTGCCGGCCTGATTCCAGAGCCGACCGCTGAGTGCATCATCCCTTCACCCTTCGATTCCCGGGTAGTCCCGGCTGTGGCCCAAGCGGTGGCCGATGCAGCCAGAAAAACAGGCGCTGCACGGGAGGTGTAGGCATGGGGTGTCCCTTCGACCAGGTGGTTGAGCGCCGCAGCACCGGCTGTGTCAAGTGGGATGGCCTTTTGGAGTCCTTCGGCCGGGAGGATCTGCTGCCCATGTGGGTGGCAGACATGGACTTCCGGCCCCCCGAGGCAGTGGTCCAAGCGGTGACCCAGCGCGCCCAGCACGGCATTTACGGTTACGAAAAAAGGCCAGCCAGCTTCGATGAAGCTGTCCTGGGCTGGCTCCAGAGCCGCCACGGCTGGGATGTTGATCCCGCCTGGCTGATCCATACGCCGGGGGTTGTGGCCGGCCTGACCTTTGCCGTGCTGGCCCTCACGGAACCGGGTGAGCGGGTGGTGATTCAGCCCCCTGTTTATCCCCCGTTCTTTGCCATTCTGCGCAGCAACGGCCGGGAAGTGGTGGAAAACCCCCTGGTGGAATCGGGGGGCAGGTATGTTATGAACTTCGAGGAGCTGGAGGAGTTCTTCCGCTCCGGCGTGAAGACCATGATGCTCTGCAGCCCCCACAATCCCGTGGGCAGGGTCTGGACGAAAGAGGAACTGGAAACCCTGGCCGAACTGGTGCTCAAGTACGATGTGACGGTGCTCAGCGACGAGATCTGGTCTGATCTGGTCTTTGCCGGGTCCAAGCACATTCCCTTCGCCACCCTGGCGCCGGAGATCGCCCAGCGGACCGTCACCTTCAATGCCCCCAGCAAGACCTTTAACATCGCAGGGCTCTACGTCTCCAACGGAATCATCCCCAACCCGCAACTCCGGGCCAAGATCTGCCAGCTCATGGAGCGCCTTTCCGTGGGAGCCATAGGCTTCTTTGCCTTGGTGGCCGCGGAAGCAGCCTACAGATCCGGAGCCCCTTGGCTGGATTCCCTCCTAACCTACCTAGAGGAGAACGGCAATTACGTCCGGCAGGAGCTGGGCCGGATTGCCCCGCAGATCAAGATTAACAAGCCCGAGGGCACCTATGTCCTCTGGCTGGATTGCCGGGAGCTCGGCCTTCCCTACGAAGAACTGAACCAGTTCTTCGTACAGCACGCGGGTCTAGCTCTGAACGAAGGTTCCGCCTTTGGCTCCGCGGGCCTGGGCTTTCAGCGCATGAACATCGGCTGCCCCAGAAGCCTGATCGGCGAAGCCCTGCGGAGAATCGAACACGCACTTTCAGCCCTATAGGAGCACATACACCAAGGGGGCGTTGCAGAACTACTCGATTGAGTAGGAGCAACGCTCCTTTTTGTGTCTCTTGGCCTGAAAATGCGCCCAGACTTGGATTGTACAGTAA
>DGEY01000013.1:16532-22168 GCA_002391385.1 Firmicutes bacterium UBA3914 | reverse complement strand
ACTAAAACCTTACACTAACCTGAAAACAAAGACACCGCCTCAATCACCTGAGACGGCTGAGGATGCATGGTGGACCCCCTGGGATTCGAACCCAGGACCAACGGATTATGAGTCCGCTGCTCTAACCGCTGAGCTAGGGGTCCGGTACGCAATAATTATATGGGAACAGGTGCTTCATGTCAAGGGCCGGGCTACTGCTCCAAAAAGTCCTTCAGCTTCTTACTGCGGCTGGGATGGCGCAGTTTGCGCAGGGCCTTAGCTTCGATCTGGCGGATGCGCTCCCGGGTTACGCCGAACACCTGGCCAACCTCTTCCAAAGTACGCCCCCGCCCATCCTCCAAACCAAAACGCAGCTTCAAGACCTGCTGTTCCCGGGGAGTGAGGGATTCCAGCACTTCCTCCAGCTGTTCCTGGAGCATGGTGAAGGCTGCCGCTTCGGCAGGTGCAGTGGCTTCCTGGTCCTCGATGAAGTCGCCTAAATGGCTGTCTTCCTCTTCGCCAATGGGTGTCTCCAGGGAAACGGGCTCCTGGGCAATTTTCATGATCTCCCGGACCCTCTCTGGGGGCATGTCCATTTCCTCCGCTATCTCCTCAGGGGTAGGGGCTCTGCCCAGTTCCTGCAGGAGATTCCGGGAAACCCTGGTCAGCTTGTTGATGGTCTCCACCATGTGGACAGGTATCCGGATGGTTCTGGCTTGATCAGCAATGGACCTGGTAATGGCTTGTCTGATCCACCAGGTGGCATAGGTGCTGAATTTGAACCCCTTGCGGTAGTCGAACTTCTCCACCGCTTTGATCAGTCCTAGGTTGCCTTCCTGGATCAGATCCAGCAGCTGCATACCTCTGCCCACATAGCGCTTGGCGATGCTCACCACCAGGCGCAAATTCGCCTCGGCCAGCTTGCGGGCGGCTTCCTGATCGCCCTGCTCAATGCGTTTAGCCAGCTCCACTTCTTCCTCCGCGGTCAGCAGAGGAACCCGGCCGATTTCTTTGAGATACATGCGCACAGGATCATCAAGCCCAATGCCCTCTGGCACGGACAGATCATATTCATCCTGGTCTGCTTCGTCAGCCACATCATCTGCGACTGGGTCGCCAGGCTCATCATCGTGTTCAGAATTGGAATGGGGAATCACGTCAACACCCATGGCGGAGAAGCTTTCATAAATCTCATCAATCTGCTCAGGCAGAAGATCCACATCTTGAAGACTATCCATGATTTCGCGATAAGTAACCATGCCGCGCTTTTTCGCCCTCGCCATGAGTTCGTGAACAGCTTGGATGTTGTCTGCCACGGTGCTTGCTTCCTTCTTGTTCAACATGAATACCCCCTTTCTTTCCTGGAATGCTAGAAAGACTGTTCATGATAAATATCAAAATACTCCTTAATTAACTGATATAACTCCATGCGGACATCAAAACCTTCTCTATCATTCTCCAAAAGGGAAAGTTTTTCCTCTATCTTCCGCAACCTTCGCCGCTGTAAAACCGCGAGAAATGACTGCAGGCAATCCTCCCAGTTTGCCGTGGGCGCAGGCAGTGACAGCAATCGGCTGGCGATGGCCGTGCCCTGGGCATCGGGAATGCTTTGGCTCAGGGAGACAAACACCTGTCGGTACTCGGGATGCTGAAAATCCTCCGGGGAAACGCCCCGCTGCTGCAGTTCTGCCAGAAGATCCGGCTCTTGCAGCAGGTAGCGCAAAACCTCCCGCTCCCGCAGCGCCTCACCTGCCTCCAGCGGCGGTTTGGGCCGGCGCCGTTTAGGGATGTTCTTTAGATTACGCCTATTGTGCACGGGGGGTACCTTGGCTATCCCCAGCTTCTGATTGACCTCGGCCGCCAGGGATTCCTCCCGTACACCCAAACGCTCCGCGGCGTAGCGAAGATACTCATCGCGCTCCACGGCGCTAGTTAGCTGAGCTAGCAATGTAACAAGTTCTGTGGAAGCAGCCAGTTTTCCTTCTCTAGTTTCCACATCGTGTTGGGAAATAATTCTATCAATTTGGTATTCCCGAAAAGGCTGGGCACTATTCAGCCAGGTCCGCACCGCCTCCGCTCCCTGGGAGCGCGCGTAGCTGTCGGGATCCTGTCCGCTGGCCAGGCTGGCCACCCGCACCTGGAGGCCTGAGGCGTGGAGTACTTCCATGCCGCGCCAGGCTGCCCTCTGCCCCGCAGTGTCGCCGTCGAAGGCGATGATGGCCTGGGAGCAAAAGCGCCGCAACAGCCGGGCGTGGGCCGAAGTGAAGGCGGTCCCCAGGGAAGCCACCACGTTGCGCTGACCCACGGCAAAGAGGGAGATCACATCGGTATACCCCTCCACGATGACCACCTGGTCCTGGGCTTTGATCTCCTCCTTGGCCCAGTTCAAGCCATACAGGATCTGGCCCTTGTTGAACACGGGAGTCTGCCCAGTATTAAGATATTTCGGCTGGCCCTCTCCGATGCTGCGCCCGCCGAAACCCACAAAGCGCCCCAGATGGTCGCAGATGGGAAACATGAGGCGCCCCCGGAAGCGATCGATGTAGCCCCGCTTGCCCTTGGTGACCAGGCCCGCCGCCTGGGCCAGACCCAGATCGATGCCCTGGGCCTGGAGAAAGGCGGCCAGCCCATCCCACTCCTCCGGAGCAAAGCCCAGGTAGAAGCTGCGGGCCAGCTCTCCACTGATCCCTCTGCGCTGCAGGTACGCCCAGGCCTGGGCGCCAGCGGGCCGGCGCAGGTTGCGGTAGAAGAAACGGGCAGCCAAAAGGTTAACCTGGCGCAGCTGTTCCCGCTCCTGCTCCCGCCGGCGCTCCCTAGGCGAGATGACCGGCACTGGGATCCCTTTCTCTTCGGCCAGCTTAATCACGGCCTCGGGGAAGGTGAGGTTCTCGGTGGCCATGATGAAATTGAACACATTGCCCCCCTGCCCGCAGCCGAAGCAGTGGTAAAACTGCTTTTCCGGTTCCACGGTGAACGAGGGGGTCTTCTCGCTGTGGAAAGGGCACAGCCCCACGTAGTTTTTCCCAGACTGCCGCAGTTCAACCCGGCGCCCGATCACTTCTACAATATCCACCGCGGACCTAACCTGTTCGATCCATTCCTCAGAGAAGCGAGCGATCCCCATCACCTCCCCAACCCCGGGGCAGGAAAATCCGCTGAAATTCCCGGGCGGCGAAACTATCGGTCATCCCGGCGATATAGTCCACCACTTCCGCCTGGGGGTCAGCGGCGCCGCGGAAACGCTGTCCATGCTCCAGGTAGTAGTTGTAGAGCATGCTGATCATGCCGAACACCTTGGATTCCTCCTGCTTGGCCGCGGGGTTGAGATAGAAGTTCTCAAACAAGAAGCGGCGCATCAGGTCGGTGGTCTCCTGGACCAGCGGGCTCATGGCTACCACATCTTGGCCGAAGCTGGTTTCGAGGATATCGGTGATCATGGTGCGTACTCGCTCCCGGCTGGTGCGTCCCAGCACAGTCAGAACCTGTTCCGGCAGATCATCTTCATTGAAGATGCCTCCCCGCACCGCATCCTCCACATCGTGATTGAGGTAAGCGATGCGATCGCAGATGCGCACAACTTGTCCCTCTAGGGTCTGGGGCGGGGTTTCCCCGGTATGATGGAGGATCCCGTCCCGAACTTCCCAGGTCAGGTTCAAGCCGGGAAAATCGCTGGAGTGTTCCTCCAAGACATCCACCACCCGCAGGCTGTGCTCGTTATGTTTGAAATGGCCAACCAAGCGGTCCAAGGCGGCCTCCCCAGCATGCCCAAAGGGGGGATGGCCCAGATCGTGGCCCAGGGCAATGGCTTCCGTGAGATCCTCGTTGAGACGCAGGGCCCGAGCCACCGCCCGGCTGATCTGGGTCACTTCCAGTACATGGGTGAGCCTGGTGCGATAGTGGTCGCCCTTGGGGGCGATGAACACCTGGGTCTTGGATTTCAAGCGCCGAAAGGCCTTGGAGTGAACAATGCGCTCCCGATCCTGCTGGAAGCAGGTGGAATAAGAACAGGGCTCCTCCTGATAGCTCCGGCCCCTGCTCTGGCTGGCCTTGGCCGCATAGGGCGCCAGGTATTTTTCCTCCCATTCCAGAATCGATTCAACGAATCTCACCTTCACCCCTCCCCTTCAGCGAACGCTTCTGCACCTACAGAGTGCAGCCTGCCTCTTAACGCGCAGGAACCCACACTACATAGTATGGGTTCCCCGCAACTAGAGGTTTTCCTTCCGTGTTAAGCCGCCGTACTTACCGCGGATTGCGGATGTTGGCCTGGGCTGCAGCCAAGCGGGCAATGGGCACCCGGAAGGGCGAGCAGCTCACATAGTCCAAGCCCACACGGTGGAAGAAGTCGATGGAAGCTGGGTCGCCACCATGCTCGCCGCACACGCCGATCTTCAGGTTCTGCCTGGTGGAACGGCCCTTCTCCACGCCCATCTGTACCAAGGAGCCTACACCCACTTGATCCAGGCTCTGGAAGGGATCCTTTTCCAGAATGCCCTTTTCAACGTACTCGGGCAGGAACGTGCCGGCATCGTCGCGGCTGAAACCGAAGGTCATCTGGGTGAGGTCGTTGGTTCCAAAGGAGAAGAACTCGGCTTCGGAAGCGATCTCATCGGCTACAACGCAAGCCCTGGGGATCTCCACCATGGTACCCACCAGGTACTGGAACTCCACGCCGAACTCCTTCATGACCTCTTCGGCCACTTCCACACAGATCTCCTTCATCATCTTCAGTTCCTGCACAGTACCGACCAGAGGAATCATGACCTCAGGGAAGACCTTTACGCCTTCCTTGGTCAGTTCAGCTGCGGCCTCGAAAATGGCCCGGGCCTGCATAGCATAGATCTCGGGATAGGTTACGCCAAGGCGCACGCCGCGGTGGCCCAGCATGGGGTTGATCTCTTCCAGGGACTCGATGCGAGCCTTCAGCTCTTCCACAGCCAGACCCATGTCGGCCGCCAGCTTGCGGATGATCTCGGCATCCTGGGGTACAAACTCATGCAGAGGCGGATCCAGGAGGCGGACAGTCACCGGCTTACCCTCCATGGCCTTGAAAATGCCCTTGAAGTCGCCTTTCTGGTAGGGCAGAAGCTTAGCCAGGGCAGCTTCCCGTCCTGCCTGGTCCTTGGCGAAAATCATGTGGCGTACAGCACTGATGCGGTCGCCTTCAAAGAACATGTGCTCAGTTCTGCACAGACCGATACCTTCGGCGCCGAAGTCCACAGCAGTCTGGGCGTCGTGGGGAGTATCGGCGTTGGTGCGGATGCCCAGGGCGCGGATCTCATCGGCCCAGCTCAACAGGGTACCCAAATCGCCACTGACCTGTGCTTCCACCATGGGTACCTGACCCACGATCACTTCACCGGTGCTGCCGTTGAGGGTAATCCAGTCGCCTTCCTTGAGCACCGTCTGGCCAAAGGTGAGGGTCTTCCTTTCTTCGTCGATCAGGGCAGCGGAGCAGCCTGCTACGCAGCACTTACCCATGCCGCGAGCAACCACAGCGGCGTGGGAAGTCATGCCGCCGCGCGCGGTGAGAATGCCTTCGGCCACGTGCATGCCGCCGATATCCTCAGGGGAAGTTTCGTTGCGCACCAGGATAACCTGTTCGCCGCGCTCTTTCCATTCCTCGGCCTCTTCAGCGGTGAAGACGATGCGACCGG
>DGEY01000013.1:11796-16310 GCA_002391385.1 Firmicutes bacterium UBA3914 | reverse complement strand
GCGCATGACCGCAGTCTGCTTGTCAATGAGGCCCTCTTTCACCATTTCCACAGCGATGCGCACAGCGGCTGTGGCGGTACGCTTACCCGTGCGGGTCTGCAGCAGGTACAGCTTGCCTTCCTGAATGGTGAACTCGATATCCTGCATGTCTTTGTAGTGGTTTTCCAGCAGCTTATAGATCCTCTCCAACTCTGCGTAGACCTCAGGCATGCCCTTCTTGAGCTCAGCAATGGGCAAAGGAGTACGGATACCTGCCACCACGTCTTCACCCTGGGCGTTCATCAGGTACTCGCCGTAGAAGACGTTTTCGCCGGTGGAAGGATCTCTGGTGAAGGCTACGCCTGTACCGGAGGTCTCGCCCATGTTGCCAAACACCATGGCCTGGACGTTGACAGCTGTACCCCATTCATGGGGAATGTTGTTGATCTGGCGGTAGCGGATGGCCCGAGCACCGTTCCAGGAACGGAACACGGCATCGATGGCTCCCCTGAGCTGCTGAACGGGATCATCGGGGAACAGAGTACCCGCCGAATCCTTGACGATAGCTTTGTATTCCTGAACCAGAGCCTTGAGAGCCTCCACGCTCAACTCGTTATCCTGTTCTACTCCCTCATCTTCGCGCTTTTTGGCGATGGCTGCTTCAAACAGCTCATGGGGAACTCCCATGACCACATCGCCGTACATGTGGATGAAGCGGCGGTAGGAATCCCAAGCAAAACGCGGATTACCCGACTTCTTGGCCAGTGCTTCTACAGTAGTGTCATTTAAGCCCAGGTTCAGCACTGTGTCCATCATGCCGGGCATGGATACCCGGGCACCTGAACGAACCGACACCAGCAGAGGATTCTCTGGGTCGCCAAACTTCGCCCCCATGGCCTGCTCGAGCTTGGCCAGGTTTTCCATCACCTGTCCTTCCAGTCCCTCTGCCCACTGCTCGTTGTTGGCGTAAAAAGCGGTGCATGCTTCGGTGGTGATGGTAAAGCCTGGAGGAACAGGAATGCCCAAGGCCGTCATCTCGGCCAAGTTAGCGCCTTTACCGCCAACTAAATTCCTGTTACCCTCTTGGCCCTCTGTTTGTCCATTGCCAAAAAAGTAAACCCATTTGGTGCTCATGCACATCCTCCTTCTTCGTTCCTTACTCTATGATTCCCCATGGGGGAACATGTCTTAAAATGCGGAAACAATTGGCTCAATTACCAACAGAACTTATTCTTGATCCCCCTGACATCTCCTTCCTGTGACCGGCTTCTTTACTTATTCACAACAACTAAGTGCAAATCACCACACAAGCGATACAAACCCAGGGCTTGGTTCAGCAGTGCCAGGCGGTTCCCCCGCACCGTGGGATCTTGGTCCATAATCAGAACCTCGTCGAAGAAGCGGTCAATCGGACCCCGCAGCTCCGCTAAGCGGCGCAGAAGCCCCTGGTAATCTCCCTGATCCACCAGGGACCGGCAGTCCTCTGCCGCGGCCTGCAGAGCTTGGCGGAAAGCCGCATCCGCAGGCTGGAGGGCGCTCGGTTCCAATTCCGCCCCTGCTCCTTTGGCAGCCAGGTTGGCCACCCTTTCAAAACCGGTGATGAGATCCGCAAACAGCACATCGCCGCGAAAAGCGCTCAACGCCTCCACTTTCCGCTCCAGGCTGTAGATGCGCTCATCGCCTGCGGCCAGAACAGCATCGATGGTGTCGTAGCTGTAGCCCTGCTCCAGCAGGATCACCCGTAGGCGCGCCAGGAGAAACTCCACCAAGGCTCGGGTTTTTTCCTCGCCCAAGCTGTGCTCGGTGTAGCCCTGCTCCGCGGCGGCAATGAGTTCCCTGAGGGGAATACTGTAACCTCCCCGCCGCAGCATCTGCACAACCCCCTGGGCCTGGCGGCGCAGGGCAAAGGGATCTTGGGAACCTGTGGGAATCCTGCCCAGTGCGAAGTAACCCACCAACGTGTCCAGCTTATCCGCGAGGCTCACCAAAGTGCCCTCCACCGTCGCCGGGAGATCATCCCCTGCGAAGCGGGGCATATAGTGCTCTCTGATGCCGGCGGCCACCGCGGGCTCTTCCCCCTGGGCCAGGGCATATTTTTCACCCATGATGCCCTGCAGTTCCGGGAACTCATAGACCATCTGGGTGACCAAATCGCACTTGGCCAGGCGCGCCGTCCGGAGGGCCGTTTGGAGATGCTCCCGGTGGCCCAGAAGCTCTGCCAAAGTGGCGGTGAGCTTTTCCAGGCGGCGTACCTTATCGCCCATGGTCCCCAGCTTCTCCTGGAAGACCACCCGTTCCAACCTGGGCAGATGATCCTCCAGGTTCACCTTGAGGTCTTCATCGTAGAAGAACTTGGCGTCGGCCAGACGGGCCGCCAGCACCTTTTCATTGCCCTTGATCACCAGATCCAGGTGATTATCGGCCCCGTTGCGCACGCCAATGAAGCTCGCTTGGAGATTGCCCTGGGCATCGTGGAGGGGGAAATAACGCTGGTGTTCCTTCATGGAAGTGATCAGAACTTCAGCGGGGACAGCCAAAAACTCCGGAGAAAACTCCCCTTTAAAAGCTGTGGGATACTCCACCAGGTTGACAACCTCCGCCAGCAGGCGCTCATCCTGCTGCACCTGGGCATCCTGCCCACGGGCCAGCTCCTGGATCTGCTGCCAGATCGCCGCGCGGCGCTCCTGAGCATCAGCGAGGACGTAGTGCTCCTTCAGCGCGGCAAGATAAGCCTTGGGCTCGGCAATAACCACCGGCCCGGAACTGAGCTGCCGGTGCCCCCAGCTGATGCTGCCAGCCTTGAGGGGTCCCACCTCCAGGGGGATCACCTCCCGGCCGTAGAGGGCAACGATCCAGCGCAGAGGCCGGGCATAGCGCAGATCGTAGTCGCCCCAGCGCATGTTTTTCGGGAAGCTCAAGTTGGCAATGATCTCTTCCAGGAGGGGCTTGAGCAGAGCAGAGGTCTTTTGACCCCGTACTTCTTTTCTTACATATAAATAATCCGCACCCTGGAAAGACTTGATGATGATATCCTTCTCCTCGGCCTTTTGCGACCGTAAAAAGCCCAGCCCCGCTTTGGTCAGCTGGCCCTGCTCATCCCGGGCAATACTCAAGGGCGGCCCCTTGATCTCTTCGATGAGGTCTTCCTGCTGCTCCTGAAGCTCCTCCACCAGGACAGCCAGGCGGCGGGGTGTGCTGAACGTTTGGACCTGTCCGAAGCTTAAGCGCTCCTGCTGCAGCCCCGTGGTGATAGCCTCCGCCAGCTGCTGAAGTGCCCCCTGGATAAACCGGGCAGGGAGTTCCTCAAAACCTAGTTCCAGTAAAAGGTCCCGCATATTAGACAGCCCCCCTCTGCAAAAGTGGAAAGCCCAGCCTCTCCCGCTCAGCCAAATAGCCCTGGGCTGCCAGGCGCGCCAAAGCCCTGACCCGGCCGATAAAGCGGGTTCGTTCACTTACGCTTAAGGCACCGCGGGCATCCAGGAGGTTGAAGGTATGGGAGCACTTGAGGACATAGTCGTAGCCCGGCAGCACTAACCCCTGCTCCACGAGGCGCTTGGCTTCATCCTCATACAGGTCAAAGAGGGTAAACAGCTTCTCTGTGTCTGCCGCTTCGAAGTTGTACTTCGAGTACTCCACCTCGTTTTGGTGGAACACATCGCCGTAGGTTATCCCGTCCACCCAGACCAGGTCAAAAATGGAATCGACCCCCTGGATAAACATGGCCAGCCGTTCCACACCGTAGGTGATCTCTGCGGAGACGGGCTTCACATCCAGCCCCCCCACCTGTTGAAAGTAGGTGAACTGAGTGATCTCCATCCCGTCCAGCCACACTTCCCAGCCCAGGCCCCAGGCCCCCAGGGTAGGCGATTCCCAGTCATCTTCCACAAAGCGCACATCATGCTTGAGTAGGTCAATACCCAGCGCTTCCAGGCTCTTGAGATAAAGATCCAAAACATCATCGGGTGACGGTTTGAGGATAACCTGAAACTGATAGTAGTGCTGCACGCGGTTGGGGTTTTCACCGTAGCGGCCGTCGGTGGGACGCCTGCTGGGCTGCACATAGGCCACGTTCCAGGGCTCGGGCCCTAAAGCCCGCAAAAAAGTGGCTGGCGACATGGTCCCAGCACCAACCTCCAGATCGTAGGGCTGATAGATGATGCACCCCTGCTCTGCCCAGTATGCTTGCAGCTTGAGGATCATTTCCTGCAGATTCACTCAGCCACCCCTCTCTTATTTTGAAAACCTTTCACCCAACGACCAGGGACGAAAGGTTCTCCGAAGGCTGATATCCTGCGCAAAAGGCGCACATACCGCTTTATATATACCAAATCCACCACAAATTGTCAATTGGACTCCGGGGGAACGGCAGTCAAAGTGTCCAGGAAATCCAGGGATTTCAAAGGATATTCTAGCCGGAAATCCAGGTACTTACGCATTACAGTCCGCAGCTCCGCCTCCAGATTGCCCGCGGGATGCAGCACGGTCAGTTTAGAGAAGTCCCAGGCCAGGAGTTTTTTCATCAGCTCCCAAGCGCC
>DGEY01000013.1:7040-11547 GCA_002391385.1 Firmicutes bacterium UBA3914 | reverse complement strand
TTAAACAAACGTGGAGCTCAGGCTGGTAGCCCAGCTCAGCCATGAGCTTGATCTCAAAGGCCCGCACCGCGAGTTTCATGCGGCCCCGGGCTCCCAAAGACAGGGCACCCGCCAGCAGGGCAAAGACCCGCTCCGCCGGGTCCTCTTCAGGGGTCAGGGCGTCCAGCAGTTCAGTTATGTAGGAAGCGTAGGCGAACTTCTCCAGATCGTCCCGCAGGGGCTGCCCGCTGTGGATGATCTCCGCCTGGCTGAGGTTATGCAGTCCCTGCTGGGGGAAGATCAAGTAGAGCCCGTGGGTGAAGAGCTGCGTGGGACTGAGCAGGCGGTTGCGGATGCGCCGCGCTCCCCGGGCCACGGCACTGAGCTTGCCCTTATCTTTAGTATAGAGGGTGATGATGCGGTCTGCCTCTCCTAAATTGCGGACCCGCAGTACAATTCCCTCGGTCCTCCACATCACTGGCTTTCACCTTCTGCCTCCGGCGGCTGCAGCCCCAGGTATTCATAGCCCAAAGAAGTGAGGCAGCGGCCCCGCGCCGTTCTCTGCAGCAGGCCCAGCTGGAGCAGGAACGGCTCATACACATCCTCGATGGTGGCGGATTCCTCACCGATCACCGCACTCAGGCTGTCTACCCCCACCGGTCCGCCCCCAAACACCTTGTAGATGGTAAAGAGGATGCGCCGGTCCATCTGATCCAGCCCGTTATCGTCAATCTCGAATAGACTCAGGGCAGCTTTGGCCACCTCATGGGAGATGCGGTTATCCGCCCTCACCTGCGCGTAATCCCGCACCCTCTTCAACAGGCGGTTGGCCACCCGGGGGGTACCCCGGGAACGCTTGGCGATCTCCTCCGCCCCAGCCTCGTCGATTTCGATGTTGAGGATGCGGGCAGCCCGCTGCACGATGGCCTGTAGATCCTTGACTTGATAGAGCTCCAGACGGCTGATCATGCCGAATCTATCCCTGAGGGGCGAAGTGAGCATGCCGGCGCGGGTTGTGGCCCCCACCAAAGTAAAGGGAGGCAGCTCAATGCGCACCGACCTAGCTCCCGGACCCTTACCGATAATAATGTCAACCGCCCCTTCCTCCATGGCGGGATAGAGCACTTCCTCCACCTGCCGGTTCAGGCGGTGAATTTCATCGATAAACAGCACATCGTTGGCTTGAATGCTGGTGAGAATAGCCACCAGATCACCCTGGCGCTCGATGGCGGGGCCCGACGTGGTATGGATGCCCACTCCCATTTCCGCCGCGATGATGTGGGCGAGGCTTGTCTTGCCCAGGCCCGGCGGGCCGTAGAGCAGGACGTGATCCAGTGCCTCCCCCCGCTGTTTGGCCGCGGTGATAAACAAACGCAGATGCTCTTTGACCTTGTCCTGCCCGATGTATTCGGCTAAAGTCCGGGGCCGCAGTGACCTTTCCACATCCCAGTCATCGGGCCTTTTCCAAGCGCTGACTATCCTTTCCGTCTCCACGTGCTTTCACCCCTCTGCTGGCTGTTCTGGGCCAAGGCCGCCTTGAGCAGCTCCTGGAGATCGTAATTCTCCGGCAGGTACTGCTGGGCCTGCTTGACCATGCGCTCCGCCTCGCTGCTGCTGTAGCCCAAGGCGATGAGGGCTTCCACGGCATCACCCAAAAGGTCCACCGGTGCGGCGGAGTCTTCCTCCTCCGGTGCCGGCAGGAACACGTCTTTGAAGGCATCTTTCAACTCCAAAAGAATCCGCTCACCCGTTTTCTTGCCCACCCCGGGCAGGCTGGTGAGGGTCTGGAGGTCTTTCCTCTGCACAGCCCGGATGAACTCCCGGGGACCTATGCTGGAGATGATGGCCAGGCCGCTTTTGGGCCCGATCCCGTTCACGCTGATCAGCTTTTCAAACAGCTGGCGTTCCTCCCAGGAGGAAAACCCATAGAGGACCAGAGCATCTTCCCGAGCGTGCAGATAGGTGTACACCTGCACTTCCTGACCCAAGGGAGGTAGGGAGCTGAGCACCGATGCCGCGGCCTGAATCTCATAGCCTATCCCCTGCACTTCCAGGATCACTGTACTGTCCGTGGCCTCCATGAGCCGCCCCCGTAGGGAAACGATCATCTCCCTCTCCCCCAATCATTAGCGTTGTAGCCGTGGCACAGGCAGATGGCCAGGGCATCGGTGACATCATCAGGCTGGGGCGCGCTGGGCAGTCCCAGGAGCATGCACACCATATAGGCCACCTGCTCCTTGTCCGCCCGCCCATAGCCTGTAACCGCTGTCTTCACCTGCAGGGGTGTGTACTCAAAAACAGGCAGTCCAGCATGGGAACCGGCTAAAATGGCCACTCCCCTTGCTTGACCCACAGCCAACGCGGTGGAGGCATTCCTATTAAAAAAGAGCTCTTCCACCGCTAGGCAATCGGGCTTGAACTCCGCGATCAGCTTGCTGAGCTCACGGTAAATGGTCTCTAAGCGCTGGGCAGTGGTCTCCTTTGCCGAAGTGCGAACAGCACCATAGCCCAGCACTGTATGACGGTTGTTCTCTACCCGGACCACCCCAAAACCTGTGATGGCCAGGCCCGGATCCACTCCCAAGATGATCACCGCATCACACCCCGCCCCTTGTATTCGACATCCAGCCTGACAAGTCCTTGCCCAGCCCACAGCAAAAAAGAACCTCAAGCCATACGCTTGAGGCCATCTCCGTTAAGCTGCTACAGCAGCAACGGCTAAAGGAAAAAGCCTGCGGGACAACAGAAAGGCCAGGATAAAGAAGACCAAAGCCAGGACCACCAGATATACCGCCCTGCGCATACATCCCCCTCCTCGGGAAGAAGTATGCCCCCTGGCTTGGATAATATTCCCTGATCACTGCACCTCGTAGTTGGCGTAGACCTCCTGCACTTCGTCCAGTTCCTCCAGAAGCTCGATGAGCTTCTCCACTTTCTCCGCCTGCTCCGGATCCACAGACACCGTATTCTGGGGAATGAAGCTGATCTCCGCCCCGATGAACTTCAGGCCTTGGCCCTCCAGTTCTTCCTTGATGGCGATGAACTCGCTGGGCTCAGTGAGGATCTGAATTACATCCCCTTCCACCACCACGTCGTGGGCGCCGGCCTCCAGGGCCAGGAGCATGATTTCGTCTTCATCCACATCCTCGCCCCGCTCCACAACAAGAAGGCCCCGCCGCTCAAACATCCAGGCCACGCAGCCGCTCTCTCCCAGGTTCCCGCCGTACTTGGAAAAACGGTGGCGCAGTTCACCGGCTGTCCGGTTGCGGTTATCGGTCAAGGTATGCAGCATAATAGCAACCCCGTTGGGGCCGTACCCTTCATAGAACACTTCGGAGTAAGTGACGCCATCCAGGCTGCCCACGGCGCGCTGGATCGCCCTTTCAATGTTGTCATTGGGCATGTTGGCGGCCCGGGCTTCGTCGATGGCTAACCGGAGACGAACATTTGTGGCAGGATCGGCCCCCCCCTCTTTAGCGGCAACGGTGATCTTACGCGCTATTTTCGTGAAGACCTGGCCGCGCTTTGCATCTTCCTTGGCCTTTTTGTGCCGGATGTTGGCCCATTTAGAATGTCCTGCCATGCTGTCACTTCCTTTCCGTCCCTATTGTAGCACAGCTGCCCAGCGGAGACAAGAATCACCTGTCACCAGGCAGTTTAGCGGCCCTGCTGATGGCGGCAAAGAGCGCATACTGCAGGGCGGCGATGAGCAGCAGCACCACAAAGGGCGAAACCAGGGGACTGATCAGCAGAAAGTCATAGAGGCCGTGGGCAGCGGCGGCCACCGCCAAACCCACCGCCATTGTGGGCATGGGCTTAGCACCAAAGCGGGCTCGGCCCAAGTAATAGCCTGCCAGGCCGGAAAAGGCGATGTGGGCTAAAACGGCCGCGGTACCCCGCAGGGGTGCGGCCACCAGACCGAACGCGGAAATATAGAGCACGTTTTCCACCACGGCAAAGCCGATGCCGCCGGCGATGGCATAGAGGATGCCGTCCATGGGCTCGCTGAACTCCCGGGAGCGGCCAATGGCCAGGTACACGGCGAGGAGCTTGAACAGCTCTTCACCTAAACCCACCACGAGGAAAGACAGGGCCAGCTGCACGGGCAGTGAATTGGGGCTCTGCAGCTGATCCCGAAAGGGTGCTTCCCAGGCCAGGGCAGGCAGTACCGCCAGGGCGCCAGCCACTAAGCAGCGGATTAGTGTCCCTGCAGGTTCCCTATCTCCCACATCGTAGCGGCGGAAATACCACAGCCAGAATAGACCCGGCAGCAGCGATGCCAAAAAGGCCGTGAAAAGCCCACCGCTCAGACCTCATCACTCGGATCGTAATGCCAGGCCAACAGCCTTTCGCCATGGTCCCAATACACGGCCTGCTCCACTTGGCAGGCTCCGCAGCGGAACAGATCTGCGTAGGCTTCCTGGTCATCGGGGGTTACCCTTTCCATGGGCTGGTTGCAGAACGGACATAGGGTCATAAGCTCACCTCCCTAGTAGCATGTGCCGCACCGTCGGCTTTATAACTCCAC
>DGEY01000013.1:0-6785 GCA_002391385.1 Firmicutes bacterium UBA3914 | reverse complement strand
TATGAAACTCGGTGATGTACTGCGCAGCGGAGACTGGAAGAGCGAAAAGCATGTACCCGTCATCGAAGCTCCGGATAAAGTTGCAGCCGACCAACCGGTGGAGATCAAAGTGAGCATCGGGGAGGAGATCCCCCACCCCAACACGGCTGAACACCATATTCGCTGGATCAAACTCCTCTTCCAGCCCAGCGAAGGGTTCACCTTCGAGCTGGCCGATGTCCAATTCACAATCCACGGCGAAGGGCTGAAAGGGCCGGCGGAAGGGCCCTGCTACACAGAGCCCTCGGCGAAAGTGACCGTGCGTTTGAAGCAAAGCGGCACTCTGCTCGCCCTCAGCTACTGCAACATCCACGGGCTGTGGGAAAGCTCCAAGGAAATCGCGGTGGAGTAGGATCACAAAAGGGCAGGTCACCCTGCCCTTTTACTTTTCCGTTAACGATTGACCAGCAACCACAACTCACCACTTACTGCCAATCCCCTGCAGCTTCCAACCTGCAACCTGCTAATTCCCTGCCCCCTGCTTGAGCCACTGGGCCACGGTCACAGTGCGTTTTGCCTGGTATTTTACCGCAGCTTCCACATCTTCCACCATTTTGCCTTCCTGATCCACCGTGACGCTGGTTCCGTAAGGGTTGCCGCCGCCGGCGAAAATGGACGGGTCGGAGTAGCCCGGTGCCACCACGATCGCGCCCCAGTGGTACATGGTGGTGTACAGGGACAAGATGGTGGCCTCTTGGCCGCCGTGGGGGTTCTGTGCCGACGTCATGGCGCTCACCACTTTGTTGACCAGTTTGCCCCGGAACCACAGTCCGCCGGTGGTGTCCAGGAACTGGCGCATCTGCGCCGCCATGTTGCCGAACCTGGTGGGCACGCTGAAAATGATGGCATCGGCCCATTCCAAATCGGCCAGCTGCACTTCGGGAACATCGCGGGTAGCTTCATAGTGGGCTTTCCAGGCGGGGTTAGACTCGATCGCGGCTGGCGGAGCCAGCTCAGGCACTCTGCGCACCCGCACCTCGGCGCCTAGTTCCTCGGCCCCTTCCTTGGCCCACTGGGCCAGCTGGTAGTTGGTACCAGTGGAACTGTAGTAAATGATGGCAAGCTTGATGGACATGCTAGTCACTCCCATCTTTTGGTGTAACTACAGCATACCATAATATACTTGCGCGCGCAACTAATATTGGCGGGCTGTTTCCTCGATGAGTTGCAGGATTCTTCCGGTTCCGTCCTTGATGGGTGAGGCGGCCATGGCAGCGATAAACCTCTCCCGTTCTTGTTGCAGCTGAGCCAGGCGCTCCTGCAGCACTTCCCCGCTGAGCTCTTCTTCCTGGATCACCAGGCTCAAGCCCTGTTTGGCGAAGGAGGCCGCATTGAGAATCTGATCCCCCCGGCTGGCCTGCCGGGAAAGGGGTACCAAGATATTGGGCTTACCCAGGGACACCAGTTCCACCAGGGCGTTGGCCCCGGCCCTGGAGAGCACGAAGTCCGCGGCAGCCAGCAGGTGGGGCAGCTCCTCCGTGGCGTATTCCAGCTGGAAGTAGCGGCGGTTCGCCGCCGGCACCAGGTTGCCCCGGCCGCAGAGATGGATGATCTGGTAGTGTTTGGTTAGCTCAGCCAGGTTTTCCCTGATCACCTCGTTCAGGACGGCGGATCCCAGGCTTCCCCCCATGACCAAAAGGACGGGAAGCCCAGGGGTGAACCTGCACATGTTCAGCCCCTCCTCCCGGGATCCGGAAAACAGCTCGGCACGGATGGGGGTGCCGGTTACTACCGCCTTCTGGGCTCCCCTGCCCTTGAGGTAGCGGGTAGTATCGGGAAAGGTTACGCAGAGTCTCCGGGCAAAGGGGAGCGACAGCCTGTTGGCCAGGCCAGGAGTTAAGTCCGATTCGTGGAGGATCACCGGGATGCGCAGCAACCACGCGGCCACCGTCACCGGTACCGCCACAAAGCCCCCCTTGCTGAAAACCACCGCGGGCCTGATCCGCCTCAGGTGGCGGTAGGCGTCGGCCACTCCCTTGAGCACCCGCAGGGGGTCACTCAGGTTTTTCAGATCGAAATAGCGGCGGAGCTTGCCCGCGCTGATGGGGTAATAGGGCAGCTCAGCACCGACCAACTGCCGCTCGATCCCCCCATGGGTACCGATATAATGGATTTCCCAGCCCTTGGCCCGCAGATGGTTAACCAGGGCCAGGTGGGGGGTGACATGACCGGCGGTTCCCCCGCCGGTGAGCACAATTCTCTTCATCAGCAATCCTCCCCTGGGAGCAGGTATTTGCCGACAAAAGTGGAATAAGGCCCTATCAGGATTCGCGAGGTGGTCACTGTGGCTCCAATAGCATTCAGCATCGGCCCACTGGATATCTACTGGTATGGAATCTTAATGGCCTGCACCTTTATCGCCGCCTACTACATCTCCCGTTACTTCGCCAGGCTCCACGGTTTGGACCTGGGCTTAGTGGAAAACCTGTATTTTCTCAGTGCCTTCGCGGGGCTGGTGGGCAGCCGCCTGGGGGCGATCCTCCCCCACTGGCGCTATTTCCTCCAGCATCCCCTGGAAATCTTCTCCCGGGGCGGTATGGCCTCCCACGGTGCCATCTTCACCATCATGGTGGTGGGCATTTTCTACGTCCGCCGCCACAACCTCCGCTACTGGCAGCTGGCGGATGTGGCCGCGCCCATCCTCCCCGTGGGACATGTTTTTATCCGCCTGGGCAACTTCCTCAGCGGTGAGCTGTACGGGCCGCCCACTAACCTACCCTGGGGGGTGGAGTTCCCCACCAGCCTCGGCCCGGTTCACCCAACCCAACTGTACGAAGTGGCCGCGGCCTTGGTGATCCTGCCCTTTGCTTGGAAATGGGCCAAAAAGCCCAAGTACCACGGATACGCCTTTTTCCGCACGCTGTTCGTCCACTCCGTTGTGCGTTTCTTCCTTGACTTCATTCGCCAGCACAGCGAGCTTTATGGACCCTTCGTCCTCAGCCAGATCATCGCCCTAGCCATCTGCCTGGTCACCCTGCCCGTGATGATCATTCTGGACCGGCGCCACCAGGCTGGTTAGTTCGGCACTCAAAAACGGAGCAAAGGGCTGCAAAAGCGCGGCCACCGCCCGCACCTCCCAAGGAGAGAGGGCGGTTTTGTTTTTCAGATAGCCCATGATGGCGGCCAGGGCCGTGTGGGGCTTGGCCTGGCCCGAGCGGCTGCGCACCACCGCGGCCAGCTCCTCCAAGGCCCCGGAAACCAGATTCGCAGAGCCTTCCAAGCTGTGAGCCAGGCGCCACACCCGCTGCACGAAGCGATGGGCGCTCACCAGACCGAACCAGTTGAAAGTGTAGTCCCGCTCGGGCGGCCCCTGAAAGAGGAAGTAAAGACGCAGGGCATCTCCCCCAAAGTCAGTGTGGAGCAGGTCCAGATCCCAGCCCCCAAGCAGACGGCCGCTGTAGACAACCTTCTGGAAAGCCAGTCCCCGCCCAAGGCGCGCAAAATCCCGGGGCACCACCGCGAGCTGGAATTCCTTTTCCCCTGAAGCGGGCGTGGGGGCTACGCCCAGACTTGCCATGGAGTCCAAAAAGCCTTTTTCGCCGCCCAGAGCACAGTGGACAAACCGCCTCCCCCAGGCCAGAGAGGCAAAGAAATCGGTAAGCACCAGGAGCCTGGCATTTTCCAGAGCCACCCCAGGAGAATGGCCCGGCACCAACACAGTACAGGCCCGGGGACAGTCCCCAGCGGCTCTTTTTTCCTCTTGAATGGTCTTTAGCCACTTGCGTTCCACCAGGGTGTGATTATAGCGCAGCATGTTCTATCCTCAATTCAGCGGAAATTCCAGGCGGCCCTCTTTAATGGTCAGGCCCTGCTGTCCGGCGAAATACCAGCTGGGTACGGTGCCCAGGAACACCTCTTCCACCAGGGGGATCCTGGTGGACACCACGATTTCTTCGGCCATGAGGGGTGCAGCTACCCGCATGCTCACCTCTATATCCAACAGCACCCGGTGCCAGGTCTGGTTGATGCCCGCGCTTTCAAAGCTGGCCACTGGCCGTGCCGTCAGTGTTCCTACGGGAACCATGCGCACCGGAATGCCCGGGCCCCGGGCCGCGAGGAAGTGCAAGCCGGTGAGCTGTCCTAGGGGAATGGAAAAGCTCTCGCCGCCCATACCGCTCAGGGTGTCCAAGATGAGCTGGGCAGCCTGGCTGCTCACCCGGTTTACTTCCCCCATGTTGTACTGCACGCCCTGCAGGGTCCCTTCCCCATCCCTGATCAGCTGGGCAATGGCGGCGCTGTCCAGAGTGTCTGCCACCACCTGCTCCACCGCCCGGTTGATGGCGGAAGTGGCCAGGGCCACAGCTTTGGTCTGGGCCCAGGTGTGCAGCACCGGAGCCAGGCGGCTTTCCACAACCATGAGGGCCACCACCCCAAGCAGGGCCAAGCTGAAAAGCAGCAGCCCCACATAGGTGCGCCAGGTAAGTTTGACCTTCCCATGCCAGTTTACCACGGAGATCCACCTCGCTCAAGTGCTGGCGAACTTGCGGTGCAACCCCAAGGGGATGGCGGTTAGTTGGCGAAAATATATGTTATAATAGTCCTGGAATTATACCTCGGGGGTGTCGCGTGGTGAAAAAAAAGACCGCAGCAATCTATATACTCGTCATCTTAGGCTCCACCTTACTCGGTGCCTTTGCCGGGGTTGTCTCCGCCTATTTGGGTAGTGCTCCCAGTCTGGACCAGGTCAACATCCGCCAGAACTTCACTACTTACATCTATGATATTCACGGACGGTTAATCACGGATTTGTACACCCAAAACCGCATCCCCGTAAACATTAACGAACTGCCCGATCATGTGAAAAACGCGGTGATCGCCGTGGAAGACGATCAATTCTACAACCACCACGGCATCAACTTCATCGCCTTCGGGCGGGCCATCTTGGTCAACCTCAAGGAATGGTCCTTTGCCCAAGGCGGCGGCACCATCACCATGCAGCTGGCCCGCAACGTGTTTTTGACGCAGAAAAAGACCATCATGCGCAAACTGGAGGAGTTCCTCTGGGCGGTGCAGATCGAGCGGAAATACTCCAAAGATGAGATCTTAGAAGCCTATCTCAACGAGTTCTACCTCAACCACGGTATCTACGGCATAGAGGCCGGGGCCAGGGCCTTTTTCGGCAAGTCCGCCAAGGACCTGACCTTGAGCGAGGCGGCCCTCATCGCCGGGGTGATCCGCTGGCCCAGCAGGTATTCACCCTTTGTCAACCCGGATATCGCCGTGGAACGGCGCAACTTCGTGCTCAGCCGCATGCAGGAAGTCGGCTTCATCACCGCCGCCGAGGCCGCGGCCGCCAAGGCTGAACCCTTGGTTCTAGCCGAGCGCCAGTCCAGGAAGGTGCAGGCCCGCTACTTCGTGGACTACGTGGTGGGTCAGCTCATCGACATGTACGGTGAAGATATGGTCTTCAACGGCGGCCTGCATGTATACACCACGTTGGATCTGGACATGCAGCGGGCCGCGGAAAAGGCCCTCCTGGAGGGTCTGCCCGTGAACAGAGCCCATGAGGGAGACCTGACCCAGCCCCAAGGAGCGGTCTTGGCCCTGGTACCTCAGACAGGTGAAATCAGGGTGATGGTGGGCGGTCGGGGCGAAGACAGCTTCAACCGCAGTGTCCAGGCGCTGCGCTCCCCCGGTTCCGCCATTAAGATCTTCCTCTATACCGCGGCCATCGACAAGGGGATGGTCACACCCGCCACCGTCTACAATGACGAACCCACCGAGTTTCGCTTGGTGACCGGCGAAGTCTGGCGTCCCCAGAACTACTATGGGACCTTTTCCGGGCCGGTTACGGTGCGGGAAGCGGTGGAAAGCTCCCTCAACGTAGTGGCCGCCCAGGTTGTGGACCAGCTGGGGCCGCAGACGGTGATCGACTATGCCAAGAAAATGGGCATCACCACCTTTGTGGAGCAAGGGCGGGTGAACGATCTGGGCTTGGCCCCCTTGGCCCTCGGCGGCATGACCAAGGGCGTATCCGTTCTGGAGCTGACCACCGCCTACAGCATCCTGGCCAACCAGGGCATTAAGGCCGAGCCTTTTGCCATCTGGCGGGTTACCGACTCCCAGGGCCATGTCCTCTACGAACACACCCCCCGCTATGAGGTGGTGCTCAGCGAACAGACCAGCTACCTCATGACCGATCTGCTCCGGGGAGTGATCGAGCGGGGAACGGGTAGGAATGCCAACATCGGGCGCCCCGCGGCGGGAAAAACGGGCACCCATTCTGACTATCAGGACGCTTGGTTTGTGGGCTACACCCCCGATTTGGTGGCTGGAGTGTGGTTTGGCGAAGATGCGCCCAAGCGCATGGTCTACCAAGGGGTGACCTACGGCTCCTGGAATGCGGCCACCATCTGGGGCAACTTCATGAAGGAAGCCCTGAAAAACACGCCGGTGCGGGACTTCCCCAAACCGGGCGGTCTGGTGGAAGGTATCCTCATCGACACCAAGACCGGGCTGTTGGTCCGGGACAACTGCGATCTGCCCCCCGAGGAGATCAGGCGGGAGATCTTCATTGCCGGAACAGAACCCACCGAGTTTTCACCCCGCTGTTCGGAGCCCTGGTGGCGCAGCATACCGTTTCTCAACCAATAACTCCTGAAAATCGAGTAGGTAGCCGCTAGGTGATCAGCCTAGCGGCTTTCCTCTCACAGAACGGTGCGTACGGGCCGCGTACACCGCTCCTGAAGAATCTACCGCCGTTCGTAGAACTGCGACACAATACCAACACTGTACTTCGTTAGGTC
>DGEY01000012.1:8338-10882 GCA_002391385.1 Firmicutes bacterium UBA3914 | reverse complement strand
TTGCCCTGGGTATCCTGGCTGAAAGAGCCGGCGAACTGGCCTTCAGCGCCAGCAAGGCTACTCAGCTCGACATCGAATGGCTCGGCTACAACACCGGACCCAGCCTGCCGGTTCTGGCTAAGTGGCTCGACTACGCCATCGAGAACAACTACCTGCCTTGGGAGCACGTCCTGAAGGATTGGATTACCGAGGAGGAGATTGCTGAGCGTTACGCCAACGCCAAGGCCTGGTACGAAGAGAAAGGCCACTTCTGGATCGGCAACGGACCCATGTACCTCGAGAAGTGCTATCCCATCGAGAGAATGGTCCACCTCAAGAGATTCGAGCAGTACTCTGAGCCTGCCGACAAGTGGGCCATGTTCGACGAGCCTCGCATCGCTGAGGTCGAGATGTCTGGACCCAGCCGTGTGAAGGCCGGCGATGAGGTCAGGTTCGAGGTTGAGATCAGCTTCAAGGGTGAACCCTACGCAGTCGAGCACATTCAAGAAGTGAAGTTCATCGTTCTCGACGCTACGGGAGCCGTGGCTGCCAGCGGTATCGGTACGCCTGTGGCTGATGGTCTCTTCGAGATCGTCCTCACCGGCGAACAGACCGCTCAGCTGCCTGTGGGCTCCAACCGGATTGAGGCTATCGTCCTGCCCACCCTGGTGGCGGCTGCAACCTTCGACGCACACACATTCGTGACACTGCCTTAAGGTAGGAGATCCAGAATCTAAGCCTGGATTCTAGCGGAGGGCGCGGAGTCCGCGCCCTCCATTTTCTAGTCCAGATGGATACCAGGAGGTATATGACTTATGCTAAACGTGGAAGCTACACAAGCACGGGCCGTCCCAAGACGCAGCGGTGCTGGTAGTAACCTAAGCAGAGTTTTACGATACACCCTAGTGCGGGGCTTAACCCTCCTCGTCACTGTGGTGATCGCTGTTTATCTCACCATCCTCATCGCCAACGGCGGCGGCTATGTGGACCAGATGCGCATAGGCCAGATCAGGGAACAGGTGATTCTCCAAATGGGATCCGATCCCGAGATGGCCCTTCTCACTGTCCAGCAGCGCAAACAGCTCGAAGAGGAGCGCGTTAGGGTGCGCGTGGAGCAGCTGGGCTTGGACCGGCCGTTCATGATCAGGAGTTTCGAGTACCTGTGGAATGGACTAACCCTCAACCTGGGCTCCGCGGAGTATCTGCTCAGCGACAGCGGTTCTAGACAGGTACGCAATATCCTCGGAGAACGCCTGCCGTCCACTCTCCTCCTGATGGGTACCAGTCAGCTGCTTCTGTTCTTCTGTGCGCTGTTTGTGGCCCTCTTCCTCTCGCGGCGCTACGGTTCGTTCCTGGATAAACTGGTGATTGCGTTGGCGCCCAATAGCGCTGCACCCGCGTGGTTTTACGGTCTCTTCCTCATTCTTATTTTCGCTGCCCTCCTGGGCTGGCTGCCCTACGGAGGGATGATTGATGCGCCACCTCCGCAGGAGCCTCTGCCGCGGGCGTTAAGTATCGCCAAACACATGATTCTGCCGGTTCTGTCCATGTTCATCGCCAACATCTTTGCCTCGATCTATTCCTGGCGAACCTTCTTCCTCATCTATTCCAGCGAAGACTACGTGGAAATGGCCAAGGCCAAGGGCTTATCCGACCGGCAGATTGAACGCCGCTACGTGCTGCGACCCACACTACCCACCATCATCACCAGTTTCTCCCTGATGATCATCACCCTGTGGGTAGGCGCCATTGTTCTGGAAACAGTGTTTGCCTGGCCGGGCATTGGCCGATTGACGCAGCAGGCCATCAACCTCTATGACACGCCCGTGATCGTGGCCAACACCGTTATTTATGCTTATCTCTTAGCGGTCACCCTGTTCCTGCTCGACATTATCTACTCCATAGTCGATCCACGGGTGAAACTAGGTGGAGGTGGAAATAGATCATGAAGAACGCCTTGAGGCAGATTAGGAACTACCCCTCTGCAGTTTTTGGACTTTTCATTATCCTGTTCTTGGTGGCCCTGGCCATCTACGCAGTGATAGCTATTCCCTACAGTGAAGCGGTGCGGCTGTGGCGCGGCGAAGATAACGTCTGGTTGGAAACGCCGAGAAACGCCCGCCCCGCCTGGTTTAACTACTTCTACAAAGAGAAAAGGCCAGTCACCATCGTGCGCAGAACGTCCGATGAAGACGCCCAGAAAACAGTTGTGGACCTAGGCGGCGGTGTGCAAATTGTAGATACCATCCTTGAGTTCGAGTACACCTACGACCGCTTCCCCTCGGAGCTGGCCGTATTCCTGCAGGCGACCTTCCAGGCAGCCAGACCCAACGTCAACCTGATCTGGGTCACACCAGATGGCCGGGAGATCCCCCTGACTGAAATACAGGTTCGCTCCAGTGAAACCTACCGCATCTCCCAGGATTCAAGGTTGGAGCGGCGTTTGGGCGGTGTGAAGCCGGAAATCGGCCTGTTCAGCGATCCCAACAACCCCGGCAAACCGCTGAAGGGTACCTACAAAGTGCTGGCTGAAGGCATGGTCTTCGAGGAAGGCTCCACGGTGGA
>DGEY01000012.1:5049-8115 GCA_002391385.1 Firmicutes bacterium UBA3914 | reverse complement strand
CCTCGCTCACCACCATGATGCTGGCCGCGGCAGCGGTCTGGTTCGGCGGTTGGGTGGATTGGTTTATCCGGCGCATCAATGAAGTGGTCATGATCCTGCCGCTCTTGCCCATCCTGATCATGGTGGGACTGTTCTACTCACGAAGTATCTGGGTAATCCTGGGGGTTGTGATCGCCCTGGGTATCTTCGGTTCCGGTATCCTGAGCTACCGCTCCATGTTCCTCCAGGTGAAGGAATCAGGTTATATCGAAGCTGCCAGGGCCTATGGAGCAGGCAACGCGCGGATCATCTTCCGCTACATGGTCCCCAGGATCCTGCCGGTTCTGGTTCCGTCCTTTGTGATCCAGGTGCCTTCCTACGTGTTTATGGAAGCCACACTCTCGGTGCTGGGGTTGGGTGACCCGCTGCTGCCCACCTGGGGTAAACTGCTCAGCGACGCCCAAACCAACGGCGCCCTGATCAATGGACACTTCTACTGGGTTTTGGAGCCAGCGTTCCTGTTGATGCTAGCCGGGCTGGGCTTCGTCATGCTCGGTTTCGCTCTGGACCGCATCTTCAACCCACGTCTGAGGGGGTTATAGAGTATGAGCAACAACGTTCTTTTAGATGTTCGCAACTTGAAGCTGCATTTCCGCACTAGAAGCGGTCCTGTCCAGGCAGTGGACGGAGTAAGTTTCCAGCTCCAACAGGGCCGTACCCTGGCGGTGGTGGGGGAATCTGGCTGCGGCAAAACGTCCCTGGCCAAGGCGATTCTACGCCTTTTGCCCCGCAACGTTTCCGAATACAGCGGCTCGGTCATCTTTGATGGCGACGATATCATGAAATACGATGATGACAGGTTCCGCCGGGAGATCCGCTGGAGCAAGATCGCCATGGTTCCCCAGGCGTCCATGAACTCCCTCAATCCGGTAATCCGCATTGAGGATCAGCTCATGGAACCCCTGCTTATTCACGAGGACATCAGCAAGCAGGAGGCCGCCCAGCGGGTGAAGGATGCCTTCGCCGTTGTGGGCCTGCCCCTGGACTTCCTCAGCCGCTATCCCTTCGAACTGAGCGGCGGTATGCGGCAGAGGGCAGCCATTGCCATGGCCCTGGCTTCCAATCCGAAGCTGGTGGTCCTGGATGAGCCTTCCTCGGCTCTGGACCTTTTGACCCAGGCCAACCTGATGAACGTCCTTAAGCGGGTTAAGCACGAGTTCAAGACCACCTTCATCCTGATCACCCACGACATCGGCACCGCCAGTGAGCTCGCGGATGAGATAGCCGTCATGTACGCCGGCGAGATGATCGAGTATGCCTCCGCCGAGTACTTCTACACCGATGCCCATCATCCGTATTCCCAGAAGCTCATGGCCAGCGTGCCCACGCTGCGGGAAGACAAGGAGTTAGCCTTTATTCCAGGCCAGCCTCCTTCCCTGATCAACCCGCCCACGGGCTGCCGCTTCGCCGAGCGGTGCGAGAAGAGGTTTGAGAAATGCTCCACTCATCCCAGAAACATTCAACTGGAAGGCGGAGCGTCTGTACAGTGTTGGCTCTATGACGAGATGGGAGAGGTGAAGCATGCCTAGCGTAGCTGTGAAACTTACACCAGAACAAGCACAGGCCCAGAAGCCCGTTCTCCGGGTGGAAAACCTGCACACTTACTTCGAAGTTCGCCGCATGGGCTTCTTCAAAGTCGGTGATGTCAGGGCCCTGGATGGAGTCTCCTTTGAGCTGTACCCGGGGGAAACCATTTCCATCGTGGGCGAAAGCGGCTGCGGTAAGAGTACCTTGGCCAAGACGATTCTGGGCATCCATCAGCCCACCAAGGGTAAGATCTACTTTGACGGTCAAGACCTGAGCCAGCTCGATAAAGAGGGTTGGAAGCAGTACCGTTCCAATATTGGCTATGTGATGCAGGATCCCTATGGGGCCCTCCCTCCCTTTATGAACGTGAAGAGGATCCTGGAGGAGCCCATGAAGATCAACGGCATCAAGGATAAAAAGGAACAAGCCAGGCGGATTAAGCAGGTTTTGGAGGAAGTTAAGCTTGCTCCCATCGAAGACTTCCTGCCCAAGTTCCCGCACATGCTCAGCGGCGGACAGCAGCAGCGCCTGGTGATCGCCCGAGCCATGATCCTGGAGCCGAAGATGCTCATCGCTGACGAACCCGTTTCCATGCTGGACGCCTCGGTCAGGGTGGAGATTCTCCAGCTCCTCCAGGGGCTGCAGAGAAGGCACAACCTAGCCATCATCTACATCACCCACGACCTGTCCACAGTGCGGTACTTCTCCGAACGCATCTTCACCATGTACGGCGCCAAGATCATCGAGAAGTCTGCCACCAAAGCACTCTTAAAGGAACCTCTGCATCCCTACACCAGAGCACTGTTTGAAGCCACTTCCGATCCGGATGCGGAAAACCTGAAATCCTTTAAGGATGTGCCCGCGGGCGAACCGCCCAGCCTGCTCAATCCGCCTCCAGGCTGCCGCTTCCATCCCCGCTGCCGGAACATGATCAAGGGTCTCTGCGATGTGGAGATTCCGCCGGAGTTCCAAGTGCGGGACGACCATGCCGTAGCCTGCTGGCTGTATAAGGACCAGGCCTAAGATGCGCAGCACCAAACGCCAGATGCTCATCGGCGGGATCATGCTGGGGGTAGGTTGGCTGGTGGTTTTCGGCCAGGTGGTCGGGTTGATTCCCTCCCCCATTTGGTTCAGCCTGCTGATGTATGGCGTTACGCTGTGGGGCTTCATGCTCGGAATGCTGGGCGCAATGAGCCACATCCGGATGAACATCCAAAAGGCTCGGGCCGAAAAAGAGTTCGCTGAACAAGATGAGTACTACGATGATTACCAGAAGTAAACTTGAGCCGTGTCTGACCAAGACACGGCTCTTTTTTTCTAAAAGCCCCGGAAGCGGCTGATCTGCTGCTGCAGTTCCCCTGCCAGCGTGGCCAGTTTCTCCGAGTTTTCCGCGATGGAGTTGACCACCGCGGACTGCTCCTGGGTGGCCGCGGCAATCTCCTCGCTGCCTCTCCCCACATCTTTGGCCGCCTGGGCAATTCTACCCACCTGCGCAGCCAC
>DGEY01000012.1:0-4836 GCA_002391385.1 Firmicutes bacterium UBA3914 | reverse complement strand
GGCCTTGGCCATGCGCTCCATGGTCTCCTCGGTACCGCTGAGGATCTCCCGGATCAGCTCGGCGATCTGACCGGAGGCCTCCCGGGACTGCTCGGCCAGTTTACGCACCTCATCGGCCACCACCGCAAAGCCCCGTCCGTTCTCCCCCGCCCTGGCCGCTTCGATGGCTGCGTTAAGGGCTAGAAGGCTCGTCTGATCGCTGATGTCTGTGATCAGCTCCACGATGGCACTGATCTCTCTAGACCGCTCCGCCAAACTGTTGACCGCTGTGGTGAGATGCACCACATCTTCCCTGGCGCTGGCCACGCCCCCCACCGCGGTTTTCAAAAGTCCTAGTCCCCGTTCCAATTCGCCCATGGCCTGGTCGGCACTGGCCCGCATCTGCTCAGTGTTTTGGGCCATGGTTACCGAAGTGCCGGAAAACTCGTTGGCGGTGCTGGCCACCTCTTCAACGGCTGCACCGGTTTCCACCGCCATGGACGAGAGGTCCTGGGAGAGGGCAAAAACATGCTCGCTGCTCTCTTGAACGCCCCTCACCAGCTGGCGCAGATTGGCGGCCATTGCCCTGAGGGAATCCGACAGATCGCCAATCTCGTCCCGGGACTTGATGGTCCAGCTGGCCCCGAGATCGCCGTCCCCCACCTGCAGAGCCGCCCCCTTCAGCACCGCCAGCGGCCCGGTGATGCTGCGGGTGACGAGGATCGCCCCGGCCAAGGCTATGACAATCCCCGCCGTGCCGATGATGATCAACTGCCGGATGATGGAGTTAATCAGCTGGCGCACTTCGCTGCTCAGCCCCTGCGCATCCCGGGCCAGCTCTCCCCGGAGGCGATCCAGGATGCCCCGGATCTGGGCCAGGCTCGCCGCGGTAACGCTGTGGTAAACCCTCTCCGCCTCTGCCGCCTCTCCCTGTTCCAGAAGGCCCTTGATGTCCCGGGCCGAGGTGTGGAGCTCCACGTGGGAACGAAGGAGCTGCTCAAACTCGCCGGTCAAAGCAGGGTACTGCTCCTGCAGGCGCTGGAACTGATCGCTGGCTAACCACCTTCCCAGATTGCAGCGGGTGGGATCAAGTTCAATGGCAAAACCTTCCACCGACCCGGAGACCAGATGATTCTGGAGCTGCATGGCCCACTGCAGATGCTCGATTTCCCGCTGCTGGAGGTCAACATGGAGTACCTCCAGTTCCTCAGACAGCTCCCACCTGTCCAGGATGGCTCTGGTGCCGAAAATGCTCACCACATTAGCCAAAGCCATGGCCACGATGAGAACGAAAAACCCCAACCCCAACTTCTTGCCAATGGACAGTCTCAGCACACCCACTCCGACCTCCCGTTAATTATAAGGGTTACTAATAAAAGATTCGCCCAGGTTCTGGCAACTCCTGCACCTGGGCGTTTCTTTCAGCAAGTTTATTGGTTCACAAAGGCCCACCTCGGTTGCAGCCCTGATCACGGGAAGAGATCAAAACCGATGTTGATCCCCAAGCGGAAACTGGGGCTGAACACGCTGGTGGTGGGGAAAACGGCATCCATCACCGCCTCCACCGGCACCGCCAGCCGGTTGGTGGCGCGGTATTGGGTACCCACGGTAAAGCGGAGAATGAAGCCCTTCTGGGATTCCACATTATCCAGGGGAGTGACATACCCCACTCCGGCCCCCAGATAGCCTCCGCTGGAACGCTGCACCCCGCTGAAGGATACCAGAAGCTCACGGGACGGGTCAAAATCCAGGTCAATGGTCATCAGCCCGTTGGTGAGCATGGAACCGAAGAAAGAAGAGATGATCCCCAGGGGATTGGAGCTGTCGGAGGGAATAGCATCCTTGGGCGTGAGGTCCGGAGCACTGGTCTGGCTCCCCTTCTGGTCGATGGTGGGCGTGAGGCGCAGCCCGATGCGCACGGGAAAGCGGGTCTCACCCCTGGGCAGAAGTACACTGCCCACCCGCACGCCGAAGGTGGGCGGCAGCACGGTCACCTGCATCACCGCTGGTGAACCGGACCGTGTCCCTTTGGTGATGGCCCGCACGGTGATGGTAGCCGTGCCCGGCTGCAAACCGGTCACTACTCCCCGTTCGTCCACCGCGACCTTCGACTCGTCGCTGGAAAGGAAGAGGAACTCGGGACTGGAAACGGGCCTGCCCAGGGAATCCAGGGCATAGACGGTCAGCTCCTTGGACTGCCCCAGGTTGAGGCGCACCTGCCCGGGCACTACAAAAACCTGTTCCACCGCCCGCTCGATGACCTGGACCTGCGGTGGGAATAAATCGGTGAGCAGGCTGTCCACCAGATTGGGGGCGTCCTGAATCCTGGCGGCGCTGGCCAGGGCTGACCCCACCAAAACCGGCTCGGCTCCCGCGAGCTGGAAACGCTGAACGCCCACCACCGCAGTATTCTGCAGCAGGGTCAGGGAACCGGTGATCACCTGATCGGCGAGACCCGCGGTCAAAATGGCCCGGGCCCTATCCCACGCGGGGGTGTCGGGTGCGAATCCCAGGTCCGCGAGCTCCTCCCGTAAAGAGACGCTATCCTGCACGTCGAACTCGCCGAACTGCACGAGCCTGGCGGCAATGCCCTGGGACATGATCTTGGACAGGCCCACCAGATCACCCTGGGTGAAGCTGAGGGGATCGATATAGCTGCCCTGGGAATCCAAGGCCAGAAAATCCAGGACGACCACTCGCTCTGCCCCTGAGGCGGCGGGGGTCAGTGTCAAGCCCAAAAGCGCTGTAATTATGATCAGGGTATACGTCCACCTGTTCTTCATCGTAGTTCTCTCCTTCCCAAGTTCGCGGATCAGCGGGCCCCGCCTCCACCTCCGCCAAAGCCTCCCCCGCCGCCGGCGGAAAAGCCTCCGCTGCCCCCTACCCCCTGCGGCAGCGTTGCGCTGGTGAGGGACTTTTCCAGACTGCTGGTCATGCGGCTCACGGGATGCACCCCAGACCAGCTGTGGTAGATCAACCAAGGGTACCCGAAGCGGTGATCCCCCTGCTGCATGGAGGGGATCTGCAGCTCCAGCTGCTTGAGCATCTGGTCAGCCACGCCCAGGGTGACTGCGTAGGGCAGGTAGTGCTCCCAGATGCCCAAAGAGCCGATACGCACCTGGTCTACCCGGGAGAACTCCTTCAAATAGCGGCGGAAGGCCTGCCATTTGGTATACTGCTCCCGGCCTGCGGGGGACAGGCGGGTGAAGGCGGCCACCACCAGAATAATCACGGCCAGGCCCAGGATGCCCATGACCAGGGCGGTGATGAACATCTCCAGGGCTGCGGCGACAACCGCCACAGGCAGTAAGCCAAAGCCCGGCACCAGTAACCACGAGGCCCGCTTGCCCGCCTCTTTGTCGAAGAAGCCGTGCTCCGCCGCGGCCTTTTCCACCGCCTCCGCCCACTCCTTCCAGAAAGCGGCGAAGTCCTTGGCCTTTTCTTTGGCGTACTCCTGCAGCTCCGCCAGGGTCAGCTCTTCCCGGTTCCCTTCGGCAAAGAGCAGCTCCAGAATCTGAGTTTCATAGGGGCGCAGTTTTACCAGGTCCTGCCTGGACACTTCCCGCCTCCTAAATCTATAATTCGCTTCCCCCCTGCCGCTTCTGGCCTGCAGCTCAGTTATTTCTTCAATACTGAGATAACCCCGCCGGGCCAGATCCAACAGGGTAGCGGTGAAATCCTGTCCCTGGACGTTTCGCCTGAGCAAAAAGGCCAGCTCCGCAGGGGGATAGTCCCCTGGCAGTTCTTTGTAGTACCTCTCTTTGTACCCCGGAGCGGGCTTGGCGTAGCTGCGCCAGATCTGGAAAGCTAGAAGATAACCTACAACAAAGACTACCGCCGCCACGTAGGGATCCAGCCGCCGGCGCGCCTCCGTCCGGCGCCTGGCTTCCTCCCGGCGCTGCTCCTCGCCTAAAATGCGCTCCAGCCCGTTTTCATTGGTGTATCTGGTGCCCAGGGGCACCAGGGCATTGGGAAAGACCACCCGGCCCTCCACAAAGGTTTCGGCGGGAAGCCGCTCCACTTCCCAGACTATGCGGCTGGGGGATTCCACGGTGACCCTTCCGTGCCGGGGCCCATAGCCCCAGGCGCCCACCTGATCCGGGGCTGCACCCTGGGGTAGGGTGAGCACGATCTGCACCCGCTGCCAGGGCCGATCCCAGCCGCTGCCCACAAACTGGTAGTAAAGCTCAGCCACATCGTTGTGCTTTAAAATGGCGTTGTGCAGTGTGTAGCTGATGGTAAACTCCCGCACCTCATCGGTGGCGCTGAAGCTCCAGTCCACCAGCACCTGCCCATCCTGCTCCTGCACGAAGTAGGTGCCGGGCTCCCCGGGGGTTTCCCCAGGCAGCCGCCGGTAGGAAAAGCCTCCCTCTGCGACCTCCAGATCCTTAATGGCGATGTCCCGGGAGGTGTCGAAGTACCGGAACATGCCGGAATAGGTGCCCTCAAACCTCACCCTGAGGGTCTCGGTGATGCGCACCACCGCATCGGCCCCCACTTGGGCCTCAATGTGCAGGTCCAGCAGTTCGTAGCTGCGGGTCTCACCAAGGGCGGGAACGATCAGGAACGAAAGGACAACAAGCCAGCACAGCCAGGATCTCACCGCATCTCCTCCCCTGTTCAAGCGATCAAATCAGCAGCTCTCCTACATTTTCTACACTTCTCTAACCGCAGGAGGGATCCTGCTCCCGGAAAGAATACCCTAAACGCGCCAATCGAGTAGGTAGCCGCTAGGTGATCAGCCTAGCGGCTTTCCTCTCACAGAACGGTGCGTACGGGCCGCGTACACCGCTCCTGAAGAATCTACCGCCGTTCGTAGAACTGCGACACAATCCCGACACTGTACTTCGTGAGGTC
>DGEY01000023.1:16771-25817 GCA_002391385.1 Firmicutes bacterium UBA3914 | reverse complement strand
CTTTTTGGTACGGCAAAGCATAAAAACCATGCGAAATCAAACCTAGGAAATCCGGAGCAAAACGAACTTTTCTACACGGCAGGAGAAGTTCGTTTTCTTTTCGTCAAAACCGTGGACAAGCCTTACGCACCTTGACAGCCAAATAGCGCAAAACAAAACCGCCTCAACCTTTGTCCTGAAAACAGAGCGGATCAGGAGGTGATCGGCCTTCGGAGTGTTCCCAGGAGCAGGCTGAAGACTCTTTTCGCCACGGAGAAGGACTGCCGCGAACAATCCAAGCAAAGGGGTGCTCTGTTGAGACGGAAATACTGGCGAGTAGTGTGCCGGTACGGACACGTGGGCATTGGCAGGGAGATCAGCGTAGCCAGGTATCTGGAAACGGGCCCGGAGAGTACTTGTTTGGATGTACTGCTGCTGGCCAAGCACATGCCCGGCGTGAAGGCCAATGGAGTTTCGGAGGTGCGGCCCATCACCCGGGAAGAGTGGCGAGCGGGGAGAGCTGCTGAGGAGGACAACTTCTATCTTCAACGGCTGAAAGGCGGAGGACGGGCTGCGGGATAGGCGGCCCGGGGCAGGTATCGATGGCTAAGTTCATACCGCAAGGGAGGATGGGCATCTAGTATGCAGACCTACGAAAAGCTGGTCGTGGAGAGCCTGAAGCGCAACTGCGAGGCAAGCGGGAGCCGAACCCCTTGGCTGGACTACTGGGAAGAGCGGGAACGGAGGGAAAACCGGCGGCTCAGCCACAGTAGATACCCCCTCCACCCTGAAGAGGAGTGGGGCTGGTGCGAGGAGGACCCCTGGCCCGAAGCGGATTGGTCTGATTCGGATTGGTATACTGATTCCTGAGGATCCAGGCTTCCGACAGCTGGCTGCATGCCGTGGAAGACCAGGTGCGTGGCCCTGGGCGGAGCGCTGCTCCGCCTGGGGTTCAGCCACGTCCCTGCTTTTTTGTGCAGAGCGTACACTCAAGCACGGTAATATGTGAGGGGAGTGTTGACCATCAGCGTTCTGAAAAGCCGCGCCGCGCTGGAAGCTGTCCCAGTCCAGATTGAGCCCCCGGTTTGGGACGAGGTGGCCAGGGAGCTGAAGTCCCTGGTGGGGATGGAAGGGGTTAGGGAAGAGCTGCTGACGATAGCCCGCACCCTGCAGAATATCAAGGCGCACCGCGAGCGCCATCACCTGCGGCATCTGCCGCAGCTGCACTGCGTGATCGAAGGACCGCCGGGGGGCGGTAAGAAGCGCATCGCCCAGCTCCTGGCCAAACTGCTCAATGGCTGTGGGCTGGCGGCTGGACCCCTGTACACGCTCACCTTGGAGACTATGGAAGGGTTGGCCCAGGCCCCTGCCGGATCTCCGCTCTATATTCCCCTGGGGCCAGGGCTTGTCCCCGGTCGCGGCCACGGCCCCAATCCACTGCTGGAGATTTTCTGGCTGCAGCTGAAAGGGCTCAGCCAAGAAAGGACCATGATTTTAGGGGTTGATACCCCGGGTGGGGAGCCGCTCCTAGAGAAGCTGGAATTTGCCCAGGAGATTCAGCTGAGAATCTCCATCCCCGCCTACAGCTGGCAGCACTTTCTGGCCTACGCGCGGAAATACGCAGCGAGGAGCAGGTTCAAGCTCACAGAATCGGCCGCCGCGGAGCTGCGCCGGCGCCTGGAGGAGGAGCAGAAGCAGCCCCGTTTTCTCAATATGCGCACCGTGGAAAAGCTGGTGGACAAGGCCATGATGAACTACTTCATGTCCCCCGGGGAAGCTCCTCCCCAAGGGAGGCGTTTTGCCTCTCTTGAGGCCCAGCACTTCCGGCCCGCTTTCCAGACCCGGGTCACGGCGGAAGCCAAGCGGGCGGAGGACCCCTTGGCTGAGCTGAAGGGACTGGTGGGTCTGGAGGAAGGAAAGGCTCGGGTGAGCCAGCTTTTGGCCTTGGTCCATCTGCAGCAAAGGCGCCGGGAGCAGGGACTGCCTACGCAGCCCATCACCACCCACATGGCTTTTTCCGGCCCGCCGGGCACGGGCAAGACCACCGTGGCCCGTTTGGTGGGACAGGCCCTCAAGGAGTTGGGGCTTCTGGAAAGGGGGCACCTGGTGGAGGTGGCCAGGGAAGATTTGGTGGGGCAGTATGTGGGCCACACAGCCCAGAAGACGGCGGAAGTGGTGGAGCGGGCCCGGGGGGGAGTGCTCTACATCGACGAATGCTACAGCCTCAACGGCGGCTACGCCACCGATTTCGGCAAGGAGGCGGTGGCTACCTTGGTTAAGAAGATGGAAGATGAGCGGGATAGTCTCACCGTCATTTTCAGCGGTTACGGCCGGGAAATGGAAGAGTTCCTGCAGATGAACCCGGGTTTGCGTTCCCGCATCCAGTTTCAGATCAAGTTTCCCCACTACACAGCCGACGAGCTCTATGAGATCTTCCTCAAGTTCTGCCGGGAGGGTGGCTATGGACTGGCGCCCGCCGCCGCCCAGGAGCTGCAGAACCTTCTCAAGGCGCTGCACCGCAGCCAAGGTGAGACCTTCGCCAACGGCCGGTTGGTGCGCTCCCTGTTTGAGCGGGCCCAGCTGGCGCTGGCGGAGAGGGTGTGGTCAGAGCCTGGGACAGCATCCCTTAAGCTGTTTTTGGAGGAAGATATCCGCAGCCTCAAGGGCTATCAAGATGTGGCGGAGCTGCTGAAGGCCCCCCCGGATCGGCTTTGGGGCGATGGGTGCTTAAGGCAAGCACAAACAGGCTGCCTTGCGATGCAGACAGATCGCAGGGCAGCTTTTTTGCCCTTGCGGAGAGTTTACAGTTAGTGAGCGTTTCCTTCATCAAAAAAAGTTGAAAAAGTGATCCGCGTCACAGCGCCTTCCTAGATTAACGGTTAGAATAGCATTGCCTGCGAGTGGGCAAAGCTTTTTGCTGGGAAGGTGATAGAACATGCGGGAAAACCTATTTGGGCGCCCGGAAATGGCCCGGGCCTGGGAAGGATTTAAGCCAGGCCGCTGGTGCGAGACCATCGATGTGCGCGACTTTATCCAAAGCAATTATACTCCTTACTACGGCGATGAGGGTTTCCTGGCGGAACCCACAGCTAGAACGGCCAGCCTCTGGAGCAGGGTCAATGACCTGATCCAAGAAGAGGTGAGAAACAAGACCATCAAGGTGGATCTGGAGCGCTTCAGCGGGATCGACAACTTCCCCCCTGGCTATATTGATCAGGACAAGGAGATCATTGTTGGTCTCCAGACCGACGAGCCCCTGAAGCGGATTATGAACCCCTACGGCGGCTTCCGCATGCTCAAAAACTCCCTGGATGCCTACGGTCTCCAGATGGATCCGGAAATGGAAGCACGCTTCAATGAATACCGCAAGACCCATAACCAAGGTGTCTTCGACGCCTACACCCAAGAGATGCGCAAAGTGCGCTCCGCGGGCTTGCTCACCGGCCTGCCCGATGCTTACGGGCGGGGCAGAATCATCGGCGATTACCGCCGGGTGGCCCTGTATGGCGTGGACTACCTCAAGGAAAGGCGCGAGCAGGATAAGGCGAACCTCACCGGCCCCGCCACCGAAGAGATCATCCGGCTGCGGGAGGAGATGACCGAGCAGATCCGGGCGCTGGAGGCTATGAAGTCCATGGCGGCCAAGTACGGTTTTGATATCGGCCGCCCGGCGCAAAACGCCCAGGAAGCTGTACAGTGGCTGTACTTCGCTTACCTGGCTGCGGTCAAGGAGAACAACGGTGCGGCCATGAGCCTGGGCCGGAACACCGCCTTTTTGGACATCTACATTGAACGAGATCTCCAAAGGGGCATCCTGGACGAGCAGGCTGCCCAGGAGCTCGTTGACCAGCTGGTGATCAAGCTGCGCCTGGTCCGCCACCTGCGCACACCGGAATACGATGAGCTGTTTGCCGGCGACCCCACCTGGGTCACGGAGGCCATTGGCGGGATGGGTGAAGACGGCAGGCCCCTGGTGACCAAGACCGCTTACCGCTTCCTGCACACCCTCACCAACCTGGGAACATCTCCGGAGCCCAATATGACCGTGCTCTGGTCTACGGAGCTGCCCCGGTCCTTTAAGGAATACTGCGCGGCCATGAGCATCAAAACCGCCTCCATCCAGTACGAAAACGACGATTTGATGCGGCCCATCTACGGTGACGACTACGCCATCGCCTGCTGCGTCTCCGCGATGCGGGTGGGCAAAGACATGCAGTTCTTCGGGGCCAGGGCCAATCTGGCCAAGGCGCTGCTCTATGCCATCAACGGCGGCTATGACGAGCTGAAGCGGGACAAAAACACCGGAGCGCCGGTACAGGTCCTGCCCGGGATCGAGAGGAACACCCAGGAAGTGCTGGATTACGAGACAGTTCTGGCTTCCTTCAAGCAGGTCATGGACCAGCTGGCTGAAGTTTACGTGAACACCATGAACACCATTCACTACATGCATGACAAGTACGCTTACGAGGCAGGACAGATGGCGCTGCACGACCCCCATGTCCACAGGTATATCGCCTTTGGTTTGGCGGGCCTGTCTATTGCCGCCGACTCCCTGTCGGCCATCAAATACGCCAAGGTGAAGCCCATCCGGGATGAGTACGGTATCGCCGTGGACTTCGAGGTGGAGGGAGAGTTCCCCCGCTACGGCAACGATGACGACCGGGTGGATCAGATCGCGGTGGAAATCAACCAGTACTTCATGGAAGCTCTGCGCCGGCATCCAGCCTACCGCGGTGCTGAGCATACCCTGTCCCTGCTCACCATCACTTCCAACGTGGTGTACGGCCAGAAGACCGGTGCCACCCCCGATGGACGCAAGAAGGGCGAGCCCTTTGCCCCCGGGGCTAACCCCATGAACGGAGCGGACAAACTGGGCGCTTTGGCCTCCCTGAACTCCGTGGCCAAGCTGCCCTACCGCCAGGTCAACCAGGACGGCATTTCCAACACCTTTACCATCGTGCCCAGTGCCCTGGGTAAGAACATGGCTGAGAGGGTCACCAATCTCACCAACATCATGGACGGCTACTTCGGCCGCGGTGCGTTCCACCTCAATGTGAACGTCCTCGATCGGGAGCTGCTGTTGGATGCCATGGAGCATCCGGAGAAGTACCCCAACCTCACCATCAGGGTATCTGGCTATGCCGTGCGGTTCAACCGCCTGAAGCGGGAGCACCAGCTGGATGTGATCAACCGCACATTCCACGAGGCGGTGTAGGAGGCGCCATGCACGGTTTCGTACACTCCATTGAAACCATGGGCTTGGTGGACGGCCCTGGAACCCGGACCATCTTCTTTCTCCAGGGCTGTCCCCTGCGCTGCGCCTACTGCCATAATCCAGATACCCAAAGGCGGGGGGGAGGTCAGCTGCTCACCCCGGAAGAGGTGCTCAAAACGGTGGAGCGCTACCGCTCCTATTACGGGGAAGAAGGGGGCGTCACCTTCTCGGGGGGCGAACCCCTGCTGCAGGGGGAATTTCTCCACGCCTGCTTGCAAATTCTTAAGCGGGAAGGTTACAATACCTGTGTTGACACTTCTGGCTTTGGTGATCCCAGGTACTACAGGAGGATCCTGCCCCTGGTGGATACGCTCCTTTTGGATGTGAAGGCCTTTGACCGGGCATCCTTTGCAGAGCTCACCGCCGTTGATGGTTTCGCCGCCTATATGAACTTCCTCACGGATCTGGAGGAGAACGGCTTTCGGGGGCAGATCTGGGTGCGCCACGTTATGGTGCCAGGGTTTACAGATAACGAAGAGTCCATGCGCAGGTTCATTGAGCTGATCAGGCCCATTTGGAAGCGGGTGGACCGCATTGAAATCCTCCCCTACCATACTTCAGGGGTGGAGAAATATGCCCGGTTGGGTCTGCCCTACCGGCTGGAGGGAGTGGAGCCCATGGATAAGCAGAAGGCCAAGGAGCTGGAGGTTTACGCCAACAAGATTTTTGCCCAGGGCCTCAGGGAAGAGCGCCAAGCCTACGCAGAGAAGAAGCAGGAAAAGTTCACCCAGGGCAGGGACAAGGCAGCCTCGGATTTGGGTAGATCGGCGCTGCTTTCTGTGCTGCGGGGCCTGCCCCTCTTTGGTGACCTGGCTGAAGAAGATGTGGAAGATGTGCTGCAGCAGGTGATCCTGGCGGATATCAAGGAGGGGGAGTATATCTTCAAAACCGGAGATCCCCCTGAGTTCATGTACCTCATCTACCAGGGTCAGATGAAGATCTTTGTGAACACCATGGACGGTGAGGAACAGATCTTCTACATCTACCGCGATGGCGATTTCGTGGGCGGCCTCAATCTGCTGGTCCAGACTCCCTACCGCTACATCGGCCAAGCCCTCACCGACTGCAAGGTGGTGGTGATTCCCAAGGCGGCCTTCGACAAGTACTTCTACGATTCGCCGGTGGTGCTGCGCAGCGTCTTGGTGAAGAGCTTCGAGCGCATCCGCTGGGCGGAAGACCTCATTCAGCGCCTGGCCACCAGCAACGCCTCCATGAAGACCGCGGGGCTTTTGCTCAAACTGGCCAAGCGCATCGGTCAGGAGACACAGGAGGGCATCCGTCTGGAACTCTCCATGAACCGGGAGGAGCTGGGCAATTACTCTGGCCTCAGGAGAGAAACCATCACCAGGAAACTCGGAGAGTTCAAAGAACTCGGTTACATCGAACTTGTGGGCAACAAGGTGATCATCATCAAAGACCTGGAAGCCCTGGAAAGCTATGTGCTCTAAACACGTAAGCCTCACCTAACCATGGGTGAGGCTTTATGTAGTGATGTGCCATTTCACGAGCTGTGTAAACTTGCGAACGCCGCGAGATGTTCAAACCTTCGACGGGATGTGGTATCCTTATGTCCAGGAAGGTTCCACTTTTCTCTTCATTTTGCAATGAGCCGCCAATTTGGGAGATTCCGCAAGCAAAGGAGGCCAAGCATTGCTGGCTAAGCAAACTGTTCAAAAGCTGCGTGCCAGGACCAGGGATTTTCTAGCCAAAGCCAACATCGTCATCACCGACGAAGAGTTTTCCACGGTGGAAATCGCCGATTTCGGATTGGGGGACATTGAGCGCACAGGCTTGCAGCTGCTGACCTATGTGAATACAGATCGCTATTGCGCCAAAGAGTTAGTTCTCTTTCCCCATCAGACCTGCCCTGAACACCGGCATCCCCCTCGCGTCGGCGGCGAACCGGGCAAGGAGGAGACCTTTCGGTGCCGCTACGGCAAGGTCTACCTCTATGTGGAAGGCGAGCCCACGCCTAATCCCCAGGTGAGGCCGCCAGCTGGAGATGAGAAGTATTACACGGTGTGGCACGAAATCGTCCTAAGTCCGGGGGAGCAGTACACTCTTCCCCCCAACACCTTACATTGGTTCCAGGCAGGTCCGGAGGGAGCCATTGTTTCTGAGTTCTCCTCCAGCAGCGATGACGCTTCAGACATATTCACTGATCCCCGTATCAAAAGGATTCCTGAACTGGCTGAGTGAAGTGGCCCAGCCCCAAGGCGGACATCTCCCCGTGCTACCGGGGTGATGCCCGCTTTTCTTTTGCCAGAAAAGGGTCGTTTTTCAGCTGAACAGGGCTTGGGCCTTGGCCAGTTCTTCCCTGAGTTTCTCTTCGTTGTTGTCGGGGATAAAGCACTCCAGTGACCAGACTCCGCGGTAGCCAGCGTCCCGGAGGGCGGTGACGATCCGCGGCAGGTCCAGGGAGCCCTGGCCGAGGCGCAGGTGCATCTGCTCTGCTGTGGCATCGCTTAGATGGACATGGGCGATGCGGGAGCCGGCCCCTGCGATGAAGGAGAGGATCCTATCCGTATCCCGCAGGTGGGTGACATCGAGGGTTACCCATTGTTCTATGCTGCCCACGTCGCTAAACAGGCGTTCTAAGTCACCCCAGTCTTTGACAGATACCACCTCTTTGTCGCTGTCCATGTTTTCCACCGCGGCCAGCACGCCCTGCTCCCTGGCGTAGCCCAGGATTCTTCCCATGGAATCCACCTGGTAGTTCCAGTGTGCATCGTTCCGCTCCAGGCGGGAGAACTTACTGCCGGGGTGGATCACAATCAGCCTGGAGCCCAGTTCCTTGGCGAGATCAATGGCCCGCAGGGTCTGCCGGATGGATTCCTCCCGGATACCCCGGTTGGGGCTGGTGATGCTGATGTCCATAATGGGGCAGTGTACAGTGGATTTAAGGTTGTGCTTGGCCAGTGCCGCTTTGAGCTCGGCGCTGCTGGCCCCGTCCCGCTCGTCCCAAGCGTGGTCTGCCCAGATCTCCACGCAGTCAAAGCCGCACCTGGCGATGATTTCCACTGCTTCCAGAATTGGACGGTAGAAAAAGGTCATGGTTGTCACTCCAAAAAGCACCGCTCTCCACCTTTCCCTTAAGGCGTTCGCCCATCAAATGTAGACCAATGGCTCCTTGACGATATGATAAACCACTGTCCATCCATGTTCAATGGAAGATGGCTTGAGCTGCTCGATCCCTCTGCAGTTAAGTTGCACGGCGCAATGAAGGGGAAGTTTAGGGGCATTTTTTTGTCCCAAAATGGGGCATAATTTCGGGATTCCACAGCAGGAATTGTCCCTCCGAAAGAGAAGATGTTGCGTGAGGCAATAAATCTTTTTTGAGAGGGAGAAAAGTTAAGTGGAGATTCTAGGCAGCCTGCCGGTATTACAGGAGGCTAACCCGAGGCTGGTGCTCCGCTTGATCAGGGAAGCGGGATCCATCTCCCGCGCCGAGCTGGCCCGCCTTACCGGCCTGCATCCTTCCACCATCACCCGGATTACAGCTGCCCTCATCGAGGCGGGGCTGGTGCAGGAGATGGGCGAAGGCCAGAATGACCTGGGGCGCAAACCCATTGCCCTGAGGCTGGTACCAGAGGCGGTGCATGTCCTGGGCGTGGCGGTGGAAACCACCTTTGTCGCGGGTGTGCTGGTTAATCTCGGGGCTCAGATCACAGCCAGGGCAGAGGTTGCCTATGTACCCGATGAGGGGAAGACCCCCATCCAGGAGAAGATCCTGGCGGTGATTGAGGAGCTGCTGCGGGAAGCGGGAAGGCGCGGTATACAGGTGGCAGGCAT
>DGEY01000023.1:4400-16541 GCA_002391385.1 Firmicutes bacterium UBA3914 | reverse complement strand
GCCTGCCTGTGCGCATGGAAAACAACGCCCGGGCCATGGTGCTGGGGGAGTACTGGTTCGGCAGCGGCCGCGGGGTGCAGCATCTTTTGGGAGTTAAGGTGGGCCAATCCATCGGTTCTGGGATCATCTTGGGCGGCCAGCCCTTCACCGGTGCGGGTTTTAGCTCCGGTGAAATCGGCCACACCACCGTGGTTCCCGACGGGAGTTTGTGCAAGTGCGGTAATTACGGCTGCCTGGAAACGGTGGCGTCCATCGAAGCAGTCCTGAAAAAAATGCGGGTGATTCTCAAGAGGGGAGATGGCGGGAGTCTTTTGGAGTTGGTGGATACTGATCCCGATCACTTGACCTTCCATCACCTGGTCGAGGCCACCAGGCAAGGTCATCCCCTGGCCGTTCAGCTCTGGGAAGAGGCAGCCAGTTATCTGGGGGCGGCCATCGCCAACACCATCAACATCCTTAATCCCGCCAAGGTACTCATTGGCGGAGACATCCTCCCCGTCATCGACTACCTACTGCCCAAAATCAGGGAGATCGTGGAGGCCCGCATTCTGCATGTGGCCCAGCCCAGCCTGGCCATTGAGCCGGTGGGTCTAGGCGCCGATTCGGTCACGGTGGGAGCAGCAACTCTAGTGTTGAGAGAGCTATTTGCTTAATTAACGAGAAGGGGTGGAGTGAGATGAACCGGGTTGAACTAAAGGCAATCATCGACGAGCAGCTGGCTAACTTGGAAATTGTGGATGTGCACACGCACCTGTTTCCGGCGGATTTCGACGGTCTTTTGCTCTGGGGCATTGATGAGATTTTGACCTACCATTACTTGATCGCAGAGTTTTTCCGCTACAGTTCCCTGGATTACCGGGAGTTTTTCCGGCTGCCCAAAGCTCGGCAGGCGGAGCTGGTGTGGCAGACTCTGTTTTTGGACCGTTCGCCCGTGAGCGAAGCCCAGCGGGGGGTGCTCACCATCTTAAACCGCCTCGGTCTGGATGTGAAAAGCCGCTCCTTGGAAGCCTATCGAGAGTACTACCGCGGCTTGACTTTGCAGGGGCAGATCGACCAGGTGTTTAAGCTGGCGGGCGTTAAGGAGATAGTCATGACCAACGATCCCTTCGACCCCCAGGAAAGGGCAGTCTGGAAGCGGGGCACAGCTGGGGATCCCAGGTTCAAATCGTCCCTGCGCATTGATCCTTTACTGATGAACTTTCCCGCGGCGGCTGAGGTGCTCCAGGGGGAAGGGTATAATGTAACTGGTGATTTCGGCGGGAATTCGGCCGCGGAAGTTCGCAGGTTTCTCACAGATTGGGTGGAGAAGATCGACGCCCTGTACATGGCGGCCTCGCTGCCTCCCACTTTTACAGTGGATGATAACTCCTTGAGAAGTAGAGTGCTGAAGGAGTGCATCCTGCCGGTCTGCCGGGAGCAGGGGATTCCCTTTGCCATGATGATCGGCGTGAAGAAGCTGGTGAACCCCGGGTTGGAACTGGCGGGGGACTCGGTGGGCAAGGCGGAAATCGGCGTCGTGGAACAGCTGTGTTCAGAGTATCCTGAGAACAAGTTCCTGGTGACCATGCTCTCCCGGGAAAACCAGCATGAGCTGGCCATCACCGCGCGCAAATACCGGAATCTGCTGGTCTTTGGCTGCTGGTGGTTCTTGAACAATCCCAGCCTGGTGGAGGAGATCACCGCCCTGCGTGTGGAGACCCTGGGCCTCTCTTTCATCCCGCAGCATTCCGATGCCAGGGTTTTGGAGCATCTGATTTACAAATGGGATCATTCCCGGGAGATCATCGGCCGGGTCCTGCTGGAGAAATACGCAGATCTCGGGGCAACCGGCTGGCAGGTGAGCGCTGCAGAGATCGAACGGGATCTCAAGCAGCTCTTCCAGGGGAACTTCCGGGCATTTGTCGGACGTTAATTTCAAGAAAGGGCGGTGAGCCGATTGCGGAGCTATTCCCTCACGGAGGGACCCATAGATATGGAGCAAGTGGAAAGCACCCTGCAGGAGTGGCTGCTGGGAGTGGATCGGCCCCTCAAGAAGGTGCTCCTCATTCCCCCCGACGGGACGAGGGGGCATAGTCTAGCCGGTCCCATCACAAGTATTCTCTACCGGCTGCTGCAGCCCGCTGAGGTGAAGGTGCTGCCGGCCTTGGGCACCCACAAGCCCATGACCTGGGAGGAGAAGAGCCGTATCTTTGGCCCCGAGATTCCTCCGGAGGCGTATATCGATCATAACTGGCGCACGGACGTGACCAAGGTAGGGGTTGTTCCCGGGGAGTTTGTCCGGGAGGTTTCCGAGGGTCTTGTGGACTATTCCATCGCCGTGGAGGTTAACCGGGAGCTGGTGGAAGGCGGCTATGACCTGATCCTTTCCATCGGCCAGGTGGTACCCCATGAAGTGGTGGGCATGGCCAACTACACGAAGAACATCGTGGTGGGCTGCGGCGGCAAGGAGATCATCGACCGTTCCCACTTCCTGGGCGCGGTGTACGGCATGGAGCGGATGATGGGCCGCGACCATTCCCCGGTGCGCAAGGTGTTTGACTACGCGGAAGAACACTTCCTGAGCAGTCTCCCCCTGGCCTACATCCTCACCGTGAGCAAGACCAGGGGCGAGGAGACTTCCCTCATGGGCCTTTTTGTGGGCCGGGGGCGGTCCGTCTTTGAAGGGGCGGTGGCTCTGAGTCAGAAGGAAAACCTGGATTTGCTCCAGGAGCCCCTGGAGAAAGTGGTGGTCTACCTGGACCCCTCAGAATTCCGCAGCACCTGGCTGGGGAACAAGGCGGTGTACCGTACCCGCATGGCCATCGCTGACGGGGGGGAACTGATCATCTTGGCCCCCGGCGTGAGCAGCTTCGGGGAAGACGCCGGTATTGACCGCCTGATCCGCGCCTTTGGCTACCAAAAGCGCCTGGATATCCTCCGTTTGGTGAAAGAGAGCCAGGAGCTCTCCGAGAACCTTTCGGTGGCAGCCCATTTGATCCACGGCTCCTCCGATGGCCGCTTCAAGATCACCTATGCGGTGCAGCATTTGAGTGAGGAGGAGATCAAGGGCGTGTATTTCGACTACCTGCCGTACCAGGAGGCGGTAGCCAAATACGATCCCCAAAAGCTCAGGGATGGCTTTAACATGGTGGATGGGGAAAAGGTGTTTTATGTCAGCAATCCAGCGCTGGGCCTGTGGGCCTTGGAGAAAGACTTTAGCTGAGGGTGTATAGACAAGGAGGAATGTCGGTGACAGGTTGGAGGCAGGCAGTGGAGCAGGCGGCGGATCTCCAGTCCCTGGCTGGGGGACTGCAGAGGGGTGAAGCGCCGGGCGTGTACAGCGCTTCGGTCCGCTTGGTGGAAAACCAGCTGTTCTTCATGGTGAGAGAGGATCTAGAAAAGCTTTTGGTTGTGGTTGCGGAAAAGGAAGACTGCCCCTTTGAGGCGCAGGCGCAGGTTTTGGGGTCTTTCCACGTGTTTCTGGCCGAGCTCAATAGCGCCAATGCTGAGGTTATGCGCAGGCTCTTCCCCTGGACCGCTCCCCAGGCCTTTGGCACCACAGGGATTTCCCTAGGCCTTGGGGATCGGCTGGGTCTGGCTTCCCCCGGCCATATCAAAACAGTGCAGGGTACGACTGCACGCCCGGTGCTGGCTCAGCAGTCCATGCGGGAACTTGATCTCACCCGGCGCACCTACCGGCAGGTGCTGGATGCGGCCACTTGGGCGGTGTTCCAGGAAGGCTACACGGAAGGTTTCGGCGCGGATGGCGACCACCTGAAGAAGGTGGAGGATATCCAGATGGCCCTGGATCTGGGTTTCAGCATGATCACGCTGGACTGCTCGGAGCATATCGATGATGAGGTTGCCCGCCTCAGCGCCCAGGAGGTTGCTGAGAAGTACCGGGGGCTAGTTCCAGAGCTCAAGGGGCAGCTGGAGGAACTCTACCGGGATAAAACCTATACCCTGCAGGACGGCACTTCTATCCACATGGGTGCCGCGGGCTTCGAGCGCATGGTGCTCACCTACTACCGGGCTCTGGATTTCATGGAGATGGTGTATCACTCCATCATCGCCCGGGAGGAGCGGGCCATCGATTTTGAGATCAGCATTGACGAAGTGGATACACCCACAACTCCCCAGGATCACTTCTTCGTCGCCAGTGAACTGCGCCGCCGGGGGGTGAAGGTGAGCTCTTTGGCTCCCCGCTTCTGCGGTCATTTTGAAAAAGGGATCGATTACATCGGAGACGTGGAGCAGTTTGAAAGGGAGTTCGCAGTGCATGCCCTGATCGCCCGGTATTTCGGGTACAAGGTCAGCATTCACTCCGGCAGCGACAAGTTCAGCATCTTTCCCATCATTGGGAAATACGCTGGGGAGACGGGCTACCACCTGAAGACCGCCGGAACTAACTGGTTGGAAGCTGTGCGGGTGATCGCTTCCGAGGATCCCAAGCTTTACCGGGCCCTGCACCGCAAGGCCCTGGAAACGGTGGACCAAGCCCGCACCTATTACAAAGTAAGCTTGGATCTTGGCAAGGTGCCAAGCCTGGATGAGCTGGACGATGCGGAGCTTCCGGAACTGATGCAGAACGCTGATGCCCGGCAGCTGCTGCACATCACCTACGGCTTTTTGCTCACCGATCCCGAGCTTGGGCCGCAGATCTTCGCTGTGCTTAAAGCCAAGGAAGGGGTGTACGAACAGTTCTTAATGGAGCACATCGGCCGTCATCTTGAGTCCCTTGGCCTTTCTCGCTAGATCATTTCAAAAGGAGGACTTGTACAGGATGGAACTGCGTTCGAATGCTAAGTATGCGATGCTTGTACCCACGAGCATGGGTGTACGGCTCACGCCGCTCCACGGCCAGCCGGTGCACGCCAGCGACACGTTTATCATGCACGTCACCAGTGCGGAAACCAATGTGGCCAGCATTTCTTCGTACCTGGGCCTGCCGGTCAAGGTACTGACAGCCTTTGTTCAAGGCAGTCCCATTGCCCAGTTGATCAAAAGCAACCTGCGCAGCAGGGGCATGGACTTCGAGGGACCTGAGATTCCCCAAGGCGGTCCCTGGGGTTACCGCCATCAGTTTAACATCGCCGACAGCGGCTGGGGGGTGCGGGGTCCCCGGGTATACAACGACCGGGCTGGTGAAGTAGGGCGCATCCTCGATGCTAAGTACTTCGATTTGGAGCGCATCTTTGGGGAAGAGGGCGTGCAGATCGTGCACATCTCTGGCCTTATCGCCGCGCTTTCCCCCGAGTCCAGCCAGTTCTGTTTGGACGTGGCCAGAACCGCCAAGAAACACGGCACCCGCATCTCCTTTGACCTGAACTACCGGGCTTCCTTCTGGAAGGGCAGAGAAGAGGAGCTGCATGAAGTGTTCAAAGAAATCGCCAGCCTAAGTGACATTCTCATCGGCAACGAAGAGGACTATCAGCTCTGCTTGGATATCCCCGGTCCGGAAGCGGGGGGCAAAGAGATCAGCGCCCAGATCGAGTCCTTCAAAGAGATGATCCGCCGGGTGAAGGAGAAGTTCCCCGCGGCCACGGTGTTCGCCAACACGCTGCGGGAAGTTGTGGATGTGAACTCCCACCTGTGGGGAGCCATCCTCTTGGCCGGCGATGAGTGGCATGTGGTTGAACCTAGGCCCATCACCGTTTTGGACCGCATCGGCGGCGGGGATGGCTTTGTGGGCGGTTTGCTCTACGCCATTCTCCGGGGCTGGGAATCGGCAAAATGGGTTCAGTTCGCCTGGGCCACCGGTGCCATGGCCACCACGTTCTTAACCGACTATGTCCAGCCTGCCGACGAAGCTCAGGTCTGGGCCGTGTGGGAAGGCAACGCCAGGGTTCAGAGATAACGAGGAGGTTGTGCTGTGTCTAGAGCAGATCTTGGTTTGATTGGTCTCGCGGTCATGGGCGAGAACCTGGCCTTAAACATGGAAAGCAAGGGCTTTACCGTGGCGGTGTACAACCGCACCGCGGAGCGGGTGACCAACTTCGTTGAGGGCCGGGCCAAGGACAAAAACATCATCGGTACCTATTCCCTTGAGGAACTGGTGGCAAGTCTCAAAAAGCCCCGCAAAGTAATGCTCATGGTCAAGGCGGGGCAGCCAGTGGACGACTTTATTGCTAGGCTCATCCCCTTGCTGGAAGAGGGGGATATCATCATCGACGGCGGCAACTCTCACTTCCCCGACAGCATCCGCCGCACTAAGCTGGTGGAAGAACACGGATTGCTCTATGTGGGCACCGGGGTATCCGGTGGAGAGGAAGGGGCTCTGCACGGGCCGAGCCTCATGCCCGGCGGTTCACCCCAGGCATGGCCGCACATTAAGCCCATTTTCCAGGCCATTGCTGCCAAGGTGGAAGATGGGAGTCCCTGCGCTGATTGGGTGGGACCCGATGGCGCTGGCCATTTTGTGAAGATGGTGCACAACGGCATCGAGTACGGCGACATGCAGCTGATCTGCGAGGCCTATCATCTGATGAAGGAACTTCTGGGCATGAGCGCCGATGAGATGCATGAGGTCTTTAAGGAATGGAATGCAGGTGAACTCAACAGCTACCTCATTGAGATCACCGCGGATATCTTGGCCTACAAAGACGAAGATGGTTCACCTTTAGTGGAGAAGATCTTGGACACCGCGGGGCAGAAGGGAACGGGTAAGTGGACGGCCATCTCGGCCTTGGACGAGGGCATTCCCCTCACCTTAATCGCCGAAGCGGTGTTCTCCCGCTGCCTTTCCGCCTTGAAAGAGGAGCGGGTGGCAGCTTCCCAGGTGCTCACAGGGCCGAAGCCGGAGTTCACAGGGGACAAGAAGGCTTTCGTGGAGGACATCCGCAGGGCGCTTTACGCTTCGAAAATTGTCTCCTACGCCCAGGGTTATACCTTGATGCGGGCCGCTTCAGAAACCTACGGATGGGATCTGAACTACGGCGGCATCGCCCTGCTCTGGCGGGGTGGCTGCATCATCCGCTCCGTGTTCTTGGGAGAGATCAAAAAGGCGTTTGAGCGGGATCCCCAGCTCACCAACTTGCTTTTGGATCCCTTCTTCAAGTCCCAGATCGACGCCTGCCAGGAGAGCTGGCGGAGGGTGGTGGCCACTGCCTTAACCAACGGCATCCCCGTACCCGCTTTTGCTTCAGCCCTGACCTATTACGATGGCTACCGCCATCCCAGGCTGCCCGCCAATTTGCTCCAGGCCCAGCGGGACTACTTCGGAGCCCACACCTACGAACGCATCGACCGGCCTCGGGGTGAGTTCTTCCACACCAACTGGACCGGCAAGGGCGGCAGCACTTCAGCTACCACTTACAACGTATAAGAGAACAGCCCGCATCGCCCCTGGGTGGTGCGGGTTTTTTCATACGTAAATCAATGGTCTCAACACGAAAAGGGTGGAGGAAAACGACCTAAAAAGAGTGAAGATATAAATAATGGCAGCCAAAGACATTCCCGTACGGGCGATGGGCTGTCGTGCAAGAAGGGGCGAGGGGTGAGGGAAGATGGCTATTCCGGATTATCAGAGCATTATGCTGCCTTTGCTGAGGTTCGCACGTGATGGGAAGGTTCACTCAATTCACGAGGCCTATGCTGCCATGGCTGAGTACTTCGGTCTATCCGACGAAGAGAGAAGACAGCTCTTGCCCAGCGGGAAGCAGAAGGTCATTGATAACCGTGTGGGTTGGGCCCGTACCTATCTGGTTAAGGCTGGGTTGCTTCATTCGCCCAAACGGGGCTATTTCTCCATAACACCTGAGGGACAAGCTTTCCTGCAGACGAACCCCACGAGTTTAACCAACGAAGATTTGCGGCAGTATGAGAGTTTTCGGGCTTTCCTGAACCAACCGTCCAGGAGAGACAGACCAGTACCATCGTTGGCGCAGGACAAGACGCCTGAGGAAAGACTGGAAGAGATCGTCGAGGAGCTCAGGCAGAATTTAGCCCAAGAATTACTGGCGAAAATCAAGGAGTGCTCTTCGGACTTCTTCGAGGCTTTAGTAGTGGATCTGCTGCTGAAGATGGGCTACGGAGGGTCCCGTAAGGAAGCGGGCGAGGTGCTGCGCCGTTCCAGAGACGGCGGCATTGATGGCATAGTCAAGCAGGACAGGTTGGGGCTGGATACCATTTATATCCAGGCCAAGCGTTGGGAGGGACCTGTTGGGCGTCCTGTGGTGCAGGAATTTGTGGGGGCTCTCCATGGTGTCAAGGCAAAGCGTGGCGTTCTTTTGACCACTTCTTATTTCACACAGGATGCTAAGGATTATGCCAGCAGCATTGAGACACGGGTTGTCCTGATTGATGGCGAGGAGCTGGCCTCTTTGATGATCGAGCATGATCTAGGCGTTACCACTGTAGACACGTACACCGTGAAGCGCATCGACTCTGATTATTTTGTGGATGAATAGCCTCTATCCTTTTTGATCCGGTTGTCTATGATGGCGAGCAGTCGGTTGGGGTGCATCAAATTGGAGTGTGACAGGTGGATGGGCTGAACGATGCTGATTGGTCACAGCTCTAAGGAGGGTATACGTATGAAAGCGGTGTCGTGGATTCTGCTGATTCTTGGAGCGTTCTTCGCTCTAGCGGGTTTCCTGTCCATAGCGTCAGATATCCAGCTGGGCATCGCCGTGACGGGACTGGTCACCTTTTCAATCGCCTATCAACAGCTCCGCTTGCCCATGTTTAAGCTGATAGGCTGGCTGTCGTTGATCGCAGGGGGACTCTTTTTTGTCTTGGGTCTGGCGGCCATGGCCAGCGATATTCAGCTGCAGGTCGCTGCTTCCGGCTTGGCCTTGGCAGCAGCGGGGATCGGCGGGCTGACAGGCCAGCACCGGAAGGGAGCATAGGTTCAGCCTCCTTTCCGGGGCTCTGTTCGCGGAAAAGCGGCCCGATGGCCGCTTCTTACTTGTCTGCGTTTTCTGGTTTGTAGCTCCACCCCTGGTCTCCATGGTAGATCATGAGCTTGGTCATGCCGCCGTCCACAATCAGGTTCTGGCCGTTGATGAAGCTGTTTTCTTCTGAGCACAGGAACATAACCGCCCGGACAATGTCCAGGGGATGGCCAATGCGCTTCACAGGGTGCTGGAGCAGATCCGCTGGATCGAAATTCGGTGTGTAAGTGGGATCATGGTACGCCCCTGTGTCGATCCACCCCGGTGAGATGGCGTTGACCCGCACCCGTCCGGCCAGACTTGCGGCCAGGGCATGGGTAAGGGCGCTGATCCCTCCCTTAGCCGCGGTATAGCTTTCCGTATCTGCTTGGGACTGGAAGGCCCGGGTGGAAGCGATGTTGACAATGCTTGCTCCCGCGTTAAAGTGGGGAAGCAGAAGCAGGCTCAAGAAGTAGGGGGCTGTGACTCCCACCTGCAAAACGTAGTTGAAGTCGGCGTAGCTGCAGGCGGAGAGGATGCCTCCCTTGGACAGGCAGGCGTTGTTGATCAAGTAATCCACCTTTCCGTATGTAGAGACCACTTCTTGTACAAAATCCCGCAGGGTTTGCTCTTCCGCGATATCCCCATGGAAAAACAGGGCTTCGCCCCCTGCGCTGCGGATCAGCTCCAGGTTTTCCTTTCCCGCCTTTTCATCCATGTCCACAAACGCCACTTTGGCCCCGAGGCGGGCAAATTCCTGAGTGAGGCAGCGTCCGATGCCCAAGGCGCCGCCTGTGATGACGCAGACCTTGTTCTCAAACTTCATAGATTTGGCCTCCCTTGAGTGTGCGCTTTAGCTTACGTTCATCATAGCATTGTAATATTCTCGAAGCAACGGCGGCAAACCCTTGCATTTTTCGCAGAATGAGTTATCCTTGAATATGTAGTCTCCGAATACTGATAGTGGGGGACCCAACGTTTCGGGGTGAATCTTGAGCCATCAAGAGGGGCGACTTGGGCGTCCTAACCCGTCAGCTAACCCCATAGGAGTACACCAAGCGCAAGCACTAGGCCTTAGCCTAGGGTACGCGCTTTTTCTTTTGCCCGGCACCGGACAAGGAAAGCGCGCAGGTTGGCAGGTTCATGATAGTGGGAGGGATTGCCTTGAACGTTCTGTTAAAACTGGGTTTGGTCCTAGCAATCGGGTTGGTGGGCGGGAGAGTTGCTAGGGAGTTCAAATTGCCTAACGTGTCCGGTTACTTGGTAGCGGGCTTGTTTTTGGGCCCTTCCTTCACCGGGCTGATCACCGCGCAGGACCTTGATGCCCTGACCGTGATCAGCGAGGTGGCCTTGGCCATTATCGCTTTCAGCATCGGCAGCGAATTTGTCTTGGCAGATCTGCGCAAGCTCGGTAAGTCCATCGTGATCATTACTCTACTGGAGGTAGTGGGCGCGATTGGGATAGTCTTCGGCCTTATGCATTTTATCTTCCGCCAGCCCTTTGCCTTCAGCATCGTGATCGCGGCCATGTCCGCGGCTACTGCTCCAGCGGCAACCCTGCTGGTCATCCGGCAGTACCGAGCCGATGGACCGGTAACCCGGACGCTCCTTCCCGTGGCGGCTCTGGATGACATCTTCGGCATCATCGCCTTTGGTTTCGCCATGTCTGCAGCCAGGCTTGCCACGGGTAGTGCCCACGCCTCGCTTGCCCGCATGCTGGGACAGCCCTTGCTGGAAACCGCGGGCTCGCTGGCACTCGGTGCTGCGTTGGGCCTGCTGCTGGCAGCGGCAGCTGGGAAGGCCGGCGACCGGGACGAACTGCAGGGTATCGCCCTGGCCGCCATAGCGGTAGCCACCGGGCTTGCCAACGCTTTGGGGCTGTCGGCGCTGCTCACCAACATTATGATGGGCACCATTTTGGTTAACGTGATGCGCCATTCTATCCGGGTCTTTAGGTCCATCAACGATTTTGCTTCTCCGGTATATGTACTGTTCTTCAGCTTGGCTGGAGCCAGCTTGAATGTGCGGGTGCTCACGGGTGTGGGCGCTATGGGCTTAGCCTACATCTTCGCCCGGGCTGCCGGTAAAATCCTGGGGGCCCGCTTGGGAGCGACGGTTACCCGGGCTCCTGAAACGGTCAGCAAATACCTGGGCTTTACGCTGCTGCCCCAAGGGGGAATCTCCATTGGGCTGTCCGTCTTGGTCAGGCAGTTCCTACCGGAGTACGCGGCGGCTATCACCACGATCATCATGTTCAGCGTGCTGGTGTACGAAGTCTCGGGACCCATTTTCGCTAAAATGGCCATCGAGAAGGCTGGGGAGATCGGCGGAATGGATAGAAAGGGGAACCGTCCTGGCGGCGAACCTTCAGCTGTTCCGAAGCAGGAAAGACCAGCTGTGGCCTGGGAACAGGGCTGAAGAGGATGGAGAACACGGGACTCAGCGGCGGACGCTGCTGGGTCCTTTTTGCTGCAGGGGGCACAAACAGGAAAGTTCAATCATCTCTCTCTTCCTGCTTGGCGCATATGGTGCTTAAAAGGCCAGACGGGCCCCAAGCAGGGAGGAGGTGAAACCATGGCAGCCACAGGCAGCAACTTGTCTGTAGAGATGCAGGAACGGATGGAGGCACAGCTTCTGGCTGTTCCAGAAGGAAAGGTGACCACCGCCGCAAGCCCCATCGACAACCCCGATGCCGCTTATCTCGCTGCCACCACCAAAATCGACATCACGGATTTGCCTTTCGCCAGTTCCCACGAGTCCATCACTGACGGGACCCTGACCGTGACATTCAGCGAACCGGTGGTCAAGCTCGGGCCGGTCCCGGAGGGCTGGTCCACATGGTCAGCGCCGCCGTTTTCCGAAGATCCTAATCCCTTTGTACTGAGCTCTCCCACCAACATCTTAACTCTGGATCTATCCCGGCCGGTGAGCATCTTCGGTTTTGAACTGGAGCCCGCCCCCTTTGGCGAGTTCGACTTCACTGCTGACTTTTACCTCGGTGATACCCTTGTGGAAAGCATCAACCGCGTCGTGGATGGGGAGGCCGGTGCTCGCTTGTTCGCTAGAGAAAACGGCTTGATTGACCAGGTGGTGGTCTTTGGCGGTGCTGAGTTCGCCATTGCCCAGGTGCGCTACCAACTGCAGGTCGAGCCAATTAACGAGGTGGTCTTCATCCTCCTGGTGGTCATCATCCTGGCGGTTTTGGTGCTCTTGATCCTGTAAAAAGGCAGATGAAAAATGGGGTCCGGCAGCTATTGCTGGGCCCATTTCTGGATCCCGGAACTGAAAA
>DGEY01000023.1:0-4215 GCA_002391385.1 Firmicutes bacterium UBA3914 | reverse complement strand
ACAGGAGGTGAATCGCGATTAGCAGCAATGTGCTGGAAAGCAAAGTTGTAGGCAGCAATCTGGGTGGAGAAGTGGAAGTGGCCGCGCTCAAGGCTGCGGCTGGAGAGTTTGTCCCCCTGGCCACGCCCATCGACAATCCCGATGCCGCTTATCTAGCTGCCACCACCAAGATCGACATTGACGGCCTGCCTGAGGGCAGTTCCAACGATTCCATCACGGATGGGATCTTAACCGTGGAGTTCAGCGAACCCTTGATCAAGACAGGGCCAGTGCCCGATGGCTGGGCCACCTGGTCGTCGCCGCCTTTCTCAGAAGATCCGAATCCCTTTGTTTTGATCGCCTCTACTAACGTTCTGGAGATGGTTCTGTCGCAGCCCGTGGCTATCTTCGGGTTTGAGATGGAACCCAGCCCCTTTGCACCCGTGGAGTTTACTGTGGAGTTTTTCAACGGGAACACACTCGTGGAAAGCATAACCCGGGTCGTGGACGGGGACGCCGGTGCCCGCCTGTTTGCCCGGGAAGACGGCGCAATCGATCGGGTTGTGATCACTTCTGAAACGGACTTCGCCATCGCGCAAGTGCGTTACCAGTTGGTTGGTGGTGATCAGACCTTTGCTATCGTGCTTGCCCTGCTCCTGCTTGTGATCTTGGCGTTGATTCTGCTGTAAGGTGTGGGCAGTAAAGAAGCAGGCCCAGCTGTCGCTGGGCCCCTTACTTAGAGTCCTAGTTTGCTTTTCAGATTCTTGAGCATATCCTCCGTCATGGCATCCAAATCGTACTTCGGATTCCAGCCCCACTCTTCCCGGGCCGCGCTGTCATCCAGGGAGTTGGGCCAGGACTCGGCAATGGCCTGCCGCACCGGATCTACGTCGAAATCCAGTTCAAACTCGGGGATGAACTTTTGGATGGAACGGGCAATGTCTTCAGGGGCAAAGCTCATGGCCGTGACGTTAAAGGCGTTTCTGTGAATGAGCTTGGCCGGGTCTGCCTCCATGAGCTGAATAATGGCGTCCAGGGCATCGGGCATGTACATCATGTCCATTTTCGTTCCCGGGCCGATATAGCTGGTGTATTTCTTCTGGCGCAGGGCTTCGTAGTAGATATGCACGGCGTAGTCTGTGGTGCCCCCGCCGGGCAGGGTCTTGTAGGAAATCAGGCCTGGGAAGCGCACTCCCCGGGTGTCCACGCCAAATTTATGATAGTAGTAATCGCAGAGCAGCTCGCCGGCTACTTTGGTCACGCCGTAGATGGTGGAGGGCCGCTGAATGGTATCTTGAGGTGTGTTGTCTTTGGGTGTGGAATCGCCAAAGGCCGCGATGGAGCTGGGGGTAAACACGGAGCAATTCTCATGCCGGGCCACTTCCAGCACGTTATACAGTCCATTGATGTTCACATCCCACGCCAGGTGCGGGTTGGCTTCCCCCACGGCAGAGAGGATGGCCGCCAGGTGGATGATGGTGTTGATCCTATACTTCGTTACCACTTCCGCCAGCTGCTCGCGGTTGGTCACATCCACAATCTCAAAGGGCCCGGCTTCCACCAGCTCCCTCTGGTCGTCTTTGACACTTTTGCTGCTGGCTACCACGTTGCTTTCGCCATACAGTTCCCGCAAACGCACGGTCAGTTCAGAACCGATTTGGCCCAAGGCCCCTGTTACTAGAATCCTTCGCACTGGAAACCCTCCTAAGCTGTTGTGATTGACATATTCGTATTAGTATTTAGTTTATTAATTCGCAATACCCTGCTGCCACCACCCCTTTATTTTTCCGCTAAAGCTCAGGGAAGCCCCTTGGAAAAGCGGCCTAGCAGGCTTTACCTTCCCTTTGCGAGGCAGCTCAGCGGGTCTTCACGCTTTCCTGAAATCGGATAACCTCTATTCGGCAAGCTGTAATCGTTTACAACATGGTTCTTCGAGATCTAGGCCCTGTTTTCCTTCTGCAGGGGGAGCAGCCGGAAATGCAAGCAGCGCAGCAAGTTGGGCGTGAACATCAAGGCAGGCTGCCGGGAAACCGAAGTCAGAAGCTTGGGGTTATGGGGGGCGTTTAAGCGTTGACTTAAATATAATCGGGGTCTATAATACAATTAAGTACATGCTTAATAAAGTGGGAGGGTGGAACATGGAAAGAACATTACCACTTCTGAAGGCACTGGCTGATGAGAGTAGGCTAAAGATCGTGAAACTCCTGCTCCAGTACAACTACTGTGTGGGAGCGCTGGCCCGGGAGCTGCAGTTGACGGATGCCGCGGTTTCCCAGCATCTTAAGGTGCTGCGGGAAGCGGGACTGGTCTCAGGCGCAAAGAAGGGCCAGTACACCCACTACGCTGTAGATCGCGAGCAGCTCAAAGCCTTGGCCACCCAGTTTACGCATCTAGCGGGACTTGCCAAAGAAGAGTGTCCCCATGGGGAGGAGCGGTGCAAGGAGAAGGAGTAGGAAACGGTCATGGTCATCCTCAGCGTTACTGATTTGCAGAAAATGTACGGCCGGATCACTGCCGTAGCAGGCATTTCTTTTCAAGTGGAACAAGGGGAAATCTTTGGTTTTCTCGGGCCCAACGGCGCGGGAAAGACCACCACCATCAACATGCTCACGGGTCTAGCCAGGCCCAGCGCGGGCCAGATCTGGATTGACGGCCTGGATGGCGTGGAGGAGATCAAAAAGGCCCAAAGCATCATGGGGATTGTACCTGATGAAAGCAACCTCTGGGACGACCTTGATGGCTTTGAGAATCTCTGCTTTTGCGGGGCCTTGTACGGGTTGGACAGGGCAAGGCGCCAAGAGCGGGCCCGGGAGCTTTTGGAGCAGTTTGGTTTGGCAAGCCTAGGGAGCCGCCCTTTTAGAGCCTATTCTAAAGGCCTGAAGCGCAGACTGACGATTGCCGCAGCCCTGATCCATCATCCCAGGATTTTGTTCCTCGATGAGCCCACCACGGGCATCGACGTGGAAAGCGCCCGGCAGATTCGCCGCCTCATTCTAGACCTTAAGCGCAGCGGCACTACGGTTTTCCTCACCACCCACTACATAGAAGAAGCCGAGCGCCTCTGCGACCGCGTTGCTTTCTTAGTTGAGGGGAGGATCAAAAAAGCCGGGACCGTGCGGGAGCTCATGGCGCAGGCGGGGGATGGACAGATCATCAAGGTCGCCCTGGCCGATGCAGCCGACGCACTGGAGCCGGAGCTGCAGAGAGCCTTCCCGCGGCTCCAGGTGGAGATCAAGGGCAGCACCTGCACCCTGCACGCTTCAGGACAGATCGCTCTCCTGCCCATATTGGAGTTCTTTGAGGTGAGGGGCCTTCACGTTTTGGAAGCCCGAGCGGTGCGTCCCAGCTTGGAGGATGTGTTCGTGCAGATCACCGGTGTGGCCGCAGGTGAGCTGCGGCGGGGAGAAGGGGGCTGCGGCAGATGAGGGCCTGGATCGCCTTTTGGAACATCTTCAAAAAGGATGTGCAGACTTACTACCTAAAGCCGCCTAATATCAGCTGGGGCATAATCTTTCCCTTTTCCTGGACGCTGATGCAGCTGGTCCGTACGCCTGCCGCCGACGATACAGACCTCAGGTCGCTCTTGCCGGGCCTTGTGGCCATGAGCATCTTGTTTGGGACCACCTCCATGGTGGCGGTGACCATCACCTTTGAGAAGCGGAGCCGCTCTTTTGATCGCCTTTTGACGGCCCCCATCAGTTTGACCACTTTGGTGCTGGCCAAAATGGCAGGCGCGGTCTTCTTCGGCGCGCTCATGGCCTGCCTGCCGCTGTTGGTGGGGGCTTTCATCGTAGACCTTTCCGGCCTTAACTGGGCCGTGGCCGCTTTGGGCATCTGGCTGATGTCCATAAGCTCGGCGTTTTTGGGTTTAGCCATCGCGGTTTCCGCCAAAGAGGTTTTTGAGGCTCAAACCTACGCCAACTTCTTCCGCTTTCCCATGCTCTTCCTCTCGGGGTTTTTCTTGCCCATCCACAGCCTGCCCTGGCTGCTGCGGCTCCTTTCCTACTGCCTCCCCCTTACTTACGGAGCGGATCTCCTCAGGTGGGCCCTGGTGCAGGCAGGTGATTTTCATCCAGGGCTTGATCTAGCGGCCCTGGCTGGCTTTTCCACACTGCTGTTTTCCTACTGTCGCTGGAGCATCACCCGGAAGTGGATTCTCTAGAAAAACAAGTCCCGCACCAACGGCGCGGGGCTTGCTTTCTAGGTTGAGGCGGCAGTAGTGAGGAACCACGTAAC
>DGEY01000073.1:40402-55696 GCA_002391385.1 Firmicutes bacterium UBA3914 | reverse complement strand
TGGACAGCAACGGTAGGATCTTCTTCTATTTTTTTGGAGCCAACTCCTGTCCTACAGTAACTTTATACTAGTAAGAAGGACTGGTACCAGCGGCCGCTGTCCTTGATGATCCTGGCCTGGGTCTGGAAATCCACGTACACAATTCCGAAGCGGCGCTCGTAGCCGAAGGCCCACTCGAAGTTGTCCAAAAAGGACCATACGTAATAACCCTTCAAGGGCACTCCCGCTTCCAGGGCTCGGGCTGCCTGGGCGAAATGCTCCCTAAGGTAGGCGGTCCTCTCCGGGTCAGCTACCCGCCCCTCCATTAGCTGGTCGGGATAGGCGGCACCGTTTTCTGTGATATACAGCGGAATGGGCCCGTAATCCCGGTGGACTCGCAGCAGCAGGTCGTAAAGGCCCTCGGGGTAGACCTCCCAACCCATGTGGGTCACAGGTCCAGCGGGGGGCAGCGCCTCATAGCCGTCCTTGCCCGCAGCTTTGATGATGCCGCGGCTGTAGTAGTTGATGCCCAAAAAGTCCTGGGGCGCCGAAATCAAATCAAAATCTCCCGGCTGAATGTGGGGCGCCACCGCGGTCAAAAACTCCGGCATATCCTGGGGATAAAACCCAGCGAAAAGTGGATCCAGGAACCAGCGGTTCAGGAACCCGTCTGCCCTGCGGCAGGCTTCCCCATCCTCCCGGCTGGGGGAAGCGGGATATTGGGGCGACAAGTTGAGGGTGATCCCGATCTCCCCAGGCAGGTTCAGCTCCCGGTAAGCCTGGAGCGCCAGCCCGTGGGCCAAAAGGAGAATATGGGCCGCCTGGAGATACCAGTTCAGATCGCTCTTACCCGGGGCATGCACGCCGTTTCCGTAACCCAGGTAGGCCGAGCACCAGGGTTCGTTGAGGGTGATCCAGAGCTTCACCGTATCCCCCAACTCTTCAAACATGGTGACAGCATAGTCGCGGAAGTAATAGGCGGTATCCCGATTCAGCCAGCCCCCCTTGTCCTCCAGGACCTGGGGCAGATCCCAGTGGTAAAGGGTGGCCATGGGCTCAATACCCCTCTGGAGCAGCTCATCCACCAAACGCTTGTAAAAGTCCAGCCCTTTGGGGTTCAGCTCTCCTTTGCCGGCTGGATAGATCCGGGGCCAGGCGATGGAAAAGCGGTAGCTGTCCACCCCCAGCTCCGCCATGAGGGCCACATCCTCTTTATACCGGTGGTAGTGGTCGCAGGCCACATCACCGGTGTGCCCGTGGAGCACCTTACCTGGGGTACGGCTGAACCGGTCCCAAATGGATTCGCCCCGGCCATCTTCCTGCGCCGCACCTTCGATCTGATACGAAGCGGTGGCGACTCCCCACCGAAAATCCCGCGGGAATTTCATACTGTCCCCTCCTTTGGTCCTTGATTTCGCCAAGGGGACTCCCTTTCCCTCCCCAGAAAAAAACACGGCGGGCCTTTCCGCCGCGCCGTGCTTGCACCTTGCCAAACGCTACCTTTTGATGTTGTAGAATGCCTTCAGACCAGCATACTCCCCAACGGCATCCAGTTCCTCTTCGATGCGCAGGAGCTGGTTGTACTTGGCCACCCGGTCGGTCCTGCTGGGGGCACCGGTCTTGATCTGGCCAGCGTTTACCGCCACAACCAGGTCGGCAATGGTGGTGTCTTCTGTTTCGCCAGAGCGATGGGAAACAACAGCGGTGTACCCGGCGCGCTTGGCCATCTCAATGGCCTGGAGCGTCTCGGTGAGGGTACCGATCTGGTTGACCTTAATCAGGATGGAGTTGGCCACGCCCTGGGCAATACCCCGGCTCAGGCGCTCGGTGTTGGTGACGAACAGGTCGTCGCCCACCAGCTGAACCTTGTCCCCAATGGCTTCCGTGAGCTTCTTCCAGCCTTCCCACTCATCTTCCGAGAGGGCGTCTTCGATGGAGATGATGGGGTATTTTTCCACCAGGTTCTTGTAGTAGGCGATCATCTCATCGGTATCGAGGATCTTGCCTTCGCCTTCCAGGTGGTATTTACCATCTTTGAACAGCTCTGTGGCGGCCACATCAAGGGCGATGCACACGTCCTTGCCCGGCTGGTAACCGGCCCGCTCGATGGCCTGCATAATGGCCTGGATGGCCTCTTCATTGGACTGCAGGTTGGGAGCAAAACCGCCTTCGTCGCCCACCGCCGTGTTCAAACCCTTTTCCTTGAGCACAGCCTTGAGGTTGTGGAACACTTCGGCGCCCATTCTCAGGGCTTCCCGGAAGCTCGCCGCCCCCACAGGCATGATCATGAACTCTTGAATATCCACGTTGTTGTCGGCATGGGCTCCGCCGTTGAGGATGTTCATCATGGGTACCGGAAGCTGGGAGGCAGCCGCACCGCCGATGTAGCGGTAGAGGGGCATGCCCAGGGAGTTGGCGGCGGCATGGGCCACTGCCAAAGATACACCCAGGATTGCGTTGGCGCCGAGCTTGCCCTTGTTGGGTGTGCCGTCCAGCTCGATCATGAGCTGATCGATGCCGATCTGATCCGTGGCATCCCAGCCGATGATCTCAGGGGCGATGACCTCTTCCACATTCTCCACCGCCTTGAGCACGCCTTTGCCTAAGTAGCGTGCCTTGTCCCCATCCCTGAGCTCCACCGCTTCAAAGGCGCCGGTGGAGGCACCGGAGGGAACGATGGCCCGGCCGAAGCTGCCATCGGCCAGATGCACTTCCACTTCCACCGTGGGATTGCCCCGGGAGTCCAAAACTTCCCTCGCTATCACATCATTGATAATCATTGTTCGTTCCTCCTCACAATTAAGCTTTGTCCGGTCATCTCCGGAGGTTGAGCTATGCCCATCAGATCCAGGATCGAAGGGGCCAGATCGGCCAAGATTCCGCTCTTCAGGCCCCAGCCTTCAGGTGCGTTGAACAGCCAGACGGGCACCAGATTGCTGGTGTGCGCGGTGTGGGCTTCCCCCGTCTCTGGGTCAACCATCTGCTCGGCGTTCCCGTGGTCCGCGGTGACAATGGCCGTGCCGCCCATCTCTTTGATGGCCTCCAGTACCTGGCCCAGGCCGGCATCCACCGCCTCCACCGCCTTCACCGCCGCTTCAAACACACCGGTGTGGCCCACCATATCGCAGTTGGCATAGTTGAGCACGATGAAGTCGAACTTGCCTTGGCGGATCTCTTCAACCACCCGCCTGGTCACTTCCGGCGCGCTCATTTCCGGCTGCAGATCGTACGTGGGCACCTTGGGGGAAGGCACCAAGATGCGCTCTTCGCCGGGGAAGGGCGTCTCCTGGCCCCCGTTAAAGAAGAAGGTGACATGCGCGTACTTCTCCGTCTCGGCGATGCGCAGCTGGGTCTTGCCCAAACCGGAAAGGTACTCGCCCAAGGTGTTTCTGAGATCCTGGGGAGCGAAGGCAAAGGGGAGATCCAGCTCGGCATCGTACTGCGTCATGGTGGCGTAGTAGATGTCCAGTTTTTTCCCCCGGTCAAAGCCCTGGAAATCATCGTTGGTCATGGCCCAAGTGATCTCCCGGGCCCTGTCTGCCCGGAAGTTGAAAAAGAGCACACTGTCACCGTCTTGGATGGGTCCCACGGCCTTTCCGTTTTCCACGATCACCCTGGGCACCACAAACTCATCGGTCTCCCCCTGGGCGTAGGCCTCTTGGATGGCCGCGGCGCTGCTGGGGGCCCCAGGCCCCTGGCCCAGAAGGGCCCGGTAGGCCTTCTCCACCCGGTCCCAGCGTCTATCCCGGTCCATGGCGTAATAGCGTCCGGAGATGGAAGCAACTCTGCCGATCCCGATCTGTTCAATCTGTTCCTCCAGGTCCGCCAGGTATTCGTGGGCGCTGGAGGGCGGCACGTCACGGCCATCCAGGAAGGCATGGACGAACACCCGCTCCAGGCCGTGCTCCTTGGCCATCCTGAGCAGGGCATAAAGGTGCTCAGAGTGGCTGTGCACGCCGCCAGGGGAAACCAGCCCCATGAGGTGCAGAGCCCCCCCTGTCTTCTTCGGATGCTCCATGACCGCCAGCAAAGTGGGGTTGGTGAAAAACTCCCCCGAAGCGATGGCCTTGGAAATGCGCACTACATCTTGGTAGACAATGCGCCCAGCCCCGATATTGAGGTGACCCACATTGGAGTCCCCCATTTGACCGTCCATCAGCCCCACGCTGCCGCCGGAAGCAGAGAGCACATTCCGGGGCGCGCTGCTGTTCAGCCAGTCCACCGTGGGGGTGCGGGCTGCCTTGACTGCATTGCCTTCCACATGTTCACTGAGGCCGAAGCCATCTAAGATGATTAACGCAGTTGGTTTCTTCATGAATTAACGATTCCACCTCCGGGAACAGCCTCTAAGATCACCTGGTTTTCAGTACCGGATGATGCTGGTGAAGCTGTCCACATCAAGACTTGCTCCGCCCACCAGGGCACCATCGATCTCAGGTTGTTCCATGAATTCTTTGATATTGGCCGGCTTGACGCTGCCTCCGTACTGGATCCTCACCTGTTGGGCAAGGTCAGCCGTGTAGAGCTCAGCCAGCGTTTGGCGGATCCTGGCGATGACCTGGTTGGCGTCCTCTGCGTCGCAGTTCTCGCCTGTGCCGATGGCCCAGACAGGCTCATAGGCAATGACCAGATTGGTCAGCTGCTCAGCCGCGGCGCCCGCCAGGGCACGGGTGGTTTGGGCCACCACCACCTCTTCCGTCCGGCCGGCCCGGCGCTCCTCCAGTGTTTCGCCCACACACAGGATGGGCTTCAGGCCCACATTGAGGGCCTTGAGCACCTTCTTGTTGATCAGCTCATCATCTTCCTTGAAGATCTGCCGACGCTCCGAGTGGCCTAGAATCACGTATTCACAGCCCACATCCAGAAGCATCCCGGGGGCGATCTCCCCGGTAAAGGCACCTTGATCTTCAAAGTACATGTTCTGGGCACCCAACTTGACCTTGGTCAAGCCCAGGGCGCTCAGCGCGGGGAGGTTGGTGAAAGGAGCGCAGATCACCACTTCCACGGGGCTGTCCTGAACCCGCTCTTCCAGTTTGCGGGCCGTTTCCACCGCTTCCCCCACATTCTTATACATCTTCCAGTTTCCAGCGATTATGGGTGTACGCATGACTTCACCTCAGTTATTTGTCATCCAGGGCTGCTACCCCCGGCAGCACCTTGCCTTCCAGGAACTCCAGGGAGGCGCCTCCGCCAGTGGAGACGTGGGTCATCTTGTCAGCAAGGCCCATCTGCTCCACAGCTGCCGCCGAGTCCCCACCGCCGATGACGGTCACGGCAGAGGAATCGGCCAGTGCCTGGGCTACGCTGAGGGTGCCCTTAGCAAAGGCTTCGAACTCAAATACTCCCATGGGACCGTTCCAGACCACGGTGCCCGCGCCCTTGACAGCTTCAGCGAAGCGCTTGGCCGTTTCAGGGCCGATATCCAAGCCTTCCCAATCCGCGGGGATTTGGTCAATGGCCACTACCTTATGCTCCGCATCTGCGGCAAACTCCTTGGCCACCACAACATCAACAGGCAGGAGGAGTTCCACGCCCTTCTCCTTGGCCTGGGCCATAATGGTGCGGCAGAACTCCAGACGTTCCTCGTCCAGAAGCGATCTGCCCACTTCATATCCCTGGGCCTTGAGGAAGGTGTAGGCCATGCCGCCGCCGATGATCAGGGTATCCACCTTGTTCAGCAGCGACTCGATGACCGCGATCTTGTCTTTGACCTTGGCGCCGCCCAAGATGGCCACGAAGGGCCGCTTGGGATCTTCCACCGCACCGCCCAGGAACTGCAGTTCCTTCTCCATGAGGAAGCCGGAGACCGCGGGGAGGTAGTCGGCCACACCTGTGGTGGAGGCGTGGGCCCTGTGGGCCGTGCCGAAGGCATCGTTGACGAAGATGTCGCCTAAGGCCGCCAGGGCCTTGGCAAACTCGGGGTCGTTCTCTGTTTCTGCGGCGTAGAAGCGGACGTTCTCCAAGAGGAGCACATCGCCGGGCTCCAGACCAGCCACGGCCTTTTCCACTTCGGGCCCGATGCAGTCATCCACCTTCTGCACCGGCTGGCCTAGAAGCTCGCTTAAGCGCTGAGCCACAGGGTCCAGGCGGAAGGCATCATCGGGTTTGCCCTTGGGCCGGCCCAGGTGGGACATGAGGATCACTTTGCCGCCTTCCTTGATCACATGCTGGATGGTGGGCAGTGCAGCCCTAATTCTTTTATCGTCAGTGATCGCGCCGTCCTGCATAGGCACATTAAAATCGACGCGCATCAAAACCCGTTTGCCCTTTACATCCACGTCTCTGATTGTTTTCTTGGCCATAAGCATCCTCCTTTTCGTATGGAATCCCCCAAGCAGGGGGATTCCAGGTTGAGCTTGTTTACTTGCGGGATTCCATGTAGCGGATGAGGTCAATCACCCTCATGGAGTAGCCCCACTCATTGTCGTACCAAGCTACCACTTTGAGCATGTTGTCGCCCATGGTCTTGGTCAGGGCTGCATCCACGATGGAGGAATTGTCGTTGCCCATGAAGTCTGTGGAGACCAGGGGCTCCTCTTCGAAGGCCAAAATGCCCTTGAGCTTGCCTTCGGCCGCTTTCTTCAGTTCAGCATTGGCGGCCTCAGCGGTTACCGGCTTTTCCGTCTCCACTACCAGGTCCACAACGCTCACCGTGGAAACGGGGACGCGCATGGCAAAGCCGTCCAGTTTGCCCTTGAGTTCAGGCAGGACAAGGCCAACGGCAGCGGCGGCACCGGTGGTGGTGGGAACGATGTTCATGGCAGCGGCCCGGGCCCTGCGCAGATCCTTATGGGGCAGGTCCAGGATTCTCTGGTCGTTGGTATAAGCATGGACAGTGGTCATGAGGCCCTTCTTAATGCCGAAGGCATCGTGGATAACCTTGGCCACAGGTGCCAAGCAGTTGGTGGTGCAGGAGGCGTTGGAAATCACATGGTGCTTCTCCGGATCGTAGAGGTCTTCATTAACTCCCATGACGATGGTGATGTCCTCTTCTTTAGCAGGAGCGGTGATGATCACCTTCTTGGCCCCGGCGTCGATGTGCCACTGAGCCTGATCCCGCTTGCGGAAGACACCGGTGGATTCCACCACATACTCCACACCCAGCTCGCCCCAGGGGATGTTCTTGGGATCGCGCTCGGCAAAGACCTTGATCTTCTTGCCGTTAACTACGATGTTATCGCCGTCCACCGACACATCAGCCTTCAGAGTACCGTGGTTCGTATCGTACTTAAGGAGATGGGCCAGGGTCTTCGCATCTGTCAAGTCGTTGATGGCCACTACATCGAAATTGGGATCATCGAGAGCCCCGCGCAGTACCAACCGGCCGATGCGGCCAAAACCGTTAATGCCAACCTTCATTGTCATCATGATTCCCCCTTACTCTATTTCTTTTAACTTCATCAGCCTCCGGGCTACCCCCTCATCGGTGATGCACACATCACAATAACCTCGGGACAACACCGCCATCACAGCCCATGCCTTGCTCCTACCACCTCCAACGGCGATAACCATGGGAATGCTTTCCAGGTCTTCCAGGCGCAGTCCCACCGAAGCGGTATTGTGGACGATCCTGCCCTGGGCATCGAAGTAGCAGCCGAAGGCTTCGCCCACGGCCCCCGCGGCGATCAGGTCCATAATGGAAGCATCGTCAAAACCGCGCCTTCTGGCCATTTCTTCTGCTGTGCCGATACCGTGGACCAAGATGTCCGCCCGGCGCCCCAGGGCGATGACGCTGCGGATGCGCGGCTCACTTAAGATCTGCTCCAAATTGGCGGGCCGCACATCTTCCGGGGCATAGAGCAGGCGGTAGCTACCGCCTAAGCCTTCCGCCAGGGCCACTGCAATGGTGTTAGCCTGGATTTTGATGTCTTCTCCCAAGCCGCCCCGCACGGGAACAACCGTGACCCGCTTGCGCACATCGTGAAGCCTTACGCTCTCGGCTACGCCGGCGAGGGTGGTGCCGCCGGAAACGGCGAGAATCTGCCCGTCCTCCAGCACCTGGCAGAGGTAATCCGCGGCAGCCCTGGCCAGATCCTTGCGCGTGGCGGGATCTTTGTCGCAGTCCCCCGGGACGATGATCATCCTCTCCACGCCCAGGGCCGCAGCCAGCTTCTTTTCCAGCTGTTCCAGGCCGTAGAAGTCCCGTACCACGTCCTCAAGCTCCAAAAACACCTTTTCCCCTTCCGGGGTGAGCTGCATGCCCAGGGAGGTGGTGTGCAGCAGGCCCTGTTCCCGCAGGACATCCAGTTCACTGCGGATTACCCGCTCCGAACCTCCCATTTGAGCGGCGATGAACCTGCGCCCGATGGGGCCCTGGTTGCGGATAATCCTCAAGAGGCTGTAGCGCCTGTCCAGAAGCCCAGCCAGTTCAGGCACGAGCTGCTGCAGGGCACCGAGACTGGCCATGGTCGGACACCCCTCCTGCGGGACGCTTAGTGACCCACAGGGGTTGATTTTGTCCCGCTCTGGTTATTATTATTCTGCTCACGCAAATAATTCCCTCCATGGGGTTGTTAATGTTTGGGAACCAATTTGTCAAGTTGTCGCGCTTTTTCCCGGATCTGCCGCAGGCGGTAGTTTACACCGCTCTTGCTCAATTTTGGCCTCATGAGCTCCCCCAACTCCTGTAAGGAAGCGTAGGGGTGTTCCCGGCGCAGCCGGGCCACTTCCCGCAGCTTGGGTGGGAGTTCCTCAAGGCCGATCACGGAATCAATCAGCTCGATATCCTCCAGCTGAGCCACGGCGGCCTTCACTGTTTTGTCCACATTGGCCGTTTCGCAGTTGACCAGGCGGTTCACCTGGTTGCGCATTTCTTTCATCACCCGTACGTTCTCAAAGTGCAGCAGGGCGCTGTGGGCCCCCATGAGCCCGAGCAAACTGGCGATCTGCCCCCCATCTTTCATGTACACAACCAGGGAACCCTTTCTCTGGGTGAGGCCTGCCTCCAGGTCCAGGGACCACAGGGCAGCCAGGATTTTATCCGCCACCCGGCTCTGCTCGCTGGAAAACTCCAGATGGTAGGTGCGCTCCGGATTGGTGATGGAGCCGCTCACCAGAAAGGCGCCCCGAAGGTAAGCCCGGCGGCAGCACTTCTTGCGGGGAATCCCCGCCTCACCCACCACACTCTGCTCCTTGAGATCCTGGTAGACTTGTCCCGCGTGGGCGCGCCCTAAAACCCGCACCGTGCAGATCTGGGAGCGGCGGGACTTGGACCTGACCACCAGAACCTGGGTGGGCAGTTCGGAATAGAGCCCCTTGAGCATGATCAAGATCTTCCTGGCCACAAAAGGAGAGGAAGTGTTGAAGTCCAGAAACTGATTGTGCCGGCCCAGCAGAAAGCCGCTCAAATCATAAAAAGCGCTCAGCTCTGACACCCGGCAGCAGCGAGCACTGGGAATGACCCTGGCCAGTTCTTGGCGCACATCATCGGAAAAGGCCATTTCACTTACCCCCTTCTTTTCCCAGGATCCAGACCCGCACCCGCCATTTTTGCACCTCCGCTTTGACAATCACAGGCGAGGCAGAGTCGTTGCGGAACTTAAAATCGGTGTACGGCCAGGCCACCGCGGCATCCATGCCGTGTTTGATATAGCTGGGGGCGATGGAGTGGATGCGGCGCTCCACAATCTCCAGCCCGGCCAGGCGCACTGCGTTGTACAGCGTGGTGGAAGTCTGGCACACGCCGCCCCCCACCCCGGGAACCACCGCTTCCCCCAGGATGATGGGGGCGTTGCGGTAGCCCCGCTCCGGCGTGCGCTCACCCACCACTTCATTAAAGGAAAAGATCTCCCCGGGCATGACAATGGTGTTGTTGATGGCCTGGAGGGAGAGGCGGATATTGTGCACCCGGTCAGGGCTGCCCATGAGGGGGGTGGAAAAGTCGCCTAGGATGTGGGTGAGCTCCATAAGGTGCTCGGTGCGGAACAGCGGCACCACGGGGATACCCTTAAGCTCCAGTCTGGTGTGGGCAGGAGCGGTGACCACTTCCTGCACTATGCTGTCCACGTCGAAGTAGAGGCCCTCTTCGTGGGGGATGATCTCCCCGGTGATCTTATCCAGACCGGCGGGAACCGGCGGGCGCTGGCGGGCCCGGGCCATCCGCTCCACGATCACCCGCACCTCGTTGGGGTAGTAGTATTCCATGGCCTGGTCCTCTAAGTATACCCCATGATTGACCCCAAAAAACCTGCGGTGCACGGTGCGGTACACAGAAGGCAGGCCCACCCCCAGCGCGGTAATTAGCACGAGCAGGCTCGCAAGGCGGCGCATCCCCATCCCCCCCTAGCCAATGTATTCGGCCTGGGGGGAAAATAAACCAGGGGCCTACACTGCGCGGCCCGCCGGTGTTTTGGCTTTGTCCCGTCCCTCCGCCAGGCGGATGATCTCTTCCGCCAGCCTCAGGCTGGAATGGCGCACCAGATCCTGCTGATCCAGTACATCGGCGGTGTGCACCTTAATGCCCAGCCTCTCGATGGCAGCCGTATCTGCCCGCACGGGGTAGGCCCCCTGCGCCGCGTATTTCTTAGCCTGCCCGGAGGAAACCGCCGCCTTGTTCACCAGCACATAATCCAGCACCGAGGGGGGCCCCAGGTGGGCCAGGAGCGCCTTGACATGGTCGCTCGCGCTGTAACCGTCCGTTTCCCCGGGCTGCGTCATCACATTGCAGACGTAGATGCGCAGCGCCTGGGTTTCGGCGATGGCCTGGGCTAGGCCCTCCACCAACAGGTTGGGAATGATGCTGGTATACAAACTCCCCGGCCCCAGCACCACCACATCGGCGTGGCGGATGGCCTCCAGGGCCTCGGGCAGCGCCTGGGCCGTCTTGGGCTCCAGGAAAACCCGCTTGATTTTTTTGCCCTGCTCCGGAATGCAGCTTTCACCCAGCACTGTGGAGCCGTCGGTGTAGATGGCACCTAGGCGCACCGACTCCAATGTGGAGGGAAGCACCTTGCCCCTAACCGCCAGAACCTTGCTGAAGGCCCGGATGCCTTCCTCAAAATCTCCGGTAATATCGGTCATGGCTGCGATGAAGAGGTTGCCGAAGCTGTGCCCCGCCAGGCCCTCCCCCCAGGAAAACCGGTACTGGAACAGCGTCTCCATGAGGGGCTCCGTGTCCGCCAGGGCCACCAGGGTGTTGCGGATATCTCCCGGCGGGAGAATACCCAGATCATCCCGGATGCGGCCGGAGCTGCCGCCGTCATCGGCCACGGTTACCACTGCCGTGATGTTGGAGGTGTACTCCTTCAGACCCCGCAGCATCGTGGAAAGACCCGTGCCTCCCCCGATGGCCACGATGTGCAGACCCTTCTGCAGGTTGCGGGTTTTATACACATGTTCCACCAGATCGGGGGCCGCGGAGGGGCGCACCGCCTCCACCACGGAACTGACCACATTGCGCACCCCCAGGGCCACGCCCACCAGACCCAAGAGGATCAGAACAACACCGGAAACCACGGGATTAACCGGCCACTCGGCTGCCCAGGCCAGGATCTTCCTTTCCCAAAGGGAAAAGACGGGGCTGTTCAGCATCACCACCGTTCCCGTGTCGATGGCGAGCACCCCGAGCAAAAGCAGGACAACCCAGCGCTTGACGCGCATGCCCGGGTACAACCACTTCAGTTTACTCACTCTGGCCACTCCTCCCGGGAAGCCTTTCCGCCTTACAGTTTACTGGCGGCGGCCTGATCAACCACGAGCGTTACCGAGGGATGCAGCTGGAGCACTGAGGCGGGAACAGCAGTGGTAACCGGCCCGTGCACAGCTGCATAGATGGCATCGGCCTTGCTGCCGCCGCTGGCCATAAGGATGATCTCCTTGGCCTGCATAATGGACTTAATGCCCATGGAAATCGCCCGTGTAGGTACCTGATCTATAGATTCGAAGAAGCGGGCGTTATCCCTGATGGTACTCTCCGCCAAATCCACCACGTGGGTGGTGCTGCCAAACTCGGTGCCCGGTTCGTTAAAGCCGATGTGGCCGTTGGTGCCGATACCCAAAATCTGCAGATCAATCCCGCCAGCCTGCCTGATCAGCTCATCATAGCGGCGGCACTCCGCCTCCAGATCCTCCGCTAGCCCGTTGGGGATAAAGGTCCTCTCCGGGTTTATGTTTACTTTGGAAAAGAGGTGTTCATGCATATACCTGCGGTAGCTCTGGGGATGATCCGGGCCCAAGCCCACATACTCGTCGAGGTTGAAGGTGGTCACCCGGCTGAAATCCATCCCCCGGTTGTGGTACTCCACCAGCAGCTTGTAAACCCCCAGGGGAGTGCTGCCGGTGGCCAGCCCCAGGACACTGTTGGGCTTGCGCATGATCTGCCCATACACGATTTTGGCCGCTTCCGCGCTCATACTGTCGAAGTTGGCCACTACCACAATATTCATCGCCATCTCCCTTCCTCCGTCATTGTGCACTGTAGGCGGTGCGGCCGCTGATGATGGTCATCTGGACCTGAAAATCGCGGCTCAACAGCACAAAGTCCGCCTTGTTGCCTTCCTTGATCCAGCCCCGGTGTTTCAGCCCGAGGGTCTGTGCGGGGTTGAGGCTGGCCATGCGGAACGCATCCACCAAATCCACCCCCAGCTGCTCCACCATGTTCTGCACAGCCTGCTTCAGGGTGAGGGTGCTGCCGGCCAGATTGCCATCGGCCAGCCGGGCCGAGCCGTCCCGCACAAAGATCTTGTGGTCACCCAAAACGTACTCTCCATCGGGCAGTCCCGTGGCCTGCACCGAATCTGTGACCAGCACGATATGCTCAACGCCTATGCTGCGCAGCATGACCCGGATCGCCCCGGGATGCACATGAACCAGATCGGCGATGAGTTCCGCGTAGAGACCCGGTGTGGCCAGCACCGCTCCCACCACGCCCGGATCCCGGTGATGGAGCCCCCGCATGCCGTTGTAGGTGTGGGTGACGTGGGTGATGCCCTGTTTGAACCCTGCCAAGGCCTCCTCATAGGTGGCGTTGGTGTGCCCGATGCTCACCGTAACGCCCCTTTCCCGCAACCAGGCGATGGCCTCCAGGCTGCCGGGCACTTCCGGAGCCAGGGTCACGAGCCGCAGCTTTTCCCCTAAAATCCGATGAAGCTCCTCCAGCTCATCCAGGCTGGCCGGGCGGATCGCGGGCCCATACTGGGCTCCCTTATACTTTTCGTTTATGTACGGGCCTTCTAGATGGATGCCTAAAACTTCCGCCCCATCCTCAAGGTCCTCGAAGCCAGCCACCAGCTCACACACGGCGCGGGTTTTGTCCTCAGCCGCGGTGACCGTGCTGGGCAGAAAGGCCACCGTACCGCTGCGGGCCAGAAAACGGGCCATGGTTTCCAGCGCCTCTTCAGTTCCATCCATCAGCTCGCTGCCGCCAGCGCCGTGCATATGCACATCAATCAAGCCCGGGGCAATGTAGCCGCCCTGGGCATCGATGATCCGGAAAACATGGGGCGAAGCGGCTTCCAAAATGCGGCGGCCCTCTTCCTCCCCGGCCACCAGCATAATGCGGTCGCCGATGGTCACAACAGTACCGTTTTCAATGAGTTTATCTGTCACCACTGTGCCGTTGGTGATGATGAGATGTTTCATAGGGGCACTACCTCCTCCTGCTAACTAATTCGTGTTTGCCAGGGGCGTTCCTGCACAATTAACAAGGAATAAATATGAATGCTTCTTGCATATTTTCACATCCGTGGTATAATGAAGCTAATTTGTTACGGAAGAAAGGATGTTCGCCGTGAAAAAACTCTCTGTATTATTACTCACCGTCCTGTTCGTACTTGGCGCTGGATTCTCTGCCTTGGGGCAGGGGGTGCTCAAGGTGGCTACGGAAGCCGGTTTTATGCCCTTTGAGTATGTGGATGCGGAAAGCGGAGAGCTGATGGGGTTTGACATGGACCTGATCCGGGCCATCGGCGAGGTGCTGGGCCTGGAGGTGCAGATCGACAACATCAGCTGGGACGGCCTGATTCCGGCCCTGCTCAACGGCAACTACGACTGCCTCATCGCCGGGATCACCATCACCCCCGAGCGCCAGGGCGCGGTGGACTTCTCGGAACCCTACTTCGAATCTGTACTTACTGTTGTGGCCAACACCGGAACAGAGATCTCCGGCCTGGAGGGGCTGGCGGGCAAGACCGCCGCTGTGCAGATTAACACCACCGGAGATTTCACGGCCTCGGATCTAGCGGATGCCGGGGAACTCAAGGGAGTAGCCCGTTTTGATACGGTGGCCGATGCCATGCAGGCTGTGCTCATCGGGGTAGCGGACATTGTGCTCATCGACCTGCCAGTTGCCGAAGCGTATCTGGCGGCCAACCCCCAGGCCCCCCTGGAACATGCGGGACCGGTGGCCGACAATGAATTCTACGGGATCGCGGTCAACAAGAACAACAAAGCTCTCCTGGAGCAGATCAACGCCGCCTTAGCTGAGCTTAAGGCCAGCGGAACTTACGACCAGATCTTCCAGAAGTGGTTTGGAGCAAACTAATAGGTGCAGGAACAGGTGCGCGGGCTTCGCGCACCTGTTTGCGGGAAGGAGAATCGAATCTTGGGCTTTCGCTGGGATCTAGTCTTCAGCTCCCTGCCCACGCTGCTGCAGGGAGCCAAACTTACTGTGCAGCTCACTTCCATCGCCGTCTTTTTCGGCATTATCCTGGGTACCATCGCCGGCATGATCAGGCTGTCTAAGGGCCCGTTGCGCCTGGCCGCCGCCTCCTACATCGACATCATCAGGGGCACTCCCCTTTTGGTGCAGACCTTTTTGATCTTCTACGGGCTGCCCAGCCTGATCTCCCGCCCCATCCCCGCCTATACAGCCGCGGTGCTGGCCCTGAGCATCAACAGCGGCGCCTATGTGGGGGAGATCGTGCGGGCGGGCATCCAGTCCATTGACAAGGGGCAGTGGGAAGCCGCCGCCTCTCTAGGGCTCTCGGGCAGCCAGACCATGGGCCTGATCATCCTGCCCCAGGCTTTCCGCAGGATCCTCCCGCCCCTGGGCAACGAGTTCATCGCCCTTTTAAAAGACTCCTCCCTGGTTTCGGTGATCGCCCTGGAGGAGCTGGTGCGCAAGGGCCAGATCATCATCGGCCGCACCTTCCGCCCCTTCGAAGTGTGGCTGGCGGTGGCGGTGATCTACTTTGTCATGACCTTTGCCGTTTCCCGCCTGGTGAACCTGGCGGAAAAGAGAGTCGCGGTCCGTTAGTAATAGCCCAGGCCTAACAGCCGGTAGTCGGGCCCCCGCAGAAAGAGGTGCAGATTGCTGCCGATTACCCGGGAGGCAACCCGCATGCCCACCCTTTTCTCCAGGTCCTCCAGATCGTGGTT
>DGEY01000073.1:30493-40200 GCA_002391385.1 Firmicutes bacterium UBA3914 | reverse complement strand
TCCCGTGCGCATCTGCTCCAGGAGGATGGGTAGGTGCACAAAGGCCACGGAAAACCTGCTCCTCAGCTCATTGGCAATGGCCGCGGCCAGGTGGGTTTTGCCCGTGCCGGAAGGTCCAACCAAGATGATCCCCCGGCCATCGTGGATCTTATCGAAGTTGCGGGCAAAGGTCAGGCTGTCCTCGTAGGCCTCCCGGTTAAAGTCGGTCACCTTAAACCCGGAAAAGGTCTTCTCCTGCAGCGCAGGGGGCAGGGGATGGGCCGCGGGCACCGCCAGAAGCTGCTCCCGCTCCATACGCTCCTGGGCCCGCCTTTGGCGGATGCAGGAACAGTCAGATAAAAGCCACAGTCCCCGGCCCACCGAGGGGGGCATGGGGAAGGGGTGGCTTTTATAGATCCTATGGCGCACTTCTCCGCAGACCGGGCACCTTTCACCCTGGAGCCTGCGCCTAATACCGTATCTACTCATCCAAGAACGAGAAAAGGCTGCGGTCCTGCTTTGTAGGGTTGTAGGTGAAATCCTCCCGCGTGACTTTGGTCTGAGCACCATGGGCTTTGCCTCCTTCGTCCTTGTGCTGATCCTCTGTTATGGCCGACCAATAGGCGCGGAAACGCTCCTCAGTGGTGATGCCGTGATTGAGCCAGTCCTGGATAATCCGGTAAATATAGTTGAAGGAGATATGCTTTTCCCTGCCCGCCAGGCGGCTGCGCCTCTGCTCCTGCTTGGCCCTGAGGATGGCGCAGCCCAGGACAAAGGGGGTCATGCCCTCGTCGCGGGCGGCCAAGAGCTTCTCCTTCTGCGCGCTGGACAGCGGCGCCACCTTCTGTTCATACAGCGCAAAAACATCTTCCATCCTAGGTTCCACGAAGCCACCTCCACAGCAAGCAGCAGATAATAAGCACGCCGGCTCCCCCGGCCAGCCAGGACCAAACGGGGCTTTTTCCCCCGTACACAGGGTAAAGTACACCGCCGCTCAGCTGGGCCCTCTGGCTGCGGGCTCCCCAGCGCGGTGCTAGAAGATCAAAGACGGGCACTCCCGCGCCCCCCACCTGCCAGGGCCCCTCCCCCAGATCCCGCCAGAAACCTGGGGCCAGCCCGTCAAAGGCCCCCACCAGGAGATAATAACCCCATGCTGGACTGGGGTCAGGCAGTAAACTTCTGGGCACCTGCAGGCGAATGGTCCTGCCGTCGGGGAGCACCGAAGCTGCAACTTCGTGGACAGCACCCCCGGCGGTGTACAACCTGCTTTCACCAAAGGGAGCGGCACTTAAGCGCAGATCCCAGCCCGCTTCCGGGCTGGTGTGGAGCAGGTGGGGGCCGATCTGGATCTGGCCCCATCCAGGCTCGATCCCGGTTGTGATATACAATTCGAGGCGTTGGTGGAAGTACCCTTCCGGGGCGCGGAAGGGATTGGTGAGGGCAGCAAATTCACAGTCGAAGTAGACAAATTCCCCATCGGCACTGACCCTAAAGCGGAGCAGGTCAAAAAGCCCAGGGACGAAAACCTCGTGGCCGGGATAGACAAGCTCCCCAGCTCCCCGATCATCTCCCCGCGGGTCTTTAAACTGCACCAGGATCTCTGCCGCCAGCACCTGTGCGGAAACAAGCAGCACAACCAGCAGCCCAAGCGCCAGCCTGTTCACGGCCATCCCCCCGCGCCTTGATCCTATGCACGGGGAGGCTAGATATACACCCTTTCCACCCGGCTCGTGAGCATGCAGGTGATCTCGTAGTTGATGGTGCCCAGATGCCGGGCCCAGTCGTCCGCGGTGATCTCCAGGCCGTCCGCGGAGCCCAAAAGAATCACCTCATCGCCAATGGCCACCGGCAGATCCCCCACATCCACCATGGTGTGATCCATGGTGATCTGGCCCACAATGGGGCAGTACCTGCCTTTGATGATCACCTGCGCTTTGTTGCCCAACCCCCGGGACAGCCCGTCGGCATAGCCGATGGGCAAAACCGCAAGGGAAGTCTCTTTCCAGGTTACATACGTACCGCCATAGCTGACCGCACTGCCCGCGGGCACCCTCTTCACAAAGGCCACCCTGGTCTTCAGACTCAAAGCGGGCCTAAGCTCCAGGGGCCTGCGCCCATCGGGATACATCCCGTAGATGCCCAGCCCCACCCGGACCAGGTCTAGCCGGGACTCGGGGAAAAACAAGGTGGCCGCGGTGTTGGCCGCGTGGTAAAAGGGGACAGTGACTTTCCTGGCGGCCAGATCCGCCCGCACCCGGGAAAAGCGCTCCCACTGCCAGCGGGTGTACTCCAGATCCGGCTCCTCCGCCCGGGAAAAGTGGGTGAACACACCCTGGATCTCCAAACCCGGCAGACTCTGCACCAGTTCCACCAGCGCCCCAAAATCACACGGGAGAAGCCCCAACCTGCCCATGCCCGTATCCACCTTGATATGGACCTTGGCCGTCTTCCCCTGGGCCACGGCGGCCCGGGAGAGCAGCCGGGCAATGTGGGGCTCAAACACAGTGACAGCCAGGTCGTAGGCCACGCAAACATCCAGTTCATCCTCCCCCACCGCCCCCAGGACCAAAATGGGAGCGGTGATCCCGCCCCTGCGCAGGCGCACCGCTTCCTCCGGCAGGGCGGTGGCCAGCCAGTTGGTGCCGTGTTCGATCATGGTGTAGGCGGTCTCCAGGGCACCGTGCCCGTAGCCATTGGCCTTGACCACAGCCATAAGCTCGCACCCGGGGCCGATGAGCCTACGGAACTGCTGCACATTATGCGCGATATTCTCCAAGCTAACCTCAGCCCACACCTGTCTGGTGAGCTTGCTCATGGACAAACCACTCCGTCCTACTGCAGAATCTCCTGGATGAAGTTCAGGCAGTCGCCGGCCTTCAGTCCCCTTTGGCCCTTGGCTCCCGCCAGATCGCCGGCCCGGCCGTGCACATAGGCCGCCAGCGCCCCCGCCTGCAGGGGCGCCAGGCCCTGGCCCAGGAGGGCCGCGGTGAGGCCAGTGAGGATATCCCCCGTGCCCGCGGTGGCCAGACCGTGATTGCCCGTGCTGTTAATGTATACCCGCTCTCCATCGGCTGTAACGGTGGGTGCCCCCTTCAGCACCACCACCGGGCCCCACTGCTGGGCAAAGCCGCTGGCCGCTCCCACCCGATCCGCATTGACGCTGGCCGGGTCGGAGGCGGTGAGCCGGGCCATCTCCCCTGGATGGGGAGTGATCACCCAGCGGCGCCGCTTGTCCAGGGGCACACTGCGCATAAAATCCGTGCTCAAGGCGGAAAGCCCATCGGCATCGATCACCGCGGGCCCCTCCCAGCTGCTCAAAAGGCTCTGGACCACCTTGACCACCTGGCGGCTGCGCCCCAGTCCGGGCCCGATGGCCAGGACGTCTTTACCCTTGAGCAGGCCGTGGAGCTTCTCCAGGCTGCCTTCACCTAAGGTACCTGCCTCCGTTTCCGGCACAGGCACCACAATGAGCTCATCGGGGGAAAAGCGGCTGTAGATGCCTTCTGGAACTGCTACAGTCACCATACCCCCGCCCCCCCGCAGCACCGCCTGACCGCAGAGGGCCGCGGCACCGGCATAGCCCGCGGATCCGGCCACAACCAGCGTGTGCCCGTGGGTTCCCTTGTGGGACCAGGGCTCCCGCTCAGGCAGCCAGCTCAAGGCCTCGGGGCCCACCAGCTCCCGGGCAATACCCTCGGCCTGGAGGGGAAAGCCCAGATCCACCACCACGTTCTTCCCCGCGCAGGCCCTGCCGGGGTAGAGCAGGTTGCCCAGCTTCAAAAGGCCCAGGTTGATGGTGAGGGCCGCCTTGATGGCGGTTTCCACCACTTCGCCCGTGGCGGAGTTTACCCCCGTGGGACAGTCCACAGCCACCACCGGCGCCTGCAGCTCGTTCACCAGCTCCACCAGCTCCCGCCAACCTTCCTCCAGCCCGCCGGCAAAACCCGTACCCAGGAGGGCATCGATAATCAGATCAGCAAAGGTGAGGCTCAGCTTCACCCTGTGCAGCTGACCGAAGTCCACGACGCTCAGATCCGCGCCCAGCTTCTCCAGGATGGCCAAATTAGCCCCGTTCTCTTGACTGGCCCGCTGCCGCTTGCCCACTAAGTACACCTTCACCCGGGCGCCCAGGGCCAGAAGCTGCCTGGCGGCAGCCAGCCCATCGCCGCCGTTGTTGCCGGGGCCCGCTAGGATGTGGATGCGCTTGCCCTCCAGGGGCGCAAACTCCCCCTTAAGCACCTCCACGATGCGGCTCGCGGCATTTTCCATAACCACTAAAGAAGAGAGGCCCAGCTCTGCAAAGGCCTGCTGCTCCAAGCTGCGCATTTCCGCGCCGGTTACAACCCGCATGTCTCCTCCTCCCCCAAGGCAAGTACATAGGCCGCCGCCAGCTCCTTGGTGTGGGACAGGCTCAGGCAGAAGGACCGGATGCCCTGCTCCGCGGCGAGCTGGGCCGCGGGCTCCAGCAGCCGCACCTGGGGCCTGCCCCAGGCATCCGCATAGATCTCCACCGCGGCAAAGGGAACACCCTGGAGAAAGCCGCGGCCCAGGGCTTTCATCACCGCTTCCTTGGCGGCAAAGCGGGCCGCCCAGGATTCTACGCCCTTGCCCTGCAGCTCCGCCCGCTCCCGCGGTGTGTAGATGCGCTCCCGCAGGCCCGGCCTGGTCAGGGCCCTGGCGATGCGCTTCACCTCAATCAGGTCTATCCCGCAGCCCTTAACCGGCACGGCGGCCACCCTGCTCCGCTTCGATGGCCTGGACCACAGGCTCCAGTGCCGCCTGGAGCAGCTGGGCATCGGGGTGTTCACCGAGGATCCTGATCACCGGTTCGGTGCCGGAAGCCCGGACAAAGAGGCGGCCCACCGGTGCCAGCTCCTCCTGGGCCCGGCGGATGGCAGCCTGAATGCGGGCATTTTCCTCCCAGCCGTTTTTGCTCTCCACATGGATATTCACCAGCTGCTGGGGGAAGATCTCCATGCACCTGGCCAGCTCCGCCAGGGGTTTACCCTGGATCTGCCTGTTCTCCAGGAGCTTGAGGGCTGTGAGCATGCCATCTCCGGTGGTGGAATGCTCCAGGAAAATGACGTGTCCCGACTGCTCGCCGCCCAGGACGCAGCCGGCCTCCAGCATGGTTTCCAGCACGAAGCGGTCCCCGGGTTTGGCATAGAGCACATCGCCGCCGCCGGCCAAAAAGGCCTGCCGCAGCCCGCCGTTGGAATAGGCGGTGGCCACCACCTTGCGGGCAGGGAGGCGGTCCTGCTTGAGCAGGTGCAGGCCCATGATGGCCAGGATCTGGTCGCCGTCGATGAAACCGCCCTGTTCGTCCACGACCAAGAGGCGATCGCCATCGCCGTCAAAGGCAAAGCCCAAATCTGCCCCAACTTCCCTGGTCAGGGTCTGGATCTTTTCGGGATATGTAGAACCGCACAGATGATTGATATTAGTCCCGTTGGGCTGGTTGCAGAAGGCGCTAACCTTTGCCCCGAAGCTTCTAAACAGCTCCGCTGCGTAGGCGGAAGTTGCCCCATTGGCGCAGTCCAGGGCGATATGCACACCCCGCAGATCCAGAGAGACCTGTTCTTTCAAGTTTGCTACGTACAGGCCCGCACTCTCCGGCTTGGGGATAACCTTTCCCACAGCCGCGGCGATGGGCCGGGGGCCGCTGTCCTCATGGATGAGTTCCTCGATGCGGGCTTCCACCTCTTCAGAGAGCTTATAACCATCGGGCCCGAAAACCTTGATCCCGTTGTCCTCCAGGGGATTGTGGGAAGCGGAAATCATGATTCCCCCCGCACAGTCCAGGGCCTTAGCCAAAAAAGCCACCCCGGGGGTGGGTATCACACCAACCAAGAAGGCATCAAGCCCCGTGGAGGCTACGCCCGCCACCACCGCGCTTTCCAGCATTTGACCGGAAAGGCGCGTGTCGCGGCCCACCACAATGGGCTTGGTGGACTGCTCCCCGAGGACCAGGGCCGCCGCCCGCCCGATGCGCAGCGCCAGCTCCGGTGTGAGTTCACGGTTGGCCACGCCGCGCACTCCGTCTGTGCCAAAATACTTGCCCATGCTCATTCCTCCTCAACTTCTGCTGGCTCAGCTTGTTCCAGTTCCACGGTGATCCTGGGCGGTTCGATCTCCAGCCCGGAGAGGCCGCGCCCCTGGGCATCCAGGGCCCTCACAGGGAAGGAGCTGCCCGGCTCCATTTCGGCTCCCATCTGCACATAGGCCACCACATGATTCACCTGCTCCAGGGTGCTGCGGGCGCCCCGCAGCGTTACCACCGCCGGCTGGGGCCTCAGCCGGGCTTCCGGCTGCGCCCGCTCCACGCTTAGCAGGGCCAGGGTGACTGGAAACACCGCTTCCTCCAGCTCTTCAGTATAAACACTCACCCAGCTGGGTGTGACCCCCACGATCTGAATCCCCAGGGGGCCGGTGACTTCCACATTATACGTTTCGGTGCCCGCCTGCGCTCCTGCGAGGTCGATCACAGCGGAAAGGGAACTTTCTCCCCTGTTCAGGAGGGGAGAAAGCCCGCGAATGCGCACTTTAACAGGTTCAGGGGATTCCAAAAGCACCAGGTCAGCCGGGAGGTTCTGCACCTCCACGGGCAGGGTGACGGTGCGCTCCGCTTCCCCCAGGGAGCCGTCCCCCGCAGCCAACAGCCACAAAATGACAGCAAGGAGTAGGGAAAACAGCCGCCAGTACACCTCCGGCCTGGTGACCAGGGCCCACAGTCTGCGCGCCACCCTCATGACAGCTCACCTCCCTGGAGGTGGAAGGCCAGCTGTTCCCTGAGGCGGCTCTCGGTTAGATAGCGGCGCAGGGAGCCCCCGGCGGCCAAGGAAATCACGCCCGTTTCTTCCGAGACCACCACAACCACCGCATCGGTCTGCTCAGACAGGCCCACGGCAGCCCTATGCCGCGTACCCAAACCCCCGCTCAATCTGGCATCTGTCAGGGGGAACACGCAGGCCGCGCTCACGATCCGGCCGCCGGCGATGATCACTCCCCCGTCGTGGAGGGGAACGCCAGGTTCGAAAATGTTCAGGAGGAGCTCGCTGCTGACCAGGGCATCGAGCCGCACACCGGCTTCTATGTACTCATCCAGGCCGGTCTTGCGCTGAAAGGCGATGAGCGCCCCCACCCTGCGGGCACTGAGCTGGGCCGCCGCCCGGCAGACCGCCTCCAGGTCCATGGCTTCCCGCGCCGCACCCCGGCCCAAGGGCCAGTTGAACAGCTGCCCCCGGCCGATCTGCTCCAGACCGCGCCTGAGCTCCGGGTAGAAGACAACGGGCAGGGCCACCAAGACCAGCGTGGTGGTTTGATCCAAAAGCCAGCTCACAGTCCGCAGGCTTAGCGCACGAGCCACTACACTGCTGGCAAAAACCACCGCCAGCCCCTTCACCAGTGTAGTGGCTCGTGTCCCTTGAATCGAACGGATCACCCGGTAAACCACATAAGCCACGATCAAAATGTCAATGGCATCCCGCAGCGAGAAAATCACCGAGTGTTCCCCCTTAAGGCAGCCTACCGCGCGGCCATAACCCTTTCTGCCGCCTCGGTAGCCTGACCGTACTTCTTCAGTTCAATTTCCAGCACCGCCAGGGCGGTGAGCACATCCAGGGGTGTGGCGTAACCCATGTGCCCCACCCTGAAGACCCGGCCGGCGTGGATGCCCTGCCCTCCGGCGAACTCCACACCGTATTTTTCCCGCACGCGCTGGCGGAAGCTATCCGCTTCTGGGAACTTAATCGCAGTGAGGGTGGGGGAAGCATCTTCATCCCTGACCAAAAGCTCCAGCCCCAAGGCCCGGGCTCCAGCCCTGGTCATATCCCGCATCAGGAGATGGCGGGCGTAGACGTTCTCCAGCCCCTCTTCTTCCATCATTCTTAAGGCTTCCTCTAAGGCAAAGACAATATGAATGTTGGGAGTGAAGGGCGTTTCGCCCTTGGCCAGGAACTGCTCGTATTTACGGAGATCGAAATAATACCTGCTGGCCTCGGACTTTTCCACATAGGCCCGGGCCCGCTCCGACAGTGCGATAAAAGCAGCTCCCGGAGGCATCATCAGGCATTTCTGGGAAGCGCTGACCACCACATCCAGCCCCCGGGCATCCATCTCACAGGGGGTGCCCCCCAGGGCGCTCACCGCATCCACCACCAGCAGAGCCTGGTGATCCCCCCGAGCCCGGGAGACCCCTTCCACATCGTTGAGCACCGCGGTGGAGGATTCATTATGCACCATAAAGATCAGTTCGATTTCCGGATGGCTGGCCAAAAAATCAGCCACCTGGTCCGGATCTACACCCCGGTCCCAGGGAAATTCCAGAACATGCACCTCGGCCTTGTAGGCGGTACACAGCTCCATCCAGCGTTTGCCGAAAAATCCGCCCACCAGACAGAGTACCGGCGTACCCGGGGAAACCAGGTTGCTCACCGCTGTTTCCATGCCGGCGGTCCCCGATCCGGTGATCATGTAAATGGGGTTCTTGGTGCCAAAGAGCGGCTGCAGGCGTGACAGGACATCCGGGAACTTCTCGTGGAAAACGGCTCCCCGGTGGTTCACCACCGGCCTGGCCATCTGCAGCGAGACAGCGCTGGGCACAGGTACGGGCCCTGGAATGCGCAGTTCAGGCTTGAAACGGTACATCACTGAGTCCTCCTTGTGCTGTTCTTGTTGTCAACCTACATTAAGCGCTTTAAGCGCTTAACAATGGCCATGATCTCCTGACGCCCGCTCAGCGCGCCAAAGTCCTCCACGATGACGCCCTGCTTTTCCATATGGCTCATGAGCACACGCAGCGCCTTGGTGGAACCGAAAAGGCCGGGCAGGATAAATGCACAGCCCCGCTTGCCTTCCAGGCGGGTAGCCCGCTTGATCAAATTATCCATTTCCACAGGAATCTGCGGTTTCCACCAGCCCTTGTACCCGCAGACGATGCACACCAGCCCGTAAGGCGCCGTGCTCACCGGCGCGGTGCCGGCACTGGCGGGAGAAACCAAATCCACCCTGACATTCTCCTTCGCCAGGGACTCCTGGAGCACTTCTACAGATTTCTGGGTCTTCGGATCGTCTGCGTGCATAATCAGAACGCGCACGGTTCTAGCCCCCCATTTCCTGTCCTTCTTCTGCCTACTTCTCCAAAAATACTTCAGATCCTGTTAACACCCGCTGTGTTCGTAGGCGTAGGCAGAGGAAGAGATGGTATCGCCCATGCCCACTGTGCTCACGGGATCGGGCACCACATGGGCCGGGATGATCAACACGGCATGGTCAGCCAACTCCAAGATGCCCTCCTCCAGGAAGTTCTGGGGAACCTGGACTCCCCGCCGCCGCATTTCTTCGGCAAACATTTCCAGCTGCCGGAAACCGATGCTGGAAAGGGGAATCTCCCCTGCCTCGGCCAGCCGTTCCTGGAGCACATAACCACCATACTTGGCCTTCATGGCGTTGACAGACGAAGCATAGAGGCAGGACTGGCGCACATGCTCCCAGGACACATCATAGGGCTTCTTGAGCAGGACCACATAGTAGCCTAGATTGTGCAGCTGGATCCGGGAAAAGCCCAGCTCCTCCATGAGCCGCAGGGTGCCGTCGTAGAGGGTGTAGGAGCACTCATTGCTGTCAATGGCCTCCCGTTCGTGCTCGTAGCCGAAGGCCCGCAACACGCGCTTGATCTCGTTTTCGTTTATGCCGAAGGAGTGCATCTCACCTGCAACGGCTTTCAGCAT
>DGEY01000073.1:4462-30257 GCA_002391385.1 Firmicutes bacterium UBA3914 | reverse complement strand
GCGAGCTCCTTTTCTTCCGTAGGCGCGTAGTGGTAGCCCGCCAAAAAGGCCACGTCCACTGTCCGGCCCAGTTCAGGCAGGAGTTCCTCGATTTGCGGATCAAAGGCCATTTTCACACCCGCCGGCCTGGTGGCAAGGATCACCCGGTTGGCCCTGGGAGTCACGATCACATGTCCACCCAGCTCAAAGCGTTCATCCTTGGCGTATTCAAAAATCCAGTTCTCCTTGATCTGATCCTGGGGACGCACCGCCTCCTGCACATTGACAATGGCCAGCTGCCCATCGCGCACCACCGGCACATCCACCTCGGGGAAGAACATGGAAGCCTGCTTCTTGGAGAGCAAGGAGGTGTACACCAGGGAATGGGCACCGAGTGCCGCCATCTGATTGGCGATGATGCCAGCTTGTCCACCCATGCTTTCCACCCGCTCCGGGAAGACCTCCTCCAACCAGCTGAGCATATCCAGATCCCGGAGGACGATGTGCACAGATTTGCCTTCCTGCAGCGCCTGCATTAAGACGGCGAGAAACTCGTTCCCGTTGTGTACAGCCGGTATCTCCTCCCCCAAGAGCCTCTCCACCGCGGGGAAGTCAATGCGGGGATGGGAGGCCAGGGGTTCCAGCTTCGCCTGGTCCAAGTGCACCACAACATCTACATTGGTATTAAAGGCTGCCAGCGTATGCGCGGTGATGCGCCGCTGGACAGCGGCTTTAACTCGATTCTGCCAAACTGCCTGCAACGACTCTACCTCCTGTTGTTCATTCTACTAACCTATACTAACACATCAGATCCGCCGAGACAATTGCGCCCCCGCCCTAAGGCTGTTCCTGGAAGTAGCGGTACAGCCCGGCGAAGATCGCCTCTGCCACCTTCTTTTGATAAACCGGATCGGCCAAGAGCTCCGCTTCCCGGGGATTGGACAAAAATCCCACCTCAACCAAGGCTGCGGGCATGGAAGTATCCCTCAGCACCCGGTAGTTGCCGGCCTTGGCAGTTCGGGTGTTGGGTCCCAGGCGCCGGACCAGTTCCCCCTGGATGGCCCGGGCCAGGGCAGCGCTTGCTTCCTGGTTTTCGTAATAAAAGGTCTGGGCACCAGACCACACCGGCGAAGGGAAGTAATTGGCATGAATGGATAGGTATAAATCCGCCTGGGCCTCTTCGGCAATGCGCACCCGGCGCTCCAAATCCTGCCGTTTGCGGTTGAGCAGCTGCATTTCGCTGGAGTCGGCCAGGTCGTAGTCGCCATGGCGCACCATGATTACAAAAACCGCGGCCCGGCTGAGCAGCCTCTCCAGCTCCCGGGCGATGGCCAGGGTGATGTCCTTTTCCAAAACTCCCCCGGGGCCCACCGCCCCCGGGTCGATGCCCCCGTGTCCCGCATCCAGCACGATGGTGCGGCCGGAGATGCCCCCTCCTGCGCCTGTGGCCGCGGGCACCGCCCAAAGGCCCCCGGTTCCCAAGTAAATGCCGAGAGTCAAGCAGCCCAACACCCACCAGGCCAGATGCTGGGCGCGCAAAAACCACACGCGCATAAAAACACCTCCACACCCAAAGCTATTCAGGCGTGGGGCTGTTTACAACACCGCAGGACCCGAAAGCCCCCCTTTCTCTCCACAGTGGTGCACTCACCGGCCAGTTCCGCCAAGTAGGCCTGGAGGCTTTTGGCCCCCTGCTTGGTGCGGATGACAACGAGCAGACAGCCCCCCGGCCGCAGGGCGCTATAGGCCTCCGCGAGCAGCGGATAGACCACCTTTTTCCCCGCCCGGATGGGCGGGTTGGAAAGCACCCAGTCAAAGGTGAGGCCCGTAAGGGCCGCCAGGCCGTCCGAGGCGAAGACCTGGGCGTTTTTGATGCCGTTGGCGGCCAGGTTGCGCCTGGCCAGCTCCACAGCTCGCTCATTTACATCAACCATGTACACCTGTCCGGTAGGGCCCACCAGCTCCGCGGCCACCATACCGATGGGGCCGTAACCGCAGCCCAGGTCCAAGACCACATCGCCGGGCGCGAGTTCCAGGCAGTCGATGAGCAAGCGGGTGCCTGGATCCACCTCTGCCCTGGAGAAAACCCCGGCGTCGGTCTGAAAACGATAGGTCCGGCCCCGCAGCTCTGCTGTGAACTCCAGGGGCCGGTGCTCCGCTCCGGGTTTGGCGGTGAAATAGTGATCAGTCATGCTCCTCACCCAGGGAGGCCAACACCAGCTCCAGGTGCTCCGTGATCTCCGCCACGGCCTCTTCCGGAGCACTGGCCAGAGCCTCCTCCAGAAGTTCCCGGGCCTCCTCCAGCCGGCCCACCAGGTAATAGCCGTAGCCTAAGGTGTCCAAATAGATGGCCTTCCGGTCCAATTCCACGGCCCGCTCCGCCATCTCCAGGGCCCTGCTGATATTCACTTCCTTAAGTAAATAATGGTAGGCCAAATTGTTCAAGGCCAGGGGATTGTCGGGCTGGCGCATCAGAACCTGCTGGTAGTTCTCCACAGCCCCCAGGTAATTGTCCAGGCGGTCATAGACAAAGGCCTGGTACAGATAGGCCTGCCAGGATTGGGGCGCCAGCTGCGCCAGGGTCTGGGCTGCCTGAAGGGCGGCGGCCCAATCCCCTTCTTCGTAGCGCTCCAGGAAGGCATCGTGGAACTCCCGCAGCTCCTCCAGCCGCTCAAAGGGACTGTCCTGCCACTGGGCACCCCAGGACCAGCCGGTGAAGTCTGTGTGCACCTCCCCCAAGGCTTCATGCACCGTCAGGCGGGTGGGCACCCAGCCCTGCTCGGTGAGTTCCAGCTGGAGCGTGGCCTTCTCCCTGGCAAAGAGCAGTTCCAGTTCCACCCAGGTGATCTTGTCCGGCTCTACCGCATCGAGGATAAAACTCACCACAGAAACCAGGGTTTTCTTACCCTGGCGGATGAGGAAAGGCAGCCCGCTCTGCTCATGGACATACAGCCACAGCTCGGGATCTGCCTCGGATATGTAGCGCTTCACCTTAACGCCGGCCACCAGGTCTACGCCGGAAAACTTGCGCGGCGCGCGGAGGTAGTCGGCAAAGGCAAAGAGGTAGTTGGTGAAATCCTCGAAAAGCCAGTACCGCTCGTAGCTGAACTGAACGTCGTTGCCCGCTTGGACTTCCAGAAAACCCGCGTGGCTGGTGATGATCACCGGCCCTTCCTGGGAGAAGTACTGCACCTGGAAGCTGTGGGGGTAGACAAAACGGAGCAGTCCATCCATGAGCAGGACTTCTTCAGCCTCCCGGATCAGCTGGGAGACCACATGGACACTGCCCGCGCCGTGCTCAAGCCCGTCCCCACCTTGGGCAGCGCCAACCCGCCCTTCCTGGGCGAGCAGGAGTAAGAGTATGGTGATCAGCAGTGCTGATTTGTGCTTCCTCAGGGTCAATTGCCGGTCTCTCCCCTCAACCCTTCAACAATGGCCACTCCCGCGCTGGCGCCGATGCGGTTGGCTCCCGCCTCCAGCATGGCCACTGCTGTTTCGTAGTCGCGCACGCCGCCGGAAGCCTTCACACCGAACTCTTCACCAACCACTCGGCGCATGAGCTTGATGTCCTCCACCGTGGCGCCGCCGGGCCCGAAGCCGGTTGAAGTTTTAACGAAATCGGCGCAGGCCATCTTGGTCAAAATGCAGCCCTTGACGATCTGCTCCTTGGTCAAATAGCCCGTTTCCAGGATCACTTTGAGCACCAATCCCGGAACGGCATCCCGCACCGCCTTGATATCCGAATAAACCTGCGCGTAATCGCCCTCCAGCAGGCTGCCGATATTGAGCACCATATCGATCTCCTCTGCGCCCGCGGCCGCGGCATCCCTGGCTTCCAGGACCTTAGTCAGTGTGGTATTGGCCCCCAGGGGGAAGCCCACCACAGTGCACACCTTGACCGCGCTGCCCTTGAGCAGCCGGGCCGCGTAGGCCACATGCACTGGATGGACGCACACGGAAGCAAAACCGTACTGGCGCGCCTCCGCGCAGAGCCTCTCGATCTCCATCCTCGCCGCGGTGGGCTTGAGCAGGGTGTGGTCAATAAAGCTGGCCAGGGGGCGGTCCTGATCTGCAGCCGCTCCCTGCCCGGCGCGGGGCCTCACGGGCACCACCAGGCGGATGCCCTGCTGAGCCAGGGCCAGGTTGATCTGCTCCTTCTGTTCTTCCAGCCACTTCTGATCCATGCTGACCATCCTTTCTTACGAGCTGGCTACCCAGCTTTTCGCGCTCTGTACCGCCTTGGCCCAGCCTTCCAGCAGCTGCAGCCGCACCTCCGCCCCGATCTGCGGCTCGTAGGTGCGGTCCTCCCTCCACAGGCGGCGGATTTCCTCTTGGTCGTCCCAAAAGCCCACCGCCAGGCCGGCTAGATAAGCTGCTCCCAGGGCCGTGGTTTCAAAGATCTGGGGCCTCTGCACCCTGGTCTGGGTGATATCCGCCAAGAACTGGCAGATGAAGTTGTTCACCGAGGCGCCGCCATCCACCTTCAGCTCGGTGAGGGGAATGGCCGAATCCTCCACCATGGCATCCACCACTTCTTTGGTCTGGTAGACGATGGCCTCCAACGCCGCCCTGACCAGATGGGCCTTACCTGCTCCCCTGGTGATACCCATGATCATCCCCCGCACATAGGGGTTCCAGTGGGGCGCGCCCAGGCCCACAAAGCTGGGGACGAAATAGAGGCCGTTGGTATCGGGCACCGAGAGGGCCAGCCCCTCCGTTTCCGCCGCGCTTTTGATGATGCCCAGCCCATCACGGAGCCACTGCACCGCGGCGCCGGCCACAAAAACGCTGCCCTCTAAGGCGTACTCCACCCGGCCGTCCACGCCCCAGGCCACGGTGGTGAGCAGGCCGTTTTTGGAGCTGATCAGCGACTCCCCGGTGTTCATCAGGATGAACGCCCCGGTGCCGAAGGTGGCCTTGACCATACCCGGATCGTAGCAGGCCTGTCCGAACAGGGCCGCCTGCTGATCGCCCGCGGCACCGGAGATGGGGATCCCCGCGGGCAGAACGCCCAGATCCGCGGTATGGCCGTACACTTCGCTGCTGGAGCGCACTTCGGGAAGCACATCCTCCGGTATATCCAAGATCTTAAGAAGCTCCGGATCCCACTTCAGCTCCTTTAGGTTGAAAAGCAGCGTCCGGGAAGCATTGGTGTAATCTGTGCAGTGCACCTTGCCCCCAGTGAGCTTGTAGATCAGCCAGGAGTCGATGGTGCCGAAGGCCAGGCTCCCCTGGCGGGCCCTCTGCTTCAGCTCAGGGTAATAATCAAAGATCCATTTCAATTTGGTCCCGGAAAAATAGGCGTCCAGCACCAAGCCTGTCTTTTCCTGGAAAGTGGGTTCCAGCCCCCGGCTGCGCAGCTCATCGCAGATGCCCGCGGTCCGGCGGCACTGCCAGACGATGGCCCTGGTCACGGGCTCCCCGGTGCGGCGGTCCCAGAGCACCACCGTTTCCCTCTGATTAGTCACACCGATGGCTGCCACCTGGTGGGGTTTGACGTTGGTCTCGGCAAAGATCCTCCCCAGCAGGGTCATAGTCCCATTCCAGATCTCCTGGGCATCGTGCTCCACCCAGCCGGGCTTGGGATAATGCTGGGTGAATTCTTCATAGACCTTGCCCACCATCTCCGAGTTCCGGTTAAACAGGGTCACAGTGGTTCCAGTGGTTCCTTGGTCGATGGCCAGCACGAACTGTTCCAAAGGGATCACTCCTCCTTCTGCTCTGTGCAGAATTCTGCAGAACGAGGTTTATTTCCTTCCCAGAACGCCCCTTTCCGTGGCCAAGAAATCCACGGGCCGGTCCCAGGGATCCGGCTGGAAATCCCGGAGGAAGGAGCTGTACACAAGGCCCACCGTGGGGGCGGAGCTTGCGGCCAGCAGGCGGTCGTAGTAGCCCCCTCCATAGCCAATGCGAAAACCGGCGCGCGTAAAGGCTAAGCCGGGCACGATGATCAAATCCAGCTCCGCCGGGGAAAGGGTTGGCGCGCCAGGCACGGGCTCCAAGATGCCGAAGACCGCGGGCACCAGGTTTTCCCTACCGGTATAAAGCGTGGGCACCAGGCCCCGGGGTTCCCGGCGCACCACCGGAACGTAGATCTCCCGCCCCAGCTGCTCCAGATGGGCAACAATGCCCCAGGTATCCACTTCCCAACCGATGGAAAGGTAGGTCATGATCCGCCGCGCCCCCTGGTAAGCAGGGAGCTCCGCCAGGAACCGGCGGATCTGGGCATCCCACACCGCCCGCCTTTCTGGGGGGACCTCAGCCCTTTCCGCCTTCAGCTGCCGGCGCAGCTCAGCTTTAGCCATGGGACTGCACCGGCCTTAGGATGGAAACGCTGGAGCGCTCCCAATCTAACATCTCAGCGAGGGCGCTCTGCACGTCTCGGGCTGTAACCTCTGCCAGCACCTCCAGGTAGCTGTAGTAGGGGGTCCCTTCAAAGTACTGGGCGGTGAGGCGGTTGGCCGTGTATTCGAAGGAGTCCAGGGCACCCAGGAACAGGCCGTAAAAGCCCTTTTTCAAGCGCTCCACTTCCCCTTCTTCTACCCCACCAGCCTTGAGGCCATCGATGATCTGGACCAGCCGCCCATGGAGGGCCTGGGGATCATCGGTCTCGGAACTGATCAGCGAATGGGCGAAGCGGGGATGCCCCCGGAAGCTGGCGGAAAAGGAGTCATCCACCAAACCCTCCCCGTAGAGCTGGGCATAGGCCTGGGAGCTGCGGCCGGAGAGCAGTCTAAGCCCCAGGGTCATGGCAATCTGCATGCGCAAAAGCTCCTGCCCCCGCCAGAGGGGATCGTGCTTGAAGCCCAGCATGTAGCGGGGTCGGGAGATGGGCAGCTGTGTTTCCGCCCAGGGCTTGACTATGCCGGAAGGCTCCGCAGGGTCCACCCGCAGCACCGCTTGGCCGTTCCCCCCAGCTGGACAGCTGGAGCGCACAAGCTCAAGGACAGCCTGGGGCTCCACATCGCCCACCACCACTAGGGCCATGTTGCCCGGCTGGTAAAAGGTGTCGTAGCAGAGCTGCAGCTCCGCCAGGGTGATGCTGCGCACCGACTCCACCGTCCCGCCAATATCCAGGCGCACCGGGTTTTCATGGTAGAGGTTCTCCAGGAGGGTGGCGACTATTCTGTGCTCGGGATAATCCGCGTACATGCGCAGTTCCTGCTCGATAATACCCCTCTCCTTCTCCACGTTCTCCTCCGTGAGATGGGGGGTGTGCACGAACTCCAGAAGGTAAGCCAGGCTCTCCCGCCAGTGATCAATGGTGGTGAAGAAGTAGCTGGTCTGGTTGTAGCTGGTGAAGGCGTTCACCGAGGCCCCCCAGGCGGCAAAGCGGTCAAAGACGCTGCCCTCTTCCTCCTCAAACAGCTTATGCTCGAGGAAATGGGCTATGCCCGGCGGAACCTCAACCGCCCCCCTTCCCGGAAGCTCAAACTTAGAATCTAAAGAGCCATAGTGCACCGATAAAATGCCAAAGGTTCGCAAGAACTGCCTCTTGGGCAGCACCATCACCTGTAAGCCGTTGGCTAGACGCTCCTGGAAGAGTGTTTCGCCGCCTGGCAGCTTAATCTGTTCCATGGCCTGCTCCTTTCTGCGGGGAAGGACGGAGGATGTAGGTGGTGTCCAGCTGCAGATGCCCCATGGCCCGGACCACACTATCCAGGGTCACGGCCTCAATGGCCTCCACCACCTCTTCGATGCTGCGCAGCTCCTCATGGACGATCCCGATGAGATTGCGGTCCACGAGGCTGGAGGGGTTATCCTGCATGCTGCGCATGGAACTGATCAGACCCCGCTTGGTCTGCTCCAGTTCCTGGGCGCTGATCCGCCCCTCCTGGACATCCCGGACCTGCCTTTGGATAATCTCCACAGCCTGCTCCTTCTGCTCGCCGCTGATGCCCGCGGTGATGGTCAAAAGGCCCTTACTCCCCTCCAGGCTGGAACTTACATAGTAGGCCAGGCTCGCCTTCTCCCGCACGTTGATGAACAGCTTCGAGTGGGCAAAACCGCCCAAAAGGCCGTTGCCCACCAGGAGGGAGTAGTAGTCCCCATCTGGGTAGGTGAGCTTGGTGCGGTAGCCCATAACCAAAACCGCCTGCTGCACATCCATGTTTTCCTCGAAGTACCGGGGCTGCTCCACCTCCACCCGCTGCGGGGGCTGGAGTTTTTGCTGGCCGTCCCGGCCCTGGATCAGCCCGGCGAGGATCTCCGCGGCCTTTTTCGCCTGGGACCCCACCACAAAAATGTCCAGGGGATAGCCGGCTAGAAGCTTCTGGTAGTGGGCGTACACTTCCCCGGCCGTTAAGGAGCGGACCGTGTCGGCATCACCGTACTTGTAGATCCCGAAGGGTTCCTGGGCGCACATGAGGGCGGTGCAGCGCACCAGGGCATAGGTGCGTTTGTCGTTGATCAGCCCCTCCAGTTCCTGCACCAGGTTGTGCCTTTCCTGCTGGAAATAGGGCTCAAAGAAGCCTCCTTCGCCGTAGGGGCGGGAAGCGATCTCCCAAAACGTCTCCAGGCTGCGCCGCAGAAGCTTCTGCCCCTGGGGCAGGAACTGGGGATCCACCATCTGGAAGTGGAACTCCAGAATTTGCCGCTCACCGATCTTCAAAACGTCGGATCCGAAGTCGGCGGCGTACAGATCCTCAAGCTCCCGGGCGATATCCCCGGTGGTGGGAAACCTCTGGGAACCCCGGCGCAGCAGCAGGGGTACCAGGGCGGTTTGCGCCGCTTCCCTGGGCTGGAGATCCTGCTGGATAAATACTTTACAGGTGAGCGTTTTGAACTTATCCGTGGGGCAGAGATAAAGCCTTACACCCGGGCCCATCTCCTGCTGCGTGAAATTCATCTCAGTTCCTCCTCCAGGAGATCCTCTTCAAGATCAGTAGTTTCCCCAAAAACCCCAACCTTACCAGCGGGCAGGCCGTGGAGGCAGTAAGACCTCTCACTGCACAGCGCGCACTTGGCCGCCGGGGGGAAGGCCTCCGCCCCGATTTCCGCTCCATCAATAATGCGCTGGCAGGTGTCCACCAGCCACGCCTCGGTCTGATCTGCATCCAAAAGCTCCGGTTCCAGATCATACAGGCTGTTGGGGATGAGGAAGTAAGCCTGGGCTTTCACCGCGGGCAGGCGAAACTCCCGGGCCGTGGCCCAGGCATAGAGGCGCAGCTGCACCCGGTAAGCATCTCCCACCTTGGGCACCTCGCCCGGCTCAATCCAGTTGGTCTTAAAGTCCACAACTTCCACGCCCTCTTCGCCCACATAGACCTGGTCCACCAAGCCGTTAATGAGGAAGCTGCCCGCGGGGATGAAGAAATTGTGCTCTTTGTACAGCCTCCCAGGGGCCCCCGCCTGCACCCGCTGGAAGAACGGGCTGGCCAGATAAGGCTGGATGATTTCCTCCAGCTGCGCCTGCTGGCGGCTGGTCAGTGTAACCCCCTCCACCGCGGCTGCATCCTGCACCAGCCTGCTCAGCTCCTTGGGATCTTTAATCTGTTCCACCACCCGGTGGACGATGGTGCCCCGCTGCGTGGCGCTTAAGCTGCCCTGGGTTGGGGCGGCGCTTTGGGCCCTTCCCCGCTCAGGCAGGCCCAAAATGTGGCGCAGGTAGTAATAGCGGGGGCAGAGGTCGTAGTTCATGAGGGCGGTTACGGAAAAGGGCACCTGAACGTACTGGGGAGCAAGGGGCGCGTATTCAGGCAGCTCCAGGCGGGCCGGCTCGCCTTGGGGCGGCCCCTCCTGCAGGGGTGGAAGCTCGCCGGGTATGATCTGGTAGCAGTCCTGGTCAATGTGGGGCTGATGCTCCTGAAACCAGCTCCACCAGCTGTCTTTGCCCGCCTTGCCCGTCCGGGCGCACCAGAAAAACTCCTCCTGCGCCCTGGTGACGGCCACATAGAGCAGGCGCTTGGCCTCGCTGGCCTCTTCCGCCCTGTCCAGCCCCCTGGCCAGCTCGTAGTCTGCCATTTCCCGGTAGACCAGGCCGAACTCGGGATGGTAGAGCACCTTGCCGCCCTGGGTGCGCACGGCCCCCGCGTTGGTGTCCGCCAGGAAGACCACGGGGAACTCCAGGCCCTTGGCGTTGTGGATGGTGCGCAGGATGACCACATCGGCATGCTCCGCATCGAGCTGGGCCTCGCCCTCCTTGTGGGCTTCCCTGGCCAGAAGGCGCAGGTACCGCACCTGCTCCGGAACCGTGTACACATCCCGGGCAAACAGGTCCCAGCTCTGCTCCAGGAGCTTTTCGATGTTGGCCACCTTCTGGGGGCCGAAGGGCAGCCGCCAGGTCTTTTCCACGTAGCCCGTGCGCCGGAGCAGCTCGCCGATGACCACGGGGGCAGGTTGATGCTTGGCCAGAAGCTGCAGCGCGCTGTAGTCTTCTTCTGCCCTGGCCAGGGCCTCCTGCTCCTTGGGGGTGAGCCTGTCCAGCTCTCCCCTGCGCAGCCAGTAGAGGCCCTCATCGGAAAGGAGGTAAAAGGGGGAGCGGAGCACCGCCATTTTGGCCACTTCATCTCCGCTATCCTCCAGCCAGCGGAAGTAGTGCAGCACATCCTGGATTTCCTGCTTGGCATAAAAACCCCGCCCGCTTAAATTCACATAGGGAATGCCCGCTTTTTTGAGGGCCTGCTCGTAGATGTACATGCTGGTTGTGGCCCGAAAGAGGATGGAAATATCCTCGTATTTATACCTTCCGCCCTCCACCAGCTCCCGGATCTGCAAGGCGATCTGCTCCGCCTCCGCGGCCCGGGCCTCGTCCGCGGACAAGGCCTCCGCCGGGGTAAGCAGGATGCTCACGCAGGGCCGGCCGGCTGCGGGTTTATCCGCCTCGCTGGGCTCAAAGCCAATGGGTTCCCCCGCGAGCAGCCGGTGGAAGAACTGATTGCAGAACTTGATCAGCTCCGGCCTGGAGCGGAAATTGGTCTCCAGGAAGATGCCCTTGCCCGTTTCGGCAACTTCCCGCTGGGTCTGGACAAACACCCCCACCTCCGCGCCGCGGAAGCGGTAAATGGACTGTTTGGGGTCGCCCACCACAAACAGCACCGCACCCTGCGCGGTAAAGGCGTCCACGATCCGCTTCTGGAGGGGGTTGGTGTCCTGGAATTCATCCACCATGATGTGCTTGAAAGGGTAATCCGCCACCACCTGGGGATCCTCCAGGAGCTGACAGGTTAGGCGCTCTAGATCGCCAAAATCCACCAGGCCCCCCAGGCGTTTGCGCTCCGAGTAGAGCCCGTGCACGCGCTGGAGCACCTCGCCCAGATAGGTGAGGATGACCCTCCCCCGCCCTTCCGTGATGATCTGCTGGGCCGAGGCGATGAGCACCTTGAGAGCCGCGGTGTGCTCCGCCAGCTTCCCCCGGATGCCGCCCACCAGCTTCTGCAAAATCTCCAAAGCCTCCAAGCGGAGATCCGCATCCCCCAGGCGCAGAAGCTCCCGCAGGTAGGGCCATTCCTCGGCCAGCTGTTCCAGGACTTCCCCCTGACGGGGGGTGCTGGGCGTCAAACGAAGCACCTGCTCCGTCCGGTGCTCCAGCTCCTGCAGGGGGAATTCCCCCAGAGGCTCCGGGAAAGACCTTTGGAAGCGCAGGTCGCCTTTGCTGAGCATCTTCTCGTAGAGGTCCAGGACCAAAGCGCTGACCTCCCCGGCGGTCCCCAGTTCAGTGGGGATTTCTGTCTCCGCCACTATCTCCTCAATCACCTCCGCCAGAAGGAGGCGGGTTTCCCACTCCTCCCCCACCCGGAACCTGGGATCCAGGCGGGCCTGGAGGGGATGCTCTTGGATAATGCGCTGGCAGAGGCTGTGGATGGTGGAGATCTGGGCCCGCTCCAAACTGGCCGCGAGCTGCGGCCTGGCCTCCCGCAGACGCTCCTTCATCTCCTGGGCTGCCTTCTTGGTGAAGGTGATCGCGGCGATCTCATCGGTGGTAAATCCTTGATCCAGGAGGTGGAGGTACCTTTCCACCAAGACCCAGGTCTTGCCCGAACCCGCGCCGGCCACCACCGCCACCGGGCGGTCGATGGTGACTATGGCTTTTCTTTGACTGTCGGTCGGCTTAAAAGCCACTGAGGCCCACCTCCTTGCGGCAGATTCCCTGGAAAGCGCAGTAGCTGCAGATGCGGGGGCTCACCGGCTCAATGGGGAAAGCCCCCTCGCAGATGGAGCTCACCAGTTCAGCCAGGATGCCCTCGAACTTGTCCAGCTGTAGGGCAAATTCCTCCGCGGACAGGATGTTCTGCCGCTGGGTCACCCCCAGCTGCTTGAGGTAATCCTCCTGGAAGATGCCCCGGGGCGCGGCGCCATCGATGGGATAGTAGGCTGCCCCCACATTGCGCCCTTGGGGCAGGAGGGTCTTGGAGGCCAGAAGGTAGGCGGCGATCTGCACATCTTCCCCCTTCAGCAGGGACTCCAGCTTGGGCGGAGAGCCGGTCTTGTAATCGTAAAGGACATAGGCGCCATCTGCATGCTGGTCAATGCGGTCGATCCGGCCCCGGAGAAGCACAGGGCCGTAGGGGCTGGGGATGGCCACGCTGTCAAACCTGCGCTCTAGGTAAGCCGGCCGAAATCCCCTCTGGACCCGCAGCAGATCTTCGCGGATAAAAGAGCGCATGGCCCGCAGCACATCAGCAGGGGCCGGGTTTCCAAGCTTAAGGTACTCCCTGTGCAAAAGCTCCTCCAAAAGGGCCTGCGCCGTTTCCACAGAGGGCAGGGGGCCCGTTAGGTGCTCCTGCCAGAAATCCTTGAGCACCTCGTGGATGATGATACCCTTGTCCCGGGCATCCGGCTCCAGGGATTCCTCTTCCAAGGCTTCTAGTTCCAGAACATAATCGCAGAAAAAGCGGTAGGGACAGTTGGCATAGTTGTTGAGCTGAGAGACGCTGAGCCCCTCCCCCAAAACCTTTTCCCGCAGAGTTCGCAGGAGCTCCCCGTCCCGCAGCTGGCCGTCGCCGAAAAAGAGGGACGGGTAGTGGATGGGATCAAAGCCCGGGGCCCGTTTCTCCTTTTCCAGCTTGGGCAGGAGCGTGGAGGGCAGGTTCAGTTTCCCTTCCCTGTCCACTTCCGGATAGTGTAAATGGAGGTACTTAGCGGAGGCTTTGAGGCGGGCAAAAAGCTCTTCCCCCTGCACCTCGGCCCGGGTTTTGGTGAGCCAGTGGGCACGGCTGTGGGGTGGGAACTGCCCTTCCACCAGCCCTCCCACATAAAGATGATCGTAGGTAAACCCCCCCAGCCGCTCGATGCTGAGCACCTGTACCCGTTCGGCAAAGACCCGCTTGGCCTGGATCTGGTAGCTGTCCAGCAGGCCCTGGAGGAGCTGGAGGAACTGCCCGGGGGATATACTCCAGCTGCAGGCCTGCAGGGTCTCGGCGATGCTCTGCAGGCCGTCCCAGGCCTTCACCAGCTCGGCCCAGCCTTCCAGGTCCGCCTCCGGCTTGACCCAAAGCTCTGGATCCAGCCTAGCCAAAAGGCCCGCCAGCCAACTGCCGTACTCAGCCAGGGGCCTGGATTTCAGTTCCGCACCGAGCTGGTCCAGGAGGGCCAAAACCCGCTGCCAGCCCTCTGCCTGCCCCAGGCGGCTGCGCCAGGCGGGCAGTCCCTTCACAGGCGGTGCCAGGCGCAGCAGGCGGTGCTCTTCCGCGGTCAGGCCAAAGGGGAAACCCCAACCCGGCGCGGTGAGCAGCTCCAGGGTCCGCTTATCCCAGCCCGCCAGCTCCCCGGCGATCAGGGTGAGCAGGGTCTTCCCCAGGGGAGTGTTGCGCAGGCTGGTCCCCGGCACCTGCCAGGGGATTTTCATTCGGTCGAAGACGGGAAGCACAATGGGCAGGTACTGATTGGGCTGGGGAAAGGCCGCGGCCAGGCTTTCCACCGCGGCGCCCTCTTCCATCTGCCTGCGCAGGGCCGCGGCCATCAGCTCCACCTCTTCCGTGGGATCCGCCGCTTTAACCACCTGGATCACCGGTTCCTGGATAGGTGGCTCCACCACTTCCAGCCTGCGGCCCTTGGCCAGAGCCTGCACGAACTTCTCCTCCAGGGGTCTGAGCTCTCCCAGTCCCTCCAGCTTGATCACGGTGATCTCCGGCAGGACTTCCTGCCCGTCCATAAGCTCCAGGGCCCGCTGGAGCCGGCCGGGGGCAGTGACTACGCCGTGCTCTGCCAAGATCGCCTGGTAGCGGCTGTGGAGCAGCTCAAGCTCAGCCCGGCCCGGCCGGGGCATGGCGGCATAGATATCTTCCCCGTAATCCAGCCGGTTAAAGAGCCACTTCAGTTCCTGAATGAACCCGCTGAACTGGGCGATGGGCGCGAAAAACTCCAGGCTCCCCTTGAGCTCCTCCACGCTCTGCCAGACCGCCACCTCTTCCAGGACGCGGTTCTCCTGGTAGGAAACGAGGCCCGCCCGGAGAATCTGCGCGGCCAGCCCGCCTAATGTTGCGGCCAGGGCCGGCTGCCCTTCCCGGGATAGGCGGCGCCTGGTCTGCTTGAGATAAGCACTGGGAACCACGTACAAAACGGTCACACTTCCGCCCCCTAACTAGCGCAGCAGTTCTTCAATGATAAAGGCAACCCCGTCCCGATCGTTGCTGGGGGCAATCAGCCCCGCCTTTTCCTTCAGGAGGGGGGAGCCGTTTTCCATGGCGATGCCCAGCCCCGCCCAGAGGATCATCTCCAGATCGTTGATGTTATCCCCCACCGCGGCCACCTCCGCTGCCGCAAGACCCAGGCGCTCGGCTACGAAGGCTACCCCCGTGCCCTTGTTGGAGTGGGCCGGGAGCAGCTCGATCCCCCGCCAGTCCTCCCGCTCCGCGCCAAAGAGCAGGGCGCTCACCTGTCCGGCGTAGTTCTCTCTGATCTCGGCATAGAGGGGATCCACCTTGGCCGGGTGATCGATGATGGCGATGCGCACAGGGGGGCTGGTAATCTCGATGTCCCGGGCAAATTCCGCGGCTTCGCCGAGGAAATAGGCGAGGAGGTTTTCCGGTTCCCGCCAGCTTCCCTCCGGGGCCAGCACCTTTTCCCCCGCGCTTTCCCCGGTGTAGACCACGTAATTGACCCGCCAACTGTTAAGCTTGTCCACTAAATTCGCGGCCAATGATGGGCAGATGCCGCTCTGCAGCACCGGCTGGAGGCTGGTGGGATCGGCCACCACCACTCCGTTGTGCACCACCATCAGCTCCTGCACGCCTAGGGCCCGGGCCACCGGCAGGGTGTTGCCCAGGCGGCGCCCTGTGGCCAGCACAATCTTGAGCCCCCGCTCCTGGGCCCGGCGCACCGCGGCGGCGGTTGCCGGCGTCAGCTGGGAGCTGCTGTTGAGCAGGGTTCCGTCCACATCTATGGCCAGGAGTTTATACTTCATACTCCACCTCAATCCTAGAGCCAGATGGACACCTCGTCCCGGTCCATCAAGCTGATGCATTCCCGCAGCTTCTCCTGGAGCACAGGATCTTCTGCGGCGGCGTTGCGCACCTGCCTGAGCAGGTCAATCCCCCGCCGGAAGGCAAAGACCAGATCGCCCTCGTCCACGGACGTATCCTCCAGAAGGTCGTTGAAACTCTCCCCTTTGCTCCAGCGGTAGGCCAGCGCCGCCACATGGTCGTGGAACTGCACTGTGGTATAACCCAGCATGTGCCGCTCCATCTTCAGCAGGTGGAGGTAGATGCGCTGGATGGGCCCGAAGTCCAATCTGTGCTTGATCCGCAGCTCATTTTTGCGAGGCTCGTAGCCCACCGCCACCATCACCGCATTGAGCTCCGGCGGGGGATAGGCGTGGAACAGCCCTTCCATGAACAGCTCCGTGAGCAGGAGCTCATGCCCGTGGATCTGGCTGGCAAAGGTGCCCGCCGCGGTGAGCTCATCGTGTTCGAGATAGCCCAAGGCTTCCAGGAGGGCCTTTTTGTCCTCGAACTCCCGGATATACTTCTCCAGGGGGTTGAGGGCCTGTTCCCTGAGGAGCAGGCGTTCATAGGCCTTAACCTTCCGGCGGAAGCGGCGGTTTTCCCGGCGCAGGGAAGCCCGCTCCCGCTTGGGGTAGGCCCGGTAGAAGGCGCTGTCCAGCCTCTGGGTGAGGGCGCGAAGCTCCTTCTTCAGCCCACTGCGGGTACGCTTATTATACGCTGTGCTGAGCTTTCTTTCCAGCTCGATGCGCTTTTTCAAGGCCTGTTCGAACTGCTCCAGCCCCCGCATGTTCTTGATGTAAGGTGCCAGCTCGTCCTGGAGGATCTCCAGCTCCACCAACACCCCCTGGCGTTCGGCGGATGCCTGGTAGGTGGCGAAGTTCTGGCCCAAGATGCGGTAGATCTCCTCTTCGCCGTAGTTTTTCACCAGGTTGAGGATGGAATTATACGTCAGGCTGAACTGGCTCTGCAGGGGCTCCACTTCGTCCTCGTTCATGCTGGGGAACTGGCTGGGATCGAAGTAGTTCAGGTCCACCAGCATGAAGGCAAAGCCTTCCTCGTCGATCCCCCGGCGGCCGGCCCGGCCCGCCATCTGGAAGTACTCCCGGTTGGAGATGGGCCGGAAGGTGATCCCGTCCCATTTGGTGCTGGAATCAAAGCACACCGTCTTGCAGGGGAAGTTCAACCCCACAGCAAAGGTTTCGGTGCAGTAGAGCACCGCGATCAAACGGCGGGTAAACAGCTCTTCCACAATGTCCTTGAGCACCGGCAGCATCCCCGCGTGGTGATAGGCGATACCCTTGAGAAGCAGCCGCCGCAGATGGGGCCAGCGCCCGCTCTCCAGGGAGGGGTACCGCTCCAGGACCTCGTCGATGGCTTCTGCCACCTGCCGCTTCTGTTCGCGGGTTAGGAAATCCTCTGCTTCCCCGAGCTCAAAGGCATTGCTCTCGCATTTGCGCCTGCTGAAGGTAAAAAAAAGGCAGGGCAGGTAATCGTCCTTGATGGCCTTGATCAGGTCCAGGTGGGTGGTGGATTCCGCTTCCGGGCGGCCCGTGGGGCTCTGGGCCGCCAGCCGCTTGTAGCGCTTCTGCACCCGGTTCATGGTGGTAAAACCCAGGGACCGTTCAAACAGAGCGTGTTTGAGGGGAACGACCCGGTGGTTGTTGGTGACTACCTTCACTTCCTGCTGCTGTACTTCCTGAATCCAGCTAGCCAGCTGGTCCACGTTGGGAATCGTGGCGCTCAGCCCCAAGAAGCGCATGGAAGGGGGCATGAAGATCAGGCTCTCTTCCCAGACGCTGCCCCGTTCGGGATCGTCGATGTAGTGGATCTCATCGAAGATCACATAGCGCACATCCCGCACCCGCTCCGGATCTTCGTGGAGCATGTTGCGGAAGATTTCCGTGGTCATGATCAAAATGGGCGCATCGGGGTTGATCACCACATCCCCTGTGAGAATGCCCACAGCCTCTTCCCCCACCACTCCCTTGAACTCCCGGAACTTCTGGTTGCTCAGGGCCTTGATGGGGGCGGTGTACACCACCCGCCCACCTTCTCGGTAGATCTTTTCGATTATGTAATCGGCAATCAAGGTCTTGCCCACGCCGGTGGGCGCCGCCACCAGCACAGACTTGTTTTGGTCGATATAGTCAACCGCCTGCTGCTGAAAGGGATCCAGGACGTAGCCGCGGTACGTACGGGTTTCTGCTTGCTTGGTCAAGGTCAGCCTCCTGTCTAGCAGAATATGCCGCAACCGGTCTGCACATCAATCTGCTCTTCCTATAATCTCACTTTTCGCCGGGAAAAAGACAGAGCTACCTTCAGGAACGGCAGCTCCTTGTCCGCTGTGTCTTTACCTATCCAAAAAACGGAGCACTTCTGCCCTGGTGGGTACGGAGGGTTGGGCCCCCCGGCGGGTCACCGCGATGGCCGCTGCCGCATTGGCGTACTCCACCGCTTCCCTCAGGCTGCGCCCTTCGCCGATCAGGGCCGCCAGCGCGCCTGTGAAGGTATCCCCCGCGGCCACAGTGTCCACCACGTTCACCTGGTGCCCGGGGATGTGGAACTCACCGGCCAGGGTCAACCCGTAGGCACCCTGTGCCCCCAGGGTAATCACCACAGCCAGCACCCCCCGGTCCAGCAGCACCTGGGCAGCCTGCCGGGCGGAGGCCAGGTCCACCACCTCGATACCCGTGAGGAGCTGGGCCTCGCTTTCATTGGGCGTGATCACCGTGATGCAGGGGTAGATGTCCAGGGGTAAAGGCTGGGCCGGGGCTGGATTGAGGATCACCTTCGCTCCCTGGGCATGGGCGGCGCGGACAGCCGCGAGCACCGTCTCCAAAGGGATCTCCAGCTGTATCACTACACAGGAACATTCCGCCATGACAGGCTCCAGGGCCTCAATGTCCCGGGGGCTCACTGCCCCATTGGCTCCGGGGATGACCATAATCCGGTTGTTGCCCTGGGCATCTATGACAATGAACGCCACTCCCGAGGGGTGGTCGTCATCTACCAAGAGGTAGTCAGTCTCGATTCCTTCGGCCTGCAGCGAAGCGATCTGGTCCCGTCCAAAGGCATCCGCGCCGACGCGCCCGGCCATAATCGTGCGGGCGCCCTGCCTGGCCACGGCCACAGCCTGGTTGGCCCCCTTGCCTCCGAAATAGCGGTGAAACTCGCTGCCCAAAATGGTTTCACCGTCCGCGGGGACTCTAGGGACGTGCACCACCAAATCCATATTCAGACTGCCGATTACTAAAATCTTCGTGCGCTGCATCCGCATCCTCCATCTCTCAAGATTGGAACGTATACTGATTTCGGTATAGTTCGCCAACTTCCTGCCCGGGCATACTAGCTTCAGGAGGTGAGCCATGGAGACCAATGAGTTTGGCTTTAACTTCGATCATTCTTACTCGCGCCTGCCCTCCTCCCTCTATTCGCTGGTGCAGCCGGCCAAGGTTCCCAGGCCGGAAATCGTCATCTTCAATGAACCCCTGGCGGAGCTTCTGGGCCTGGATCCCGCCGCGCTGAGCAGCGCAGCCGGCGCTGCCGTCCTATCGGGCAACCGCGTCCCAGAATGGGCCCTGCCCCTGGCCCAGGCCTATGCCGGCCACCAATTCGGCTATTTCACCATGCTCGGGGATGGCCGGGCGCTGCTTTTGGGGGAACAGATCGCCCCTTCCGGCCAGCGCTGGGATCTGCAGCTGAAGGGGACCGGCCCCACCCCTTACTCCCGGGGAGGCGATGGCAAGGCCACCATGGGGCCCATGCTCCGGGAGTACATCATCAGCGAAGCCATGCACGCCCTGGGCATCCCCACCAGCCGCAGCCTAGCGGTGGTGGCCACGGGGGAATTGGTTCCCAGGGAAACCCTGCTGCCCGGGGCGATCCTGGCCCGGGTGGCCCAGAGCCACATCCGGGTGGGCACCTTCCAGTATGCCGCGGCCTTCGCCCCCGACGCCCTCCAGAAGCTGGCAGATTATACCCTGGAGCGGCACTACCCCCAGCTCCGCGGGGAGGCAGACAAATACCTGGCCCTGCTGCGGGAGGTAATCCGGGCCCAGGCCTTTTTGGTCTCCCGCTGGATGCTGGTGGGTTTTGTGCACGGAGTGATGAATACCGACAACATGGCCATCAGCGGTGAAACCATCGATTACGGTCCCTGTGCCTTCTTGGATACCTATGATCCAGCCACCGTGTTCAGCTCCATCGATCATCATGGGCACTACGCCTACGGCCGGCAGCCGGAGATCGCCGCCTGGAACCTGGCCCGTTTTGCCGAGGCGCTGCTGCCCCTGCTCTCCCAGGAGGAAAAGGAGGCGGCACGGGCAGCGGAGGCGGAACTGGCCCGCTTTTCGGACCTATACGACTCCTTCTACCTCGAGGGAATGCGCCGCAAGCTGGGCCTGGCGGATGCGGAGGAGGGAGACCGGGAGCTGGTGCAGCAGCTTTTGGACCTGATGGCCAAGCACCAAGCTGATTTCACCAACACTTTTCTGGATCTCACCTTCCAGGCTTTCTCAACCGGCACCCTCTATCAAACAGACGATTTCGCCCGCTGGGAAGAGCGCTGGCAGGAGCGCCTGGCCCGCAGCGGGCAGAGCGCCGCCTCTGTGCAGGAGCTCATGAAAAGGAGCAATCCGGCGGTGATCCCCCGCAACCACCGGGTGGAAGAGGCGCTGCGCCCCGCGGTACAGAAGGCCGATTACGGGCCCGTGAGAACACTGGTCAAAGTGCTGCAGGACCCCTTCGCCCACAGCCCGGAGCAGCGGGAATACGCCACGCCACCGGAGCCCTCAGGCCTGCCCTACCGCACCTTCTGCGGAACCTGAGAAGAATGGCGATTGGGCATAGACTTTACAATTCATTAGGTGTATACTTAGAAAAGAAGACGCCAAGGAGGTGTGGAAATGCGCGAGAGAGTAGAGGCGGTTCTCGACAGAATTCGCCCAGCTATTCAAGCCGATGGTGGGAATGTAGAGTTGGTCGAAATCAGCCCCGACAACGTGGTTAAGGTGAGACTGACCGGCGCTTGCGTAGGATGCCCCATGTCCCAGCTGACCCTCAAGGCCGGTATTGAACGCATCCTGAAGCAGGAAGTTCCCGAGGTTGTCGCGGTGGAAGCGGCCAATTAGATAGACTGTCAGGAGGAGCTGGGAGCTCCTCTTTTCCGTTTAGGGAGCAAGGCGCACAAAGCAAGAACCAGGGAGGTTGGCCATGAGCGCACAGGTCCTCAAGGCTTTGGGTGAGGCGGTTTTCCAGGCGGGCTTTGATGCCTTTGCCGTAATGCCGGCGCGTCCTTCTAAGCGCCTGCTGCCCCTTTTGCGGCAGGCCCAAGAAGAGGGGCGTTATCCTGATTTTGTGGATCAGGATGTGGAAAAGCGCCTCGATCCCCGGAAGCTGCAGCCCAGCGCCAAGACGGTCATCGCCCTGGCCGTGAGCTACAACACCGGCCAGCCGGGACCTGTTCCTCCGCTCCACGGCACCATCTCCCGCTACGCCTGGGGTTTGGACTACCACCGGGTGCTGGGCCGGCGCCTGGACCAGCTGATCAGCTGTCTCCAGGAACGCTTTGGAGCCCGGGAATGCACCAAGGCTGTGGATACCAGCTTCCTGGTGGACCGGGCCCTGGCGGTGGAAGCGGGCCTGGGTTATGCCGGCGGAAACTGCGCGGTCTACGTGCCGCCCTATGGCTCCTGGGTTTTCCTGGGGGAAGTGCTGGTGGATGTGGAACTGCCTGCCACCAGTCCCAAAGGGCAGGGCAGCTGGTCCTGCCCGGTGGACTGCGGCCGGTGCATCAAGGCCTGTCCCACGGGGGCCCTTCTGGCTCCTGGCAAGATCAACCCCCACATCTGCCTCTCCTACCTCACCCAGATGAGCGGGCCCATTCCCCTGGAGTTCCGCTCTAAGCTGGGCAGCCGGCTGTGGGGCTGCGATACGTGCCAGCAGGTCTGCCCCGTCAATCGGGAGGCGCCAGTAACCCGCCACCGGGAGTTCGCTCCATTGGTGGGCCCCCATGTGCCCCTTTTGCCTCTGCTCAGTTTAAGTAACAGGGAGTTCCAGGAGCAGTTCGGCCAGACCAGCGTGGCCTGGCGGGGCAAAAACATCCTGCAGCGCAACGCCTGCCTCATTTTGGGAAACCAGGGGGCCCGTGCTGCGCTCCCCATTTTAAAGAAAACAGCCCAAGGGCACCCCAGCCCCCTGGTGAGGGAAGCTGCGGAGTGGGCTGTGGCCAAGCTGGGCTAGTGCCCAGCTTCTTGTTTGGCGGCGGCTAAAGCCTTTTCCAGCTCCCGGCGGTAGGCACCGTTGGAGCTTTTCGCGGAGGTCAAAACCTGCTCCAGGAAGGCCACCGCCTCCTCGCCGCCGTAACGGGCAATGGACAGGGCGATATGAACCTTGTCCTCATTTTCCTCGGGATAATGCTCGAAGATCTCCTTGAGTAGGCTCCACCGGCGTTTGCTGGGCGGCCCGCTGCTCAAAAAGAGGGCGAGATAAGGCAGGAGCGGAGAATCCCTGTGTTTGCGGACAAAGCGGCGCATGGCGGGCAGCGCTTTCCCCGCGAAACTCTTCAGCAGCGACCAGGACTCATAGAAGAGCGGGTCGTCCCAGTCCAGTTCTTCCAGAAGTTCTAAAATGGTATCGCTCACCTGGCTCAGCTTCCAGCGGTTGCAATAGACCAAGAGCCTGAGCAAAAACCTGGAATCCACGCCCCCGTGCACCAGGCGGGCCTCGAGGATCATGGTGATCAGATCCACCACTACCTCGTCAGGTTCCACATCCAGATACTGGAACCCCGTGGAGAAACCCTCCAGGAAGTTATCGTACTCATCCCGCTCTAAGGGGATGTTCAGCTCTGTGTAGCCGGAACCGCCCTGCCGGAAGTTGCGGAACACCCCCAGATCCGCCACTACATTGCCCTTCACCTTGCGGCGTTTCTGCCTTTCTGTGGCCAGATCTTCCAGGGGGTAGTTGAAATACGGGGTGACCCGGAGGTTGTTCATGAGGGTCTGCAGGCCGGAAAGGGCAATCTGGATGCGGGGATGGCTCACCTGCAGCCAGATGGGCCTCAGCCGCGCCCCCCGCAGCATGCGGGCCCCAACCTGCCCCAAGACGGCGGTGAGCTTGGGCCCAAGCTCCGCTTCCCTCCCCCGCAGCAGCCTGTGGGCCCTGCGCAGCAGCTCGTCCAAGCCCTCGGAGGGGGCAGCCTCCAGGGCGGCGTAAGCCTGCATCATCTCCCCGTAAACCGCCAGGCGCCAGCGGATGCGCGGCGCCGGGCCCTGTAAGAACCGGTCCACAACGTATTGAACGTCCAGGGGAAACCGGAACTTGTTCAAGTCAGCCAAAAGATTCTCCACATAATGCTCCACTGCCGCCCGGGCCTTTAAGAGATCGGCCCTGCTTTTCAAGGTGGCATGGAGCAGGGCAGCCGCCGCCAGCAGTTCCAGAGAAGCGGTGTAAGCTGCCAGCATCAGATCGAGCTCATAGAAGTACAGGCTTTCCTTTATTTCCAAACAGGACGAAACAAAGCCATCGGCCGTGGTTATTTCTTTGATTTCTGCAAGTAATTCCTGGTAATCTCTCTGCACTGCTTGCTGCCCCCCCTATCGCCCCGACTCAATGGCGGCCCGGGCCAGAGCATCACAACGGTTATTGTACTTATTATCGCTGTGTCCCTGCACTTTAATCCATTGGATCTGGTGGATTTCCGCAAGCTCCGCCAGGCGCTGCCAGAGATCCCCGTTGCTCACCGGTTGTTTCCTGGCATTGAGCCAGCCGTTGCGGCGCCAGTTGTCAAGCCACCCCAAATTGAAGGCGTTAACCAGGTAAGCACTGTCTGAGTAAAGCCTCACCCTGCAGGGCCTTTTCAAGCTTTCCAAAGCCCTGATGGCCGCGGTGAGTTCCATGCGCTGATTGGTGGTCATGGGTTCGAACCCCGAGATCTCCTTTTCGTGCTCGCCGAAGATGAGGATGGCTGCCCATCCCCCCGGCCCCGGGTTGCCGCTGCAGGCACCGTCAGTGTAGATCTCCACCTGCGGCCTCAGAGTGATCACTCCTCCTCCCCAGCCTGCTCAATTGGCAGAGCTGGGACAAAGTGTTACAATATTAATAATACCATACTATACGATCTTTTGTATTTGGGGAGAGAATCTATGGCGGAAAGAACGGAAAAAATCACTTCTGGAGAGGCCCACGCGGGCCAGCCCTGCATCCTGTGCCAGGAAACCATCACCGCCCAGGATCAAGTGGTGGTCTGCCCCCGCTGCCGCAGCGTGCAGCACGTGGACTGCTGGAAGAGCAAAGGCGGCTGCGGCAGGGCTGGTTGTCCACAGCTGGCCCGCGCCGTGGTGGGGGAAAAGCCAGCGGGCGACGGCCCGCCGCCCCCGGTTTCCAAGAAGGTGATTGTGGGAAGCATTCTGGTGGCGGCTGCCCTCATCCTCTACATTATCTTCCGACCCCAGCCGCCGGATCCGGCCATGGGCAGGGTGAAGATCGTCTTTTTGGCCGAGGCTTCCTACGACCTGGGCGAAGTCATGACGGAACTGGCCGAAAGCTGGAATGAAACCCACGAGACCATCTACATCGACCTGCAGCTTCTGCCCCTGGGGACTTTAGACCCCAAGCTGGTGGTGCTCATCGCCGCAGGGGATGCACCGGATGTGATCGCCCTAGATGAGAACCGCTTCACCTACTTCACCGAGCAGGGCGCCCTGCTGGCCTTAGGCCAGGATCAAACAGGTAAGCCTATCTACGGCCTCCAGCACCCCGCGCAGCTGACCAAACTGGTGGTGTGGGGGGATACGGCGCATCCCGAAGAAGCCCTGGAAGTCCTGCACTACTTCCACGAGAACATTCCCCCCGCGGATCTGGAGGCCCTGAGCAACCAGGGCAGCATCCCCCTGCCCCTATTTGGTTTCTAGGCCCTGGCAAGAGAGGCACTCCCTTTTAGAGAGTGCCTCCTTTTTTTAGAACGATACCTGGGGAACTTCCTGGGCCCCTGGGGATGCTTCGAAGAAGCGCTTAGGTTCCTTCCCGAACACGCTGGCAATCAAATTCATGGGGAAACGGCGGATGGTGGTGTTCCAAGTCTGCACCGACTCGTTGAAACGCATGCGCTCTGTGGCGATGCGGTTCTCCGTCCCCGCCAGCTCATCTTGGAGGCGGATAAAGCTGGTGTCGGCCTTCAGTTCGGGGTAAGCCTCGCTGATGGCCAGAAGTCTGCCGAGAGCGGAGTCCAAACTCGCATTGGCCTCCATCTGATCCTCTGGAGTACGGGCAGCCAGCAGCCGCGAGCGGGCTTCAGCCACATCGGCGAAAACCTGCTGCTCGTGGCTGGCATAGCCCTTAACCGTTTCCACCAGGTTGGGAATGAGATCTGCCCGCCGCTGCAGCTGGTTCTCCACCTGGGCCCAGCGTCCTTCCACATTCTGCTCCAGTTCCACTAAACGGTTGTACGCGGAAATGACCCTGATGCCAAGCAGTATGACAATGACTGCGATGACAACGAGAACTAGCGTTCCTTTTTTCATTCTCTCCACTCTCCTTTTCCTTCCTTAGAATCTCCTGCCTGCTCCACCGCCGCCGCTGCGGCCTCCCCCAAATCCCCCGAAGCCGCCGGAGCCTCTGCCTGTGGGCATCCGCGGCCCGCCCATGGTGGGACCTGGGACAAAGATGGTTCTCCGACCGGAACCGCCGCCGCTAGCCCCGCCGCCCCTGGGCGGATAGAAGCGGTTGCGGCGCAGCAGCAGCACGATGAGGATAAAAATGAGAAACGAATAAAGCCAGCCGAAATCTCCTTTTTCCTCTTCCGCGATCTCGAACTTCTCCCCGGCCAAGATGCGGGCATAGGCCTTGGCCATGGCCGTGATCCCGGCCCCGTAATCCCCTTCCCGGAAGTGGGGCATGCCCTCCTGATCGATCACCGCCCCAATCAACCCATCGGGAAGCACACCTTCCAAGCCGTAACCAGGCTCCACCTCAATGGCCCGCTCCGCCACGGCCAGGAGGATGAGCAGGCCGCTGTCTTCAGGACCGCCGATCCCCCATTCGTTAAACAGCCCGGTGGTGTACTCCTTGGGATCCAGGGGATCGGTGCTGGCCACAGTGACCACCGCCAGTTCCACCCCCTGGTCCGCGCGCAGCTGCTCGGCCAAAACCTGCAGCTCCGACTGGCTGCGGCGGTCCAGCACATTGGCAAAGTCGTTCACGAAACCCTGGGGCTGGGGAAAGGCAGCCCAAACGGGGCCAGCGACCAGAACCGCAAAGAGGAAAACTATGGTCAACCCAACGAGTTTCCTGCTTCTCTTCATCTCTTACCTCTCTCTTTTCATCCACTCCCCGTGACGCCCCAGCACTTCACCCAAGCGGTAGTAGCGGCCAAAACCGTAAACCAGGGCATCGGCGGCGTAAGGGTCGAAGCGCTGATCCGCCACATACTGTTC
>DGEY01000073.1:3323-4313 GCA_002391385.1 Firmicutes bacterium UBA3914 | reverse complement strand
CCTGCACCACCCGGCATTCCAGGTTTACCGGGCACTCAGCCAGAAGCGGCGCCGCCACAGAACTGCCGGGCAGGGCTGTGAAGCCGCAGCGGGCGAACTTATCAACCTCCCGGCCGCTGACATTGCCGCAAAAATCCACCAGCTCCACCTGGGATGCCCGGGGGATATTCACCACGAATTCGCCCGATTGCTTAATTATATCATACGAATAGCGCTCTGGGCGAATACCCAAGCTGATTATTGGCGGTTCTGAACAGGCCACCCCTGCCCAGGCCAGGGTGATGATATTTGTCCTGTCGCCATGGGCACAGCTCACCAAAACAGGCGGCAGAGGATACAGCCAGGTCCCGGGTCCACCCATCCGCTTCGCCATCCTACCCACTCCCCTCAAATTCTTCCAATCAGCTCTCTGCTTCCACCGGCAGGGATCGGTACACTTCCTGCCCTTCCCGCCAGAGGAAATCACCGGCGGTGAGCTCCTGGATGACCTGGCGCAGAGGTTCCCTTTCCTCTGGCAGGAGCAGCACGTGGAAGGTCACCTTCTCCAGATACTCCGTGTCCTGGAGAAAAACACCCTGGGTCAGCAGTTCGTTTTGAACTCTTCCTAGATGGGTGTAATCCACAGTGATGCCCACCTCCAGTGCAGGGACCATGCGTACGATCCCGGCGGCCTTGAGCGCCTCCCGGGCTGCTCCGCCGTAAGCACGGACTAAACCACCCCTGCCCAGGAGGATACCGCCGAAATAGCGGGTGACCACCACGGCACAGTTCACCACCTCATGGGCCTTGAGCACTTCCAAAACAGGCAGGCCCGCCGTGCCGCTTGGTTCATTGTCATCACTGTATTTTTGAACCTCCTGGTTCATTCCTATGATATAGGCCGGTACATTGTGGGTGGCGTTCCAGTGTTCTTTGCGTACTGCTTCGATGAACGCCTCCGCTTCTTCCCGGGTCTGGACGGGCTTGATGCGGGCAATGAACTTGGACTTC
>DGEY01000073.1:0-3097 GCA_002391385.1 Firmicutes bacterium UBA3914 | reverse complement strand
TCCGCCTCCCGGGCCACCGTCCTGTACTCCGCCAGCATGCAATCACCTCGCCTTAGGGTTCCACATTTCTTTGCGTCTTCCTTCCAGTTCTGCTATGCTAAGCACGGAGGCGAGAAAAGACATGGAGATCATCCGGCAGCTCGCGGCAGAGCTCCAGCTGCAACCAGATCAAGTTGAACGCACAGTCAAACTGCTCGATGAAGGCAGCACCATCCCCTTCATCGCCCGCTACCGCAAGGAAGCCACAGGTGAACTGGATGAAACGGTCCTGAGGAAACTGGCGGAACGCCTGGATTACCTGCGCAGCCTGGCCAGCCGCAAAGCAGAGGTCAGGCGGCTCATTGAGGCACAGGAAAGACTCACTACCGAAATCAGCAAAGCCATAGAAGCGGCCTCTACCCTCCAGGAACTGGAGGATATCTACCGCCCGTTTCGGCCCAAGCGCAAAACCCGGGCCTCGCTGGCCAAAGAGAAGGGCTTGGAACCCCTGGCAGATCTGCTGTTGGCCCAGGGCCAAGAAGACCCCAGGCTGCTGGCGCAGCGGTTCCTGAATGAAGAGGTGACCAGCACCGAGGAGGCGCTGCAGGGAGCTCAGGATATCCTCGCTGAGCGCTTCGCGGACGATCCTGCCCTCCGGGCCAAGATCCGCACGTTCACCTACAATACAGGCCTGATCATCACGGAAAACAGCGATGCTGAAGATAACCCAGAGGCTCAGGAGTTCCACCTCTACTTCGACCACTGTGAAGATGCGGCCAAAATCCCGCCCCACCGCATCTTGGCCGTCAATCGGGGAGAGCGGCTGGGCTTTTTGAAGGTAAGGATCCAGGTCGATGCAGCACGTGTCCACAGCCTGCTGGCGGGGGAAATCATCAAAGACAGCTCATCCCCCGCGTCGCCCCATCTCCAGGCTGCCATCGAGGATGGCTATGCGCGGCTTTTGGCCCCCAGCCTGGAGCGGGAGATCAGAAATGCCCTCACGGAAAGGGCGGAAAAGCAAGCCATCGCCATCTTTGCCCAAAACCTGCACAACCTGCTCATGCAGAGCCCCGTTAGGGGCCGGCGAGTTCTGGGCATCGACCCGGCCTACCGCACCGGGTGTAAGGTGGTGGCCGTGGACGAGTTCGGCAAGCTCCTGGAGTACACCACCATCTATCCCCATGAACCTCAGAAAAGGTGGGACGAAGCCCTGAGCACTTTGGCCTCCCTGGTGAACAAGCACGGGATCACCCTGATCACCATCGGCAACGGCACCGCCAGCCGGGAGACCGAGCAGCTGGTGGCCGAGCTGATCAAAGCAAGCTGCCCCCAGGCACAGTACTTGGTGGTCAATGAGGCGGGGGCCTCGGTCTATTCCGCCTCGGAGCTGGCCCGGGAAGAGTTCCCTGACCTGGATGTCTCCATGCGGGGCGCGGTATCCATCGCCCGCCGGGTGCAGGATCCCCTAGCGGAACTGGTGAAGATCGAGCCGAAATCCCTGGGTGTAGGCCAGTACCAGCACGATGTGAATCAAAAGGAACTGGGCCGCGCCTTAGATGCGGTTGTGGAAAGCTGTGTGAACCATGTGGGTGTTAACCTGAACACCGCATCCAGCGCCCTGCTGCGCTATGTGTCCGACCTGTCGGCCAAAACGGCCCAGGCCATCGTGGAGCACAGGGAGGCCAACGGCATCTTCCAAACCCGTGCCCAACTCAAGCAGGTGAAGGGCATAGGCCCCAAGACCTTTGAACAGGCCGCGGGCTTTCTGCGCCTCGGGGAAGGCCCAGAGCCTTTGGACAATACCGCGGTGCATCCCGAATCGTATCCCCTGGCCCGCCAAATTCTAGCCTTGATCGGCTCTAGGGCAGAAGACCTGCAGGACAATGCAGCCTTAAGGCAGATCAGGGAAAAGCTCAATAAGCTTGATCCAATCAAGGTGGCGGAAAGCCTGGGGGCGGGGGTGCCCACTGTGCGGGACATCATCGCTTCCCTGGGCCAGCCCGGCAGGGATCCCCGGGATGAGCTTCCCCCGCCGCTCTTCAGGGCGGATGTGCTCAGCCTGGATGATCTCAGGGCAGGCATGGTCCTCCAGGGCACGGTGCAGAATGTGGTTGATTTCGGGGCTTTTGTGGATATAGGTGTGGGCAAAGCGGGGCTGGTGCACATCTCCCAGCTCAGTGACGATTACGTGCGCCACCCCACCGATGTGGTCCAGGTGGGGGATATCGTCACGGTGCGGGTGCTCGCGGTCGATCCCAAGCTGCAGAGGATCAGCCTAACCATGAAGACACAAGTCTGAACACCCAGAGCCTAGGGGGCTGCTGCAGTGTCCAATAACGAGAATACGGACTCGCCAAGGAGCCCGATAGGCAAAAAGGAGCGCTGCTCCCCACTCCAGCGAGTAGTTCTGCAGCGCCCCCCTATAGCTACCTCAGTTTGAACTCAACATAGATGTGTTCGTATTCCTCCAGCACCTTGTCTACACCAATGTAGAAGCTGGTGTTGGCCGCCACCTCATCGGGGAGGTTAAGCATGGGGTTCTCCCTGTAGTAGTCGGGAAGGTACGGCTCGGCCGCCTTGTTGGGTGTGGTGAACTTGGTGATGTCGGCAATGCGGGCTGCAATCTCCGGCCGCATGATGAAGTCCAGGAACTTGTAAGCGCCGTCTTTGTTGGGCGCTTCTTTAGACATGACCCAGCAGTCGATGAAGATGGGCACGCCCTCCGTGGGGAAGACCGGCTGCAGCGCAGGGTCGGCCGCGTTGCCCTTCACCGCCTGGTTGGAGTACATAAAGCCAACCACAGCTTCCCGGTTGATCAGGGAGTCTTCGGGAGTGTTGGTCTCAAAGCGCACGATGTTGGGCTTCAGGGCAAAAAGCTTCTCCCTGGCCTGGGCCACTATGGCTGGATCCGTTTCGTTGTACTCGTAGCCCAAGGCCTTCAGGGCAATGCCCATGACCTCCACGGACCAGTCCACCGTGACCACTTTACCCCGCAGCTCCGGCTGCCAGAGATCAGCGTAGCTGGTGATGGGCTTGGCCCCCAGCTTTTTCACCTCTTCATGGTTGACCAAAAGCAGCGAGATGGAAATGGCATAGGGAATGGCGTACTAGCCGTGGG
>DGEY01000048.1:4196-10347 GCA_002391385.1 Firmicutes bacterium UBA3914 | reverse complement strand
TACGCGCCATGCGTGGCGCACATGAAAAAAGACCGCCAAGTGCGGTCTTTACTATGTTTTAATTGGTGGACCCAAGGGGAGTCGAACCCCTGACCTCTTGAATGCCATTCAAGCGCTCTCCCAACTGAGCTATGGGCCCAACATGGCACCCCCAACCGGATTTGAACCGGTGCCTTCGCCGTGAAAGGGCGGTGTCCTAGGCCGCTAGACGATGGGGGCGGGCAAAAAAAGAATGGTGGTTGCTGCTGGATTCGAACCAGCGACCTCTGCCATGTCAAAGCAGCACTCTAACCAACTGAGCTAAGCAACCAGGTTAGATTAGTGGTGCCCAGAGCCGGAATCGAACCAGCGACACGGGGATTTTCAGTCCCCTGCTCTACCAACTGAGCTATCTGGGCACAGTGGCTGGGGTGCCTGGACTCGAACCAGGGAATGCAGGAGTCAAAGTCCTGTGCCTTACCAGCTTGGCTACACCCCAAAAGGGATGGCGGAACCGACGGGACTCGAACCCGCGATCTTCGGCGTGACAGGCCGACGTGTTAACCAGCTACACCACGGCTCCATGCTTATATGAAATCTGGTGCGGAAGAAGGGACTTGAACCCTTACAGGATTAGCTCCTACAAGGCCCTCAACCTTGCGCGTCTGCCAATTCCGCCACTTCCGCATGCTAACCCAAATCTATGGTGGAGCCGATGGCCGGAGTCGAACCGGCGACCCCTTCCTTACCATGGAAGTGCTCTGCCTTCTGAGCTACATCGGCTTACTTCTGAACATAGATGGAGCGGCAGACGAGACTCGAACTCGCAACCTTCGCGATGGCAACGCGATGCTCTACCAATTGAGCTACTGCCGCATGGTGGGCGAAACAGGGCTCGAACCTGTGACCCCCTGCTTGTAAGGCAGGTGCTCTCCCAGCTGAGCTATTCGCCCTGGGTTTTTAGCTGGTCAAGGGTCTGGACACTTTGAAAGTATACCAGCACTTCGGTGCCTTGTCAACTACCCCATAGGCAAATTTCTCTGCAAAAATCCACCATGCCTTGCACAGCGAGGTGTCTTACCAGAGATTAGTATTCAGGTTCCTCCCGAGAAGCACCCAGCATTTAGAGGAATTTCGCTGGCTAAAGAGAACTGATACTATACAAACTATAACATAATAGGGCGGTGGATTGCAAGTGCGTAAGATTAACTTGCTGTTAGTTGTGCTGTTGGTAGCAGTGTTGAGCACTACTGTTTTGGCCCAGCCCAAGGGCATCCTCGTGGACATCCCCGGAACCGGTGTACACTTCTTCACCTACCGCTATGAAGGAGATGCTCCACCCTACGACAAGGTTAACGCCATTTGGGCCAACTTGAGCGCCGTCTTTGCAGCCTGGGTAGAAGCTGGTCAGGACCCCGCTGCACTCACCGCGAAGGATGTGCAGATCCGGACAGAGGATGGGACTGTCAGCCTCTACGTGAAAGACCAGTTCATCGTGGAAGTTGATGCTTACCACGCAGCGTTGAACAAGGCCACCAAGGCGCAGCTGGCTGAGAAATGGGCTGCCAACCTGCGGCGGGGCATTGAGGCCTTTGTAGCCATCAACGAACCGCTTGACTGAGACCTCTCTGTGTAGGGCAGCTGCCGTCTGCGGCGGGCTGCCCAAAGAGAAAGCGCGAGGCTTTTGGCATGTTCCCGCATGCCGAAAGCCTTTTTTACCCTAAGGGAGGTGAACCATGTCCGAACATTTCTACTCGCAGCTTACCTGGGAACTGCCGGGCAGCCGGCCCTTGATCGCCTGCAATATGGTCATGTCCCTAGATGGCAAGGTGACTGCCGGAGGAGCCCTGAAGCCCGGCAGCCTCGGCAGCCCCTTCGATTTGGAAACGATGCATGTGATCCGCAGCCACTTCGATGCGGTGCTCTCTGGAGGCCAAACCGTACGGCAGCATCCCTTCTATCTGGGTGTGCCCGCGGAGCTGGAAGGTGCCAGGCGGGCCAAGGGGCTGGCTTTCCAGCCCCTGAGCATCGTTTTGACCCGGAGCGGCCAGCTCCAGCCGGACACACCCCTCTTTCAGAACCCTCCGAGACCCCCGCTGATCATCACCACGCCAGAGGGGGCAGCCAGCCTACCGCCGGAGATCGAAGCCAGTTCCATGGTGGAAACCCTGGCCGAACCAACGCCCGCGGCAGTGGCCCAATTGCTCTGGGAGAAACACGGAGTTAAGCGGCTGTTGGTGGAAGGGGGCCCCAGCGTCAACTTCCAGTTCATGCAGGCCCAGATCTTAGATGAGCTCTTCATCACCCTGGCGCCGAAACTCGTGGGTTTGCGCAGCGATTTGACCCTGGCCATGGGTGGCCAGCTTCTGCCCCAACCCCGGGAGGTGGAGCTCCTGTCGGTGCACAGGCACGGTCAGGAACTGTTCCTACGCTACCGGCTGCACTGGCAGTAGGCTCTATAGGCCTCTAAAGCAGATCAGGGCCGCCAGCAGGGTGAGGACGATGTTCATGGCCTGCCCCACCAGGTGCAGGTTTACGGTGGCCTGCCCCTTGAAGGCTTTCCTCAGGTCCACAAAGCGGGAGTCCAAACCGATTGAGACGAAAGCCAGGGTAAACAGCCAGTTGCGGGCCGCCGTGGTGATACTCAATATCTGATCCACCCGGGCCTCTCCCAACGTGGGCACAAGCGCAAAGGATACAAGCAGGGAAGCGCCAACGAAGCCCAGGATGAACTTGGGCAGGCGCACCCAGATTTCCCTGAAGCCAACTCGCTCCACCCCGGGCTCCTGTTCCACCCTGGTCACGAAAAACAGCGCCCAGCAGAAGGCCACAACCCCGATGAGCGCATTCTGCAGCATCTTGACGATAGCTGCGACTTCCATGGCCGTTGGGCTCACCATGCTGCCGGCCATCACCACTGCGCCTGTGGCATCCACCGTGCCGCCGATCCAGGCGCCGGCGATGGCATCGGGCAAGCCGATCCAGCGGATCAGTACGGGCATGCCCACCATCATGATCACCGTAACGATCAGGGAGACTGAGATGGCGGCGCTGATCTCCTCTTTCTTGGCTTTGACGGCGGCTCCAGTGGCGATGGCCGCCGAAACGCCGCAGACCGAAGTGCAGGTGGCCACCGTAGCCACCAGGGCCTTGCTGTCAATTTTGAGCACCCGTGTCCCGTACAGGTACATCAAAATCATCACCAGTGGCGGCACCGTCCAGGCCACACCCAGCCCGTGTGTGCCCAGGGTGAGCACCCGGTTGAAGAGGATTTCCGCGCCCAGGAGCACCAAGCCGGTCTTGATGAAAAGCTCCGTGCGGATGGCGGGAACCAGCCAAGCGGGCCTGCGCCACAGGTTGCTGATGAGCAGCCCCAGCACCAAGGCCCAGATCACATCGTTGAACCCATACTGGTTCAGCGTCTTTTGGTTCCCGATGATAAAGGCCAAAACAGCCAGCCCGAACACCGCGGGAAAGGCCTTTAAGTATTTACCCGCATCCTCCCCCATGATCTTCAGGGCAACGGCGGTGACCGCAGCCAGACCCAACCCCCAGAGTACAAGCGGCAAGATGAGGTCAAGGGATAGCGCATCCGGCAAAGCGCTCCACTTGGGCAGCTTGGGGATGTAGCGAATCAGGCCAAAGCCCGCCCCTGCAAGGAACAACCCGCCCAACCAATTTGCCCACCAATCCTCTTTCTTAAACAGAGAAAGCATAGTACAGACCTCCTAGTACTCAGGTACTACAACAGTCCATACTATGCTCTCGCCTTATACGGGGTTCCGTATTTGTTTACCCCAGGTTCTTCAAGCGGGGATCCAGGGCGTCCCTGAGCCCGTCGCCCACCAGGTTGAGGCACATCACGGTGATGAAGATGGCCAGGCCCGGTACGGTTACCGCCCAGTGGGAAACCCTGATAAAGGGCCGGGCAGTGGCGATCATGCTCCCCCACTCCGGCGTGGGGGGCTGGGCCCCCATCCCCAAAAAGCTCAAGCCCGCGGCGGACAAGATCGCTCCCGCCATACTCAGCGTGGTGAGAACAATAATGGGGCTGATGGAATTGGGCAGAATGTGCTGGAAGATGATGCGCCAGTCGGAAGCGCCCAGAGCCTGGGCCGCATCCACGTAGTCCAGCTCCCGAGTGGCCAAAACGGCGGAGCGCATCATTCTGGCAAAGGAAGGGATATAGGAAACGCCAATGGCCATGATCACGTTCTCCAAGCCGGGCCCCAGGGCGGCCACAATGGACAGGGCTAGGAGAAAGCCCGGCAGGGCCAGGAGAATGTCGATAACACGCATGACGATCATGTCCAGCCAGCCGCCGTAGTAGCCCGAGACTAAACCCAAGAAGCAGCCCACCACCAGGGCGAAGGAGATGGCTAAAAAGCCCACCCGCAGTGACAGCCGGGCTCCGTAGATCACCCGGGAGTAGATGTCGCGGCCAAACTGGTCGGTGCCGAAAAAGTGCTCCCGGGACGGGGGCTGCAGCTGGTTGCGGATATTTTGCTTCACCGGATCGTGGGTGGTCACATAGGGGGCGAGGATCGCCATAAAGACAATGATCAGAAGGACGATACCGCCCACAACCGCCCGGCGGTTGCGCAGGAGCTGTTTCATTATACGCCGGAACTGACTTTGGGTCTTGGATACTTCTAGCTCTGCTGCCATACTCGCCTCTCCTCCCTACTCATACACCAAGCGCAGGCGGGGATCTAAGAGCGCGTAAGTGACATCGATAATCAAATTGACCAGCGCATACATGAGGGCAAAGGTCATGATCGTCCCCTGGACCAGGGGGAAATCCTTGTTGTTGATGGCATCCACAATCATGCGGCCGATACCGGGCCAGGCGAAAATGGTCTCGGTTAAGACCGCTCCGCTCATCAGGCCGCCGAACTGCAGTCCGATCATGGTGACCACAGGGATCAGGGCGTTGCGCAGGGCATGCCGGAAGGTGACCATCCGGCGGGGCAGGCCCTTGGAACGGGCTGTGCGGATGTAATCCTGCTGCAGCACTTCCAGCATGGCCGAGCGGGTCAGCCTGGCAATGCTCGCGGTGGAAGCTGTGCCCAGCGTGATGGCGGGCAGAATCAGATACTCCAGGCCGCCCATGCGCCCTGAGGACGGCAGCCAGCGCAGGTGGACGGAAAAAATCAAGATCAGCATGATTCCCTGCCAGAACACCGGCATACCCACACCCGTGAGGGCTGCCACCATGGCCAGATTGTCGAACCAGGAGTTGGGCTTGGTGGCCGAGAGAATGCCCACCGGAACGCCCACGATCACCGCGAAGGCCACGGCGGCCACCGCAAGTTCAGTGGTGGCGGGCAGCCGGTCCAGGATTTCTTCGGTTACCAGTTTCTTAGAACGCAGGGAACGGCCCAAGTCTCCCCTGACCGCGTTGCGCAGCCATCTGTAATACTGGACGTAGAAGGGGTCGTTCAACCCCATGGCTTCCCGCAGGGCCTCCAGCTGCTCCGGGGGCGCCCCTTCGCCCAACATCAACACAGCCGGATCCCCCGGGGTGAAATACATGAGCAGGAAGACAAAAATAGAAATCCCGAATAGAACGGGAATGAGCATCAGCAAACGCCTCAGGATGTAACGCCACACAGGCAAACCACCTTTCCCTCAAAGCTGCCTCCAAAGGGTGGGCGGGGTACGAGTACCCCGCCCAGCGCTGTGGAACAAACCCTACTTCTTAACCACTGTGGCAAGCTTGTGGTGACCCGCGGGGTGCGGTACAAAGCCTTCGATGTTGTCCCGGATGCCGTTTACTTCGCTGGTGGCGATGAGGAACGCCCAGGGAGCATCCTCAACGATGAGTGCCTGCGCCTCGCCGTAGAGGGCAGCCCGCTTCTCCGGATCGCCTTCCAGCCGTCCCAGCTCGAGCAGCTCATCCACCCGCGGATTGGCGTAGAACGTCCGGTTACCTGCATTTCCGAACTGGCTGCTGTGGAACAGGGCCCACAGGCCATAGTCCGGGTCAGCGGTTACCGTTACCCACCCGAGGATGAACATGTCATGTTTGCCGGCGGCGGTGTCCTCCAGGTAGGTGGCCCAAGGCACAACAAGTACTTCCGCTTCGATGCCGATTCCGGCTAGGTCAGCCTGGAACATCTCGGCAATCTGCATGCGCAGCGGGTTATCATTGGTCCAGATGGTTGTCTTG
>DGEY01000048.1:1421-3995 GCA_002391385.1 Firmicutes bacterium UBA3914 | reverse complement strand
CAGATCGGTTCTGGACGCCCAAACCAGCGGAGGCAGAGGACCGGTGACAGCCCGGGCTTGACCGCTGTAGATGAAATCAACAACCGCTTCTACATCGAGGGCGTAGTTGAGAGCCTTGCGGACCAAGGGGTTGTCAAAGGGCTCTTTCTGGCAGTTAAAGCCGATATAGCTCGTGGAAAGCGTCTCGTATTTGTCCAGAATAATGCCTGGGGCACCCGTCAAGCGCAGCTCATCAATGGGCGCGATGTTGTAGGCAATGTCAACGCCGCCGGTTTCCAGCTCGATGGCCCGCACGGTGTTCTCGGGAATGCCGCGGATGATCAGCCGCTCCACCTTAGCCGGTTCTCCCCAGTAGCCGTCATAGCGCTTCAGTTCCACATGGGAACCCGCGACCCACTCCACAAACTCGAAGGGGCCGGTGCCCACCGCCACCTGGGTTCCGTAGGCGTCGCCGGCTTCTTCCACGGAGCGCCTGTTCACGATGGAGTTGGATGGATGGGCCAGGTGGGCCAAGATCGGTGCAAAGGGCTGCTTGAGGACGATGCGCACCGTATACGGATCGACCACCACAACTTCCTCCACCTCATCGATGAGGAACGCTGCTGGCGATGGAAGTTCCTTAATCCGGTCGAAGGAATACTTCACATCAGCCGCTGTAAACAGATCGCCGTTATGGAAGCGCACACCTTGACGCAGCTTGAACTCCCAGGTGACTTCATCAATCTGCTCCCAGCTCTCGGCCAACCCAGGCACGATCTCCAGGTCATAGCCATGATTGACCAGGGTCTCGTAGATCTGAACCCTCACCCGTGCCGAAGGTTGGTCGTTCTGCCCGTGGGGATCCAGAGTTACCGGATCAGAGGCCTGGGCCACGATGAGCGTCTGGGCCGCAGCTAAGCCGAATCCGGCAAACACCACCGCCAAGGCCAGAAGTACCACTAGCCACGACTTCCTCAACATCCTGTTACCTCCCTCGATTCGATTTGGCCCTTGCCAATACCATTCCATGGGCCGTCAGCACCTCCATGTTATGGTATTGTAAGGGCGTTTTCTATATCGTACAAGTTGACATGTCTAAAGTCAAGATTGGCTTTAATATTACCTATTTGCAAATCAAATTGTTTTCTGTATCTTTTCTCAGCATATTCCCTCTATTCCCCCAATACCCTGCTGGGGTGCTGTTCATTGACACCCTGTCCAGGGTGGCATAAAGTAGTAAATGGAAGGAGATTCTACTGCTGGAGTTCTTGCTCACCGGGCAACTGCTGAAAGGAACGGTGCCGGATGCACAAGGATGTTAGTCTGTGGCAGGTTCTGATCCTGCTCCTCCTCTTTTTGCTGCTCTTCCCCAAAGTGCTGAGCGTATCGACGCTGCCCGCAGATCTCCTGGTGGATCACGGAGACCGCCTGGTGGAAATCCCGGGAATTGTGCGCAAGATCTATGCCACCACAGAAATGGGCACCTTTTTGGCCTACGCCCTGGAACCCGACTGCATCCTGGGCTGGAACCGCGGCCTCAGCCCTGAGCTGGGATTTGCCGTTCAGCCCCAATACCACGCCCTGCCCACCCTGGGGACCTGGGACGAGACGTACCAGACCATGCGGGTTAGTGACCTCCAACTCCTTGCCCCGGATCTGATCATTCACTACGCCCCGGCGGATGAGATCAACCGCCAACTGGCCGATGAAGTCCAGGAGATGCTGGGCGTTCCCACGGTGCTCCTGGATAACAGCCTTACCTCCCTCCCGGATGCCCTGTGCCTTCTGGGGCGTCTTTTAGGTAAAGAGCTGAGGGGACATGCGCTGGCCACCTTTGTGCAAAACCACCTGGAGAAGCTGGCCAGCTTTCAGGCCCTGCACAGCAGCTTCCAGCCCATCCCGGTGCACATCGTCTCCCCACGGGAGCCGGGCCACTTTGACGAGCTTTTGGCCCTCGCGGGTATGGTGGAAATGCCCGTGTGGAACAATGAGCCGCCCCTGCCGGATTTGGTACTGATTATGCCCCACCTCATCGCCGACCCCTACCGGGAAATCGAAAAGGACGGGCACAAGCGCATCTACCAGATCCCTTCCTTTCCTTTGAACTGGCTGGAACCGGGCTCCATCTTCAGCCTCCTTGGCCTGGAGTGGCTCCATTCCATCGCCTATCCCACCACCTACCCGGGCGAGCTGGACAAGACCTATGCGGCCTTTATGGAGGTGTTCTTCCAGATCGATGTCACCCCAGAGCTCCTGGCCTGGACCCTGAGGCGCAGCGGAATATCTTTCTAGGACCGTCAGAACATACCTTTGCCTTCAGCTCCCGCTGGATCCATAATGGGCTGGGAGGTGAAAGCATGAAAAAAATGATCCTGACATTCCTCGCTGTGCTCATCCTGAGCGTAGGCGCGGCCGCTGCCGCCCCGCAGTACCACACGGTGGCCCGGGGCGAGACCCTGTTTGGCCTGGCCCAGCGCTATGGAGTGACCGTTGCTGAATTCCTGGAGTTTAACCCGGGGCTGATCCCGGAAAACCTGCAGGTCGGGCGCAGGCTGCTCATTCCTGTGGAGCCCCTCTGGAGCTACCATGTGGTGC
>DGEY01000048.1:0-1194 GCA_002391385.1 Firmicutes bacterium UBA3914 | reverse complement strand
CTGGCCGCCCAGTACAAGGTGCCGGAAGAGCTGCTGCTTGCAGCCAACGGCCTTGCGGCGAAAGAGCTGAAGGAAGGGGCAATGATCCGCATTCCCATACACTTCTACCTTGGTGAAGCCCAGGAGCGGCCTACCCACACGGCGGAAATCGGCGATACGCTATACGAAATTGCCCTGAAGTACAAGGTCACCCTGGCACAGCTGGTGGAGTGGAATAACCTGCCTGATCCCAACCAGATCATGGCCGGTCAAGTTTTGGTCGTAGGGTCAGTTTTGGGCCCTCCGGGGCCCTGTTTACATAGTATGTTTTCGTCACACGGAGGTCAAATCCGGGCAGTAAAATGCGAACAGTGTTAAGTGTAGACGGGAGGTCGATAACGTGAAAGTGAGCAAGACTGCAGTCATCCTCTGCCTGCTTGTTCTGGCGGCCGCCTGCGGAACGGTCCAGGCCGCCGAGTTTTCCCGCACCTTTCTTTTGGAGGCCGGTGCCCGCTACGAAGTGAGCGTACGCATCCGCACCTCCCTGGAGGACGCGCCCACCATGGCGGCGGTTTACATCCACAACGAACACGGCCAGTACCTGCGGTCCACCCAGCTGAGCAGGAGCCTGGCGGGCCCGCAGGAATGGCAGCAGATCTCCACCATCGTCACGGCCCCGCCGGGAGCCACCCACGCCACGGTGGTGTTCACCGCCCCGGAGGGTGTGGAAATGGAGTGGGACGAGTTCAATATCCGCCGCATTCAGCTGGACCTGGCGGATGAAATCCTCATCGAGCAGGGTTTGGTTTATACCGGGCTGATCGTGGATGCCCGGGGCCTGGGCCTGCAGCGGGGTATGAGCCCGAGAATCTACTCCGAATCGGGACAGCTGGTCTATGCCGGAGTAGCGGTCTCCTATGAGTTCCTCCAGGAAGCGGGGATTGTCTCCTACGGGCAGGATCTCACGCCGGAACTGCTCAGGCGCATTCAGCCCAAGAACACCGTGAAGGTTTCCCCCTTAGTCGTCAGGGCCCTGGGCGTTTCCGGCACCACGGAATCCAACGTAATCATCAGCGATGACGATGCCCAGGCCATTTTGGATGCCCTGGATGTGTACGATTTCTTAGCTCACTATTCAGTTGTCTTTTTGATAGACTGATCCCCTAAGCCGCAGCTGAAGATGGCGCCCCATCCGCTATGGATGGGGCTTTTGCG